>JBGVPY010000046.1:0-100789 GCA_045127235.1 Eubacteriales bacterium
GTCCAAGTAGCTTCAATTGATGAGTAACCCTCGGCTTCAACTGTAATTACTACTACGTCGCCTGCTTGAAGTGCAAGATCAACACTTGTTCCAAGCTCAAGTATTGTTGAATCGCCACCGTTTACTGTGTATTTAAATTCAACCATACCCATAATTGCATTGCCTGCAGAAAGGTTAAGTGTGCCTGCTGTCTCCGCTACATACTCATATGTTACATTTTCTGCATTAATTTGGGTTGCACCCTCTGGAAGCGGTGTAGTGCCACCTGTTGATGCCTCTGTCCAAGTAGCTTGGATTGATGAGTAACCCTCAGCTACAACTGTGATTACTACTACGTCGCCTGCTTGAAGTGCAAGGTCAACGTTTGTACCAAGCTCAAGTATTGTTGAATCGCCACCATTTACTGTGTAGCTGATTTCAACCATACCCATAATTGCATTGCCTGCAGAAAGGTTAAGTGTACCTGCTGTCTCTGCTGTGTACTCAAATGTTACGTCTTCTGTTTCAATTTGGTTTGCACCAATGTTAAGTGCTGTGTTACCACCTACTGATGCACCTGTCCAAGTTGCTTGGATTGATGAATAGCCCTCAGCTACAACTGTGATTACTACTACATCACCTGCTTGGAGTGCAAGGTCAACGCTTGTGCAAAGCTCAAGCATTGTTGAATCGCCACCATTTACTGTGTAGCTAATTTCAACCATACCCATAATTGCATCGCCTACAGAAAGGTTAAGTGTGCCTGCTGTCTCCGCTACATACTCATATGTTACATTTTCTGCATTAATTTGGGTTGCACCCTCTGGAAGCGGTGTGTTTGATGGTTCGTCAGTTTGCTCGCCAAATGACCAAGATTCGCCATTATAGTTAGCAACAATCACTGTGTTAAGAACTGCATCAATATTTTCTTGTGTTGCAGCTGTCTCATAGTCAGGACGGCTATAATAGGTTGGAGTAATGGTAAATGTACCATCATTGTTATTTGTCAATGTGTATGTGAAGTAAAGGTCCCAAGAATAGTCAGGTGCGTATGCATTCATGAAGTATACACCGTTTTCACTCTCATAATCAGCGAACATAAAGAATAGTCCCATTGTGTCACTAAATTCATACATACCACTAAGAGAAGCCTTCAATTCATCCTCTGTTAATCCAGCTGAAGCAGCCTCAAATGAAGCTGTAAATGTAATTGGTGTGCTTGATGCTGCACCTGTTTCTGTTGAAATACCAATGTAAATTGTTTCACCAGCTGCTAGTGGACGAACCATTGGGCTTGCTTGGAAGCCTGTCATATACATTGGAGCTGGTCCATATGCTAGGTCATAATCTGCACTTGTTGCTGTGATTGTAAGATTTCCAGCCTCTGTTGCTGTGTAAACATAAAATGCGTAAGCATATGCGTAGCCTTGGTAAAGAAGTTCGTTTTCACCCATTACAAGTGAGAATGGATTTGATTCTGAGCCGTCAGGAGTTGCTTCAGTATTTCCTCCATCATCGTCTGAGCCTGCCTCAAAGGTTACAGTGAAGTTCATATCAGCTGCGTTAGTTGAGTCAGTTGAAAGTCCAATGTAAACTGATTCGCCTGCAGTTAGGTCAACACTTTGTGTTGAGTTACTGTTACCAGCAATTAACTGCATTGGAGATGAGCCCATTCCCCAATAGAAATCGTTACCGGCTACTGAAATTGTAAGTATGCCAGTCTGTGTTGCTGTGTACTTATAGTATACGTAGTTATAACCGCCTGGGTATGCGCATACATAGTCGCCGTTATCTACAAGAATGAAAGGGTCAGAATTCGTACCGCTACCTTCAAGTGTTGCGGTTGTGCCACCATCATCATCTGATGCTGTGTTAGGAGCTACTGTTACAGTTACCATTTGACCTGCAACTTCATCGCTCCAACCATAAAGTCTGATTGTGGCTGTTTCGCCCGCTGCAAGCTCTACTGAATATGGTAGGCTAGCATTTAGCTTTGTCCAGCTATCGTTTACAGCATCATAGAGTTGAATCCATGTTGAGCTATCAAAATTTTCTGCTGTGATTACATATGTGCCGTTAGCCTCTGCTGTGAACACATACTCATCAGATTTAGCCCAGTTGCCAGGTGTTGCAATTTCGTAGCTTGCTGAATTTTGAGAAGCCTCTTTTGCAACTGTTACAGTTACAATTTTTCCTACTACTGATGTGTCTGAACTCCAACCATAAAGTCTGATTGTGGCTGTTTCGCCCGCTGCAAGCTCTACTGAATATGGTAGGCTAGCATTTAACTTTGTCCAGCTATCGTTTACAGCATCATAGAGTTGAATCCATGTTGAACTATCAAAATTTTCTGCTGTGATTACATATGTACCAGCAACTCCCGCTGTAAATACGTACTCATCAGATTTAGCCCAGTTGCCAGGTGTTGCAATTTCGAAGGTTTCAGATGTCTTAACATCCTGCTCAACATTACCAACATAAACCTCAACCGTGCTTGTTACGTTTTCGTCAACTGTTGATGTAAGTGTGATTACATACTTGCCCTCAACGTCTGACTTGAATTGATATGCTGCGCATTCCTCAAGAATTTCATAGAATGCTACAACATTTTCAAGAGTTACATCTGTGATAGATGCGTTATCGCTGTCTACTGTTATTGTGTATAGCTGATCTGCCTTAGCAGGGTTTACACGAACTAAGAAGTCAATTGTTTCGCCAACATCAAGTTCAATCTTAGTTGCTGAACCCGGGTTATTCTCATCTGCTGTATAAACCATTTCGCCAAAGCCTGCAATCCAGCCAAATGGATATAGCTTCACTGAGTTAGGAGCTGCCGGTGTTATTGTTAAAGTATATACCTTTTCCATTTCACCATACTTAATGGTCATTGTGTAGCTGCCAACCTTATTTGGATTGAAGCATACTGCGCCGCTAAATGAGCTGTAGAATGGTTCAAATGTTGCCGGCTCATTTGTTGCATTATCGATTACTGTAATTGTGAAATCGCTTGGATCAATAAACTCTGCAAGAGCGCTAAATGGTTTAAGATTTGAGAGTGCAAATTGAACGTACGTACCAACCGCTGTCTCAATTTCCTCACCTGCGATTTCGCCGTCAGGAAGTGTTAAGTCGAAGCTATTTGGAACAATAGAAGCCTTTGGATAAGCTGTGTAATACGTTCTTTTTCCTGATGTTTGAGCTACCTTGTAGCTGTATGTGTCAGCAAGAGCATTCGGGCTCATTGTGTATGTGCCTGTTTCTACATCATATACGTAGTCGCCATCAATGTCTTGATTGTAAGCGCCAACAACGAATTCCGCGCTATCAATTACGAAGTTTTTATCAACTGTAAAGGTTGCCTCTACCTCGTAAAGACTTGTTGATACAACCGTTTGTAGTTCAGCGGTGCTATCATCGTTTCCGGAATCCTGCATATTATCGTGTCCTGTTTGTATTCTTACTTCAAGATACGTATAACTGATTGTGTAAACACCTGTTTCGGCATTATATGTAGCAACCTTGTTTGTTACAGTATCCTTTAATGAAATATCATAAATAGCCCATAAAGTTTCAGCAAGAGTTGCTGTTGAATCATAGCTACCAAGCATTGTTGATGGAAAGTAGTTATATCCCTTTAAGCTATCAGCGTCAGCTGAGATTGGGATAATTGAAAATCCGCCATCCTCGCTTGTTACACCGAATACCTCATCTGCACTAATCAACTGATACCATCTTTCCTTAGCCATACCGTATTCAATACGCTTTTCGTATGATGACGCTTCGCCAAGAACATAGTATACACTGTGTGAAAGCGTGTAGTTAATGTCAGGAATATTGTTTTCATAAACAACGCTTCCGCTTACAACCTTGTGGTTACTCGCAATTGCTGCGTTAAGAACTGCAAGGATATCTGTTTTGTCAATTTCCTTGATTTTAGCATCACATACAGTACATACGCCTGCTGCATTTACGTTACAAGCAGCCTTATCAGCTACCTCAACCTTATGCTCACAAAGAGCTGCATGCCAGTGATAGCCATCGCCATAGGTCCATTCTGTTGCATAAATATGCTCGTGAAGGTCCTCAATGATGTAGTTACATACATCACATCTGCCGTCAGCGTCCTCATCTGCGTGAGCGCCAACATTAATGCCTGCTACTGTATGTCCGCAGTCAGCAGCATTCCAGTGGTTTGTACAGTCCGCTGTCCAATCCTCTGTGTATTCGTGTTCGTGGTTTGTGAATGTACATACATCGCACGCACCGTCATTGTTTGCGTCTGTGTGGTTGAGCTTTGTAATTGGAGCATCCTCACAATCGCATGTTGCATCATACCAGTGACCTTGAGCGTCCTTTGACCAGTCCTCGTTAGTCTTATAGGTATGAACGTGTCCTTGGTTATCTGTGTTATTGCCGCCTTGATTTTGGCTATCTGTATCTGTGCTTTCATCGCCACAGGCTACTAATAAAAGCATAGCGCAAAGTAAACACAATAAAACCGCTAATACTCTCTTCATAAATAGAGTCCTCCCTAAAATTTTTTGTTGTTTTCTTAACAACTTGTTTATATAATACCCCGATATGTATATACATATATATAATATAGAGATAAGACATAACGACATTATATCACAAGGTTTTTGAAATTGCAATACCTTTTTTATTTTTTTCTTTGAAAATTTTGCATAAATATTCACAATTATCAAAAACAAAATGAATAAATATTCACATATTACTTTTCTTCGTAATATGCACAAGCAAATAGCCAGCCTGAACCGCCTGTTGCTTGATATCTTTTTCCGTTTATAACGGAGCTTTCAAGTGTACCCTTACCGTCATAGAAGAATACCTGCTTATTGGAGTAGCCTTGAAGGAATATTTGAAGTTCCTCGGTTACAGGTACTAATCCGTCTGAATTAGCATATGCTTGGTAACCCTCGTTTCCTATAAGCTCCTTTGGAATTCTACGGCAATCGCTTCTACAATTAGTACAATCTGATGTACAAGCCCAACCCTTATTTGTATCAGGGTGGCACGTACAGTCGCTTGAACAGTAGTAAGAGCCGCCGTTAATGTTACCGAAGGTTGTAAGCTGGGTATATCCCTCAATAAAATGCTTATAGTTTGCGCCTTCAACGGATAACGCAGAGTTAATAACCTCGCCCTTATTGTTATATTCTATCTTGGTAAATGCTACATCAATAAATCTACAAGCAGATTTAATATATGCATATAGGATTGGTCCATAGCCGTTTGTTTCAGGATACTTCTCTGTATCAAATACGTGATAGAAGCCATCGCCGCCCTTAGATTTTTCCCAAAGCTTGAAACGGTTTTTATCAAATACATAGGTGTTTCCGCTTAAAAGATATTCAGGGTTTTTGATTGCATAGCTATTATCGTACTCGTGGTCTTCCTTATTAAAGTCGGAAAAGTCATGCTTAGGAACTGCCATTCCTGATGCGGCAGCGCCTGCGCTACCCGGTCTTATGAGCTCAAATTCGCCATCACGCTTTACCGCAAAGGTAATTGTTACAGGATATTTATTATTCTTAACATCAGCCTTAACAACAAATGTATATGTTGCCTGACCGCCACCTGGGCTTATATTTTCCGCAGCGATTTGAACATTATGGACAAAGTTAATAGTATAGCTTCCCATAGCGCCGCCATCATCAATGGTTTTTTCGTAAGCCTTCCATTGAGCACTTCCGTAATAAACATCAACGTATGGATTTATATTATCTTCGGTTATATCAATCCAACTTTCAATGGAATATGTTCCGCTTCTGTCTGGAGCATATTGGAAGTAAATTCCATCCTCGGGACTGTTAATAACTGCACAGTAAACGCCTGTTTTACTGAAGCTATAACAATCGTAAAGACCTGTTCCGCTTCCTGCAAGCATATTAAGTGTGTATAAATTTAAAATAATGTTTCTATTATCGTTGGTTGCGATATTAGAGTTTGGGTCATAGGTATATTCATTTGGAACAGCGGAAAGTGATACGCGATAGTCTCCATCAAGACCATCAATTCTAGCTACACCTGTTTTATCAACGGGAGCTGAATGAATACTAAAGCCATCATTCCAATAAACATACATTTCCATTCTTGGAGAGTATGGCTGACCATCTGCTAAAAGCGTTACGGTAAAGTCATCGGTTGGGTCATCGTTTAGGTCGGGCTGCTCATAGCCTGAGTCAATATCCGTGTCGGTATTGGTGCTTGAATCGTTATTACTGCCAACGCCTTGACCGTAGTGATATTCTCCGTCGCAAGCGACTAAGGAGAACATCATTATAAATAATAATGTAAAGACAACAATTTGCTTAAATAATTTCATCTTTTTCCCCTTTCTACTTGCTTTTCTTGTGTGCTTTTTTCTTAACGCGGAGCTTTCTTACAAAGACATCAACCACAAAGATTGATACTGCCGCAATAAGTAATGGAATTACATAGCTTACCTTATATGTGGTAATCTTGTCCTTTTCGTATTCCATGCTTGGAATTTCATCAACAAGCACCTCGCCGTTTCCGCGCATAAATTCGTAAACCTTGAATTTATCAAAGGTTGCAAACGCGTTATACTCGGAAAGGTATGGAATTTCAAATGAGGTCTCTGCATTATAGCTTTGCTCCTCATAGGAATAGTTAATTTTTATTCTGTATGTGCCCACCTTACCTGTTGTGAATGTATAAACATATTTCTTTGAGTCAAAGGTTAATGTTCTCTTTGTTACCTTGCCATTTGGCAATGTAATTTCAATTACAGTCTTTGCCTCGGGATTAAGAACACTTGGTAAAATTTCAAGATATGCTGTAGTTTCATTCTTATCAATATTGATTGAGAATGGATAATCTACTCTTTCCTTTGGCGTATTGCTTACGAAAAGATTTTGAACGAACGCATCCTTAATCTCGCTTGACCATTTATTTGTCCAAGAGCCTGTTAAGGAGCTTGTAATTGAAGCAATTCTGCCGTTACCGTGATTTCTGTATGCATAGAATGGAACTGTTTCTTGATAGCCATTATTCTTTTGATATGTAATTGTAAGAGGCACTATGGCATCATACTTTTCAAGTGAAAGAACATAGCCTGAAACAACAGGGAATGATGTAATATCCTTAACGATATCATCCTTGTGCTTTGCTATCGTTATTTGAGCATCCTTTTCAATAATAACCTCGGAGAAGTTATCGGCAATAGTTCCGAATACCACCTTAACCACATCCTCGGGGCGTGAAATTTCGTAATAGTTACCGATTTCGCCTGCGTTTACAATATCACGCATTGTTCTTGCGCCACCATTACCGTCAGACGGAATATAGGTTGTAATTGCTGATACGGTTGCGCCTGCATCGTATAGTTCCTTAGCTACATCCTTGGCTTCCCTCTCACTTTCAAAGCTAAAACCATCGGAAATAACCATTACTTGGTTTTCTGTAAGGTTTAATGCCTTGATTGTTTTAAGCGCTTCCTCAAGTCCCATACCGATATCGGTACCGTGACCTGTGGTAAGTGAGTTAATATAAGACGTTAATTGCTCCTTGCAATCCTTAACCTTTCTCGGTGTTTCTACCTTGATTTCGCCTGAGAAGGTTACTAAGCAAACGTAGTCCTCCTCATCAAGAACTGAAATAAGGTTTTTTGCCGCTTCCTTTGCGGTAGTGAACTTAGATGCCATAAACATACTATGGGATACATCAAGAACTATCGTATAAAGCTTACCGTCGCGCTTGGTGCTACCGAAGGTTACAGGTAGAAGCTCAGAAAACTTTTGGAAAATAATGTCATCGGAGTTGGTGTGAAGCTGTAAATTGCCCATTGTGATAAGGCTCTTTCCATATTGGGAAACTACCATATCAAGTGAGTCAATAAATGCATTTACATTACGGATATTTCTTATATCCATATTAGAAATTACGATTTCATCGTATGCTACAAGTGCTTCAAGTGTAAATGGCACTCTTGTTCCTGAGGATTTTACAACATAGGAGTCAATTTCAGCGTTTTCGCCATATAAAAGCTCAAGCAAGGCAACATCCTTGTCATCGCCTGCGATAACAAGAATTTTTTCTCTACCAACAATTGTTTGAAGGAATGAGCGTGTGTTATTGTAGGATGACATATCATCCTCATTAACGATTTTAACCTGATACTCGTATTTACCCTCAATATTAGATGGTAGGTCCATATTAACCGTAGTCAAGCCCGGGTCAACTGTCAAAATTGTTTGTCCAACCTTTTCAAGCACAGCATTTTCATCATTGGCAAGTCTTGAATAAAGCTCAACAACTGCATTTGCTTGAATAGATGACTGAATAAGGAATTTAACCTTATTTTCATGTCCTACATATATAGATTTTGAGTATTCAACATCTAAAAGCTGAAGCTCGGTTTGGTTTTCCTTAACTGCATTATCAAGGAATATTGCATCAATCTTAACGCCGTTTTCTGTTAAGCGTTGTACCGTTGAGGCAATTGATGTTGATGAATTACTTACAGTATCGTTACCGTCTGTAATAAGGATAATTCTTTTTAAGGAATCCCCCTTAAAAAGAGTCTCGGTATAGTTAAGCGCGCCTGCAATATCCGTTGCGCTATTATCAATTTTTGCTTCCTTTACGCTTGTGAGCTTTCTGCCAACGGGAGTTAAAATTATGCTTTCCTTACCGAAGCAAACAACGCCCATCTTAGTTTTTTCGGGAAGCTCTTCCTTGATTTTAGCAATATACTCATCAATTTTATCAAGGTTTTGCTCTGATGAATATGATACATCGGCAACCACATAAACAGTAGTTTCTGTAAGAACGCTTACTGAGGAAAGTCCCGCTGCGGCTAATGCTACAATTACTATAATCACAGCGTGGATACAAAGTGAAATTAGCCAAGGTGCTGATTTATTATCCTTGTTCTTTGCAATAAAGAATGGAATAATCACGCAAAGAAGTGCGGGGATTATTAAAAGCAGTAGGTAGGGATTATCGAAGCTGATATTTTTCATAGCAATATACCCCCCAATCCGCAATAAATAATATAGCAAGACAAATGAAAAGCACCATCATAGGGTCATATTTTCCATCAATGTTTGCTTCTGTTTTTTCACCGCTTAAGGAGAAATCCTCTTCGGTCAATGTGGGCTCGCTTTCCTTTGAATGTGCGCTTGAGAAAAGCTTATACTTCATTTCCTCGCCGCCAAGAGTTAGGCTAACAGTATATGTGCCAACCTCATCAAGTCTCATTGTAGCAGTTGCGCCATCGGTTTCAAGGTAGATATCCTTGCCTGATGGAGACTGAGCCTTAAGGTTTTCTGAATTTTTAAGAATATTTACAATAGCCTCATCCCCTACTGTATATGATGTTTCATCAATAACATTTGGGAAGGAATAATCAAGAAGGTTGCTAAGTAAAATAACGAAATCAGTTGACAAAGCAAAGTCGGATTTATGTAAATCAAATGCGAATACCACCTGTCGGTTGCCAAGGCCGTTTGCGCCTGCAAAGATAAGCGGATTGGAATCATAGGAGTATAATGTATGGAAGCCTAAATACATACCGCTATATTTTACATAGTTTGTAATGTAAATTTCGCTATCTCCAACGCCCTCTAAAAGCTTACGCACATTAGTTGCGGTGGACTTTGATTTTTCAATAACGCCTGACGGTGTAAGCTCAACCTTACCTCTTACGCCAAAGCCTGAGTCCTCAACACTCTTATCGGAGTTGATAAGCCATACCGCGCCATTTGGCAATACGCTTGGTGTGTAGGAGTCAAAGATATAAAGACCGTATTTATCGGTAATTGTTTCGTATTCAAGTGGGGATACGATATCAATTGTTGAGTCAACAAGAGCATCAATAACCGCCTTAAAGAAGAAGCCTGTTTCACTTACGATAAGAACGCTATATGATTTATCACTCTTTTGGTTGTAGGTATTAAGTGTGTTATCAAGCATATAGCCATCGGTATTTAATACCTCTAATTTAAATTCGCTAAATGCGGTGCAAGGCACATCAAATGAAATTTCAGTAATTTCGCCTGCTTTAACGCTGAATTTCTTTTCATCAGCCTTTTTACCGTCAACTGTTAATTTAATAGTAAGGTCAGCATTGTTTACATAGGAAATAGCGCTTGCATTTACCTTTAATCTGCCGCCTGATAATGAGTAAGTAGCATCAAAAATGCCGTAGTTATCTACTGTTTCGTTACCTACATCAATAATTTCAATGTTTTCGTGATTATTATAATCCTTATCGGTTACAAGGTAAATAAGGGTTGATGTATTACTATCAAAAATGCTTTGGGCAGTTGATAATAAATCATTATGATTTACATTTGCTTGGCTTGGCTGAACCTTTTCAAGAAGCTCAATAGCTGTTTTCTTATTTGTTACGCCATCAAATTCACGAACTGTGTCATCAGAAACAGTAACTAACGAGAAGCTACTGCCGTTTTTAGATTTTTTGATAATTCTCTCAATTTCTTCCTTTGCCATATCAAAGCGACTTTCCTCGCCCTCAACCATAGTCATACTGCTTGATGCATCAACAACAAAGCAATAGTCCTTTGCAGCGTTGGGAAGTGTAATGATAGGACGGGAAATGATAAGTGAAATTGCAATTACCATAAGAAGCTGTAAAATAAGGCTGATAATGCCTGTAATACCGCTAAGTGGGTTTTTACGCTTCATAAACTTATCGCTTAAGTGCCAAAGGTAGTTGGAGTTTACTGTTTGCTCGGTGTATTTACTTTGAATGATGTAGATAATGATGATTACAGGAACACCGATAAGTCCAAGTAATCCTAAGGGGAACATAAATGACATTACTTAAGTACCCCCAAATCTACAAGATTTCCAAAGAATACATCAAACATTTTTTCGTGAGCAGGAACTAACAGGTAGCTTCCGCCACGGCTTTCGCAATAGTTTTTAATTCTTTCAATTACAAATTTTAATGCTTCCTTATATGCTCTTACTCTTTCCTTGTCAATCTTTTTACGGAAAAAGTCGGACACATTTTCAGAGTCAAAAAGGTGCATTTTTCCTCTTATTTGAGGATTTAATTCATCACGGGCTAAAACCTGTACGCAAAGCACATCTCTTCGCTTTTCGGTGAACTTATCAATCGCACCGTTATAGTCTTGGTCGGTTAGGAAGTCGGATATTAAGATTGAATATCCATCGCCCATTCCTATTTTTGAGGACACTATAGCCTCGCTGATTAACGCCTCTCCGTCAAAATCAATTTCGTTGAGCTTGTTGACACAGTTTAAATAGGAATCCTTGCCAACCATACCTGAGATAACCTCATCAATTTGGTTGCCGTGAATAGCATATATTGATACCTTATCCATTTCATTGATAGATAGGTATGCAAATGCTGCCGCAAGTCTTATTGCCTGCTCGGACTTTTCTAAGCTTCCGTGCTGCATTGAACGGCTTGCGTCTATATATATTCTTGTGTGCATTTGCCTTTCATCAAGATAAAGCTTTTGGTAAAGCTTATCAAATCTTGCATATACATTCCAGTCAATTTTTGAAATATCATCGCCCGGCATGTAGTCGCGGTAGTCTGCAAACTCGCAGGATGAACCGAAGTTCTTTGATTGGTGGTTTCCGCCAAACATACCTGCTATATTATTTTTAAGAACCGATTGTAATGCTTCGATTTCAGAAAGGAAAGCCTCATCTATTACCGTAGTTTTCATTTAGTAGCCTTTGATTTCCTTTTTCTTTTATTTGGATTGCTATTTCGGTTTATCTCTTGGTTTCCTTTATGATCATCTTGATTACATCATCAACGTTATACTTTTCGTTGATTGCTGTGTAATTAACCTTCATTCTGTGTCTTAATACGTTGCAAGCAAGAGCGTCAATATCATCATATGAAACATTAAATCTGCCTTCCATAAGCGCTCTTACCTTAGCGGCTGTAATTAAGCCCTGAGCCGCACGAGGAGATGCACCGTATTTTACATACTTCTTTGTTGATGGGCAGCTATTTGGAAGCTCTGGGTGTGTATTTGATACAAGTCTTACTGCGTAAGAAATAATTTCATCAATTACAGGAACGCTTGAAGCAAGCGCTCTCGTTTCAAGAATTTCCTCGCCTGTAACAACAGCCTCGGCAGTTTCTGCCATTGTAATTTGTGTCATCTTAACGATGTTGATAAGCTCCTCATCAGATGGGAAATTAACGATAAGCTTGAACATAAAACGGTCCATTTGCGCTTCTGGAAGTGGATATGTACCATCCTGCTCAATTGGGTTTTCAGTAGCAAGAACGAAGAATGGCTCTTCAATCTTATATGATACATTAGCAACAGTTACCTTATGCTCCTGCATTACCTCAAGCATGGCTGACTGTGTTTTTGGTGTAGCACGGTTAATTTCATCTGCAAGAACTAAGTTAGCAAAGATAGGGCCCTTACGGAATTTTGTATTAAGCTTGCCGCTTTCATCCTTTTCAACGATGTTTGTACCTGTTACGTCAGATGGCATTAGGTCAGGTGTAAACTGAATTCTTGAAAATGGGAGTGATAATACTCTACCAAGTGAACGAACAAGACGGGTTTTACCAACGCCCGGGATACCCTCAAGAAGTACATTACCGCCTGCTACAATAGCAATGATAACATTATCAATGATTTCCTCTTGACCTACAACGTCCTTTGCAAGCTCGCTCTTTACCTTTGTTACCTTTTCGCTGAACATTTTTACTCTTTCAATTTCAGCCTCTTTATTTGTAACTGCGATTTCAGCAGCCTCAGTTACCTCTGCTGCCTCCACTTTATTTTCTAAGTTGCTCATTTTATTTTCCTCACTTTTATTATCAAAATTTATTGCTGAGTTGCTCCCTCATTCTCCGTTTTGCTTTCATCAAAGCCACTATAAAGAATGTCGAAGTATTTTTCCATAGCTATTTTTTCTTCATCGGTAAATGTGCCGTTTTGAAGCTTACCGAACATTAATGCATAGTATTTATCAAGAATTGTGCCGTATTCAACATATGTATTTGTATATGGGTCATAAACTAAGTCATCACTACCGTAAACTGTTCCATCGCCGATACCGCCGCCTGCTCCGCTATCATCACCCTCTGAGCCTCCGCTATCATCCGTTGACATATCAACAAGGCTTGGACGTTTGAACTTAGGTAATGTATAGCCGAATAATGATGAAATTCGCGTCATGGCATATTCGCCTGTATTGGTATTAATTGCATGCTGAGACATTACTCTATAAAATTCATTATTTAAAGCGGTTAAGGTTGCATCAAATTCTCTTTGAGTATCCTTATATCCCATTTCTTCAATTTTTTCATAGAGTGTAAACAAGCCATAAACTCTCGTTCCAAATTCCTCGTTTATTTCGTTTGCCTTAGCTAAACGCATAAGCTGAATATAAATTTCGCTATTTTCATCAGCACCCGTTTTATTAAGTGATGTGATTATGTTTTCACTAACTAATGCAAAAAGCATTTTTGTTTGAGTTAATCTTTCCGCTTCGGGGTTTTCTGCTTCCTCATTTAAGGTTAAATTGAATGCACCGCGGAATTCTGTCATTTTAGCAACGAACTTTTCCCACTCATCAATCTTAGGCCAATCGTAATAGTTAAGAGCCTTCGCTAACCTCTTTGCTCCATCCGTGTTGGTTTTCCAAAGCTCGTTAAGTATTTCAACTGCATTTGAGGAATTGTCGGTTTCATCAAAGATAGCGTTTACCGCCTTATCAAGGGCGCTATCGCGTTCCTTTTCCGTAGTGGCTACTTTTAATTCATCAAGCATTACTGTTAAGTCATTTGCAACATTTTCCCTATATGGGCTGTCCATTTCGGAAGCGCTTACATAAGCGATAAGCTCCTCAACGGCTGAGATTTGAAGCTGAGTGATTTCAAATGGGACCTCAGGCTCGGGCTCAGGTGGGGGAATTACTGTTGGCGGTATATTTAAGATATACACCACAATACCAACCGCAAGCAAAATGCAAAGCACGCAAGGGATGATAATCCTTAATCCTATCGTTTTAATTTTAGCTCCGGAAAGGGAGTTGTCCGTATCGTTACGCTGAAGCTCAAAAATAGCACCATCAGTATCCTTATACGCAAGCATTGTTTGCACCTTCTCATTAAGAGAAAGGGAGTTGTCAAGATTTTTTGCGATACGCTTGTTTGTTGGAACACAAACCAAAAAGTAAAGTGAAGCAGTAACCACAAAAATTGACAAGCCGCAAATTATACAAAGATTAATATTGATGGAGTCATACACAAGCTTCTCTATCAACGCGATTGATGCAGGCACAATAGAGCCTAGCGCCAATCCCAAAAGAACTGCCTTAATGATTATTCCAACCAGAATTTTTCTTTTCAAGGATAAAAAATTCTCGTTCATAGTTTTTCCTTTCGCATTTAAATATAATATTTAAATATTATAACTTAATTAATGGCGTATGTCAATAAATTTTCCAATAATTTTCACATTGTTTACACATTCATGACATATAGAAAACACATATTTTTACCAAAAAACAACATTATTTGATCATTCAAGGTTGACATTAGACCACAATTCTAAAAAAAATAGAACGGAGAATTTTGATTTTCTCCGTTCATTTTATGATTAAAGTGATATTTCAGTGTCTGTCATGCCTACGCTTGATGCGGTAAGCGTAGCGTTTTTCTGAAGCTTTTTGAGAACAACTAATGCTCTGCCACGGTAAACCTCTTTATTTGGCTCGCTGTAAATTGCTTCTGTTGTTAAATTACCACTTGCAACGCCTAAAATTTCAGCGCCATCAGCCTTATAGCTTATAAATCTGTCATCCTGTGTGCATAATTTGCCATTTTCGTCTTGAATTTCAACGGATACAAAAACGATATTGTCGTCTTGCTTTTTAGTATGCTTTGTTAGATATGACTTTTCTTTAACAAGTGCAATTTTACTTGGCTTGCCCTCGGTTGTGATTTTAGAGGTGTATTTCTTGCCGTCTAAAATTGCTGTTGCAGAAATTTCGCCTCTTTCATAAATGGTACTAAATAGGTAAACGCCGTTATCCGTGCGGCTTTGTCTGCCTACCTCTTTTCCGTTTACATAAAGGATTATTTCATCACACTCGGCAAATACATAAACCTCAATATCCTTACCCTCATAGCCTTCATAATTCCAGCTGCTTTCACATTCGTAAAATCCCCAACCGCTTATTCTGTACTTAACGCCTGCATATTTTGCTGGGCGTGGAGCGATATAAGGCTCTTTTCTTAAATCCCAAGCTATTTCACGGTAGTAGGATTGAGGCTTTCTAACTCCTATAATATCAATATCGCCACAATCTGCAATATGATAAGGATAGTCAAGCATAAATGGACCTTCCTCCTTATCGGTATGCTCAACATGACCGATGGCAGTTTCTCCGAAGTAGTCGTATGCGGTCCATACAAAGTCGCCTGCAATTCTTGGATTGTTCTTTAGCTGGTTAATTGTTGTGTATGCGCACCTTGGGAATGTTTCTGTATTTAAAATCACTCTATTTGGAAATCTTTCAAGGTCCTTTTCAAGGCGATATTCAAGATAGTTATAGCCAACTATATCCACAGTGTCGGCTGTAATGCTTGTTTTTCTTGCAAAATAGTCCATTTTTGATGATGGGAAATTTTGCTCTGCTTTTTCTATTTCGTATGCTTCAGAATTGTCCCAAAGGCTACATAATGCATGAGAAAGAATGCGGGATGTGTCGTATTTTTTAATATTATCGGCAATGCTTCTTGCGATACGGTAGCCGTAGCCTCTGCCTGCCTTTTGTGGAATTTCGTTACCTGTTGAGTACATTACGATTGACGGATGGACTCTGTTACGCTTAACTATAAGCTCAATCCATTTTTCGTAGTTATCATGGAAATATGAGTGGTAATCGTTTAGCTGCTTGCCCTCAGTCCAATAGTCAAAAAGCTCATCCATAACTAATATGCCAAGGCGGTCGCATGCATCATAAAAATGCTGAGACTGTGGGTTATGTGAGCAACGAAGAGCGTTAAAGCCAGCTTCCTTCAATTTTGCAATACGGCGGTATTCAACCTCTGCATATGTGCGTGAGCCAACAGCGCCTTGGTCGTGATGGACACAGCCACCGCGAAGCTTGATTGACTTTCCGTTTAGGATAAAGCCTTTTTTAGAGTCGATATATACTGTTCTTATACCGAAAACGCTTTCATCTGTATCTGTAATTCCGTCAAAATTTAGCTTTGCCTTGATGGAATACATATTTGGCGTGTCTGTATCCCAGATTTTAGGAGAGTCAATTTGGAATTTAGTTATAATTGTGTTTTTGCCCTGCTCGGCGTAATAATACTTATTAAAAGTGGCAACCGGTGCTTTTATTCCGTCCTCAAAAACCTGAAATTCTAACACTCCCTCGCCTTTTTTATCAGAAAACACATCACATTCAACTGACATATATGCAGTATTGTTTTGAATAGCTTCTGTTTTTACAAAAAGACCAAGAGGGCTGAAATATGTGTCTCCACATTCTAATAAATATGTATCTCTGTATATACCTGCGCCTGTGTACCATCTTGCATTTGGCTGATGGGTATTATCTACAACTATCTTAATTTCGTTATCCTTATCGTATCTTAAAAAGTCGGTTAATTCAATATAAAATGTGTTATAGGGATACTTATTTATAAACACAGAGTTAGCATTTATGTAAATTTCGGTAAGTCCAAAGGAGCCATCGCACATAAAGAAATATTTCTTATTTTTCTTTGCTTTAAAGGTTTTTTCGTATGTGCCTACACCGCCTGAGAAAAATCCGCCGTGCTGGTTTGATTTATTGTCTGCATTTCTTGATTGACAAATTGAAAAATCGTGAGGTAGGCTTATTTCGCTTTTCTCTCCATCATTTAGGCTAAAAAGCCATGATTTATTAAATTTGATTTTTTTCATAATTATTCAGCCTTATTATTGTTGGTTTTGTAGGGAACGCGGGCAGATGGCACTAGCTTTGAAGCCTTATCTGTATGCACGCTTTGGTCATCAAAGAAAATGTGTGCGCCAAATGCTTTTAAAATCTCGCTTTTTTCTACGCCACCCATAAAAAACGCTTCATCAATACGAATGTTCCATGCGCGAAGTGTTCTTATTACTCTTTCGTGAGCAGGAGCGTTTCTTGCAGTTACTAGTGCTGTTCTTATTGGCATAAGGTCAGCGCACTTGAACTGTGATTGAACATAGGATATTGTTTTTAAAAGCTTAGCAAATGGTCCTTCAGCAAGAAGATTTTTTGCATTTAGCTCCTCATGCTCCTCAAAGGCAGCTAATCCCTGCTCCTTAAAGATTTTTTCACTTTCATCGGAGAAAATTACCGCATCTCCATCAAATGCTATTTTGATTTGGGAAATTTCTTCATTTGCATCAATATCAAGTCCCTCTTTTACGCATATAATACCTGCGGCAATATTAGCGTTGATTGCCTCTTGAACATCCTCCTCGCTTGCAGATAAAAATAGGTCTGTTTTAAATGCATTAAGATAGGGAGCTATTGACATTCCGCTAACTAACGCGGCTCTTGTAATATCAAGACCGTAATGCTTTATAGAATTGAAAATGCGCATGCTTGTTGATGTATTGTTTTTTGACATGATTATAATTTCTGTAAGCTTCTTTTCCTCACAGTTCAAATTGTGCAACGCTTTAACAAGGGGAAATGCAGGTCCGGGCTTTAAAATATCATTTTCATGCTCCTCTTGATATTTTATATATGCTTCAAGTCCCTGTTCCTCGAATATTTTGTTTTCCTCCTCCAAATCAAAAAGTGCGCGTGAGGAAATACCTACAACTAATTTTCCGTCTAATTTATTAGCCATTTTGTCCTCCTTCATCATACTGCTCCATGGTATTTTTTAGATGCTCCTTAACCTTAGTAACTACCGTTGGCGGAGATACAGCCTTAATGCCCTTACCAAATGAGCATAGCCATGCAATAAACATATTGCCCACCTGTACCTCAACGGTACATTTTATTTTGCCGTCCTTGGTTTCGCTCATTTCAACCTGTGAGCCGAATTTATCAAATATTACATCAATTAAAGATCTATCCGCGATAAACGTTACATTTTTAACCTCGCCTGAAAACATATTGAACTGCTGGCGCTTATATTTGGAAATATCATATCCCTTAAGCCAATCACATTCATTTATATCATCATCAAGCTTTATGATATTTTCCATGCGGTCAATTCGGTAATTGATGAGATTTCTATGGAAATCATCATAGCAAATAAGATAATATTGGTCGCTGTTAAATACTGTTTCCACAGGATTTACGGTATAATATCTATCCTTGGTTTCATCTTTTTTGTATTTTCTGAATATCTTTTCTCTTTTTAGTCCATAATCGAAGTAGTTAAAACGAATTTTTTTACCATCCTCTATGGCATCAATGATACTGTCTATCAAATAGTAGATATTTTCATTAGTGCTTTTTACGGTGCTGAACTTCGTAATATTGTCCTTTAAAACCTCGCCTCGCTTACTTCCTGCAAGATTAGATACCTTATCAAGTAAAACCTCTGTTTTTTTCTCGGTTACAAATGCTGCCGCCTGTACTGCATCCATAAGAACGCGCACCTCGGCTGTATCAAAGGACCTGTCCATTACATAATATTGATTACTTGTAGAGCGATTGCAAAGCACCTCGTATCCATTTTCATTTAACAATTCAATATCTCTATATAAAATTTTTCTGTCAACCTCAATACCCTGCTCGCCTAATTTTTTAATAATGGTCTGAGTTCCCATAGGATGCTTTTCATCAGTTTCCTGATTTAATAGCTCCCATAATTTAAGTAGCTTGATTTTTCTTGAATGCTCTGGATTCATATTCTTAGCACCTCACTATAAATATTAGATAAATATATTATATCATAGCATTGTACTAAAATCAAGACTTTTATAAAGCTGAGTAAATGGTATGCACTAAAGAGCCGTTATTCATTTTTTCATAGATTATGCAGCGTGTTGCATCCTTTTTCGCACATGCTTCGTTATCGTTATTGTAATAAAAAATTTCAAAATAGTCGCCGCCCTTAAGTGAACAGCCTGTTACCTTTTCGTAGCTTAAATTCTTTGTTCTTTTCATTTTCATATCCTCTTTATTTAAGTTTTTGATTACACTCATATACTATCACTTTTTAACATCAGAGTCAATGAAGCTATGTACCGTAATTAGTACACCTAATAAAATGTAAAATAAAGCTTCAATTATAGACGTCGTGTACCATTTTAAGTACAGCTATCTATTGATAGAAAATCAATTTAATGATATAATCACATCAGAATTCAACCCTAGTTACATATTTTAAAGCTAAGAAAGGAATTTTAAAAATGGAAGAAAAGGTTAAAAGATTTGCGCAAAATCACGGATATGATAGCATAAGAAAATCAATCAAATGGGACGGATATAATGTTTATGAGCCATTTTGCTACGGCGAGGATATTTTTTCAAGCTATTCACTTTTTATATTAGTAAAAAACGGAATAATTAGACTTGCCACTCGCAAAGAATGTGGCGAGCTTTGCGGTATTATTAGACATTATTAAATTTAGCATAATCGAATATAAAAAGCTCTCAACCGTTTGGTTGAGAGCTTTTTTATTATGCTGCTTTATTATAAATCGTATCGTAGGTTATAAATGAATATTTTTCGTTTTCATTTAAGATGCCCGGTTGGATATAAACGATATTGCCGTTTTTATCTTCAATGTATGCGCCGAATGCAAGCTCTGCATTCTTCTTTTCAACAGTATCAAAGCCTGAAAGCTTCATTTCAAAGGAAGCATAGCTTCTTTCTACCTCTGCCATTACAACCTTATCTGTATCGATAATTTCATTATTTTCAATGTTGTTAGCTGCTATTGCAAATACGCCGTAGGTATAAGCAACGCTATTTAATTTTTCATATTCAGCTAAAAGAGATTTATCAACAACATAGCATATTACTAATTCGCTTCTTCCGTCCTCAGGAATTGAATATCCCTCTGTTTGGAAAATTGCTTCTGTTTGCTCTGTTAATTTATAGCCACAGCCTGCATTTGTACATACAGTATTTCTTACACCTGCATTGCCTAAGCCGTTTGCATATGTTAAAGTAATATTTTCCGCATTAGCATCTGCGTGTTCAATTACACCAAGACCACAGTTTGTGCATGCTTCAACACAAGCGTTTTGCTTAACTGTGTTATGTACGCCGTTATAGAATGCATCGCATTTGCCAAAGTTGTAAATAATTGAAATATTGTTGTAGCCGCCAACTCTGTCGGTTTCGTAATTATATGTGCTTGCATCAAAATAATATGCGTTGTCGTAAATATAGCCTTTTTGTAATGTCTTTCCTGCTTCTATAAAAGCTTTTGCTTGTTCAAGAGTTCCTGTGTAGCAAAGCTTTATGTTAATTTGTTTATTATTCCATTGACTAACATCACCGAACACATTATTGGACATATCGTTTGCATTAGCAAAAAACTTACTAGAAACATAAACAAATTTTTCAGAACCACTTGCGAAACACTCTCCAAAAAATCCAGCGCCGATTTTTTCAAGGTTGTTGCCTAAAATAACAGTTTTTAAAGCAGTAGCCTTACTAAATGTATTATTTCCTATTGAAACAAGGTTATTTGGAAACTTTACATAAAGCAAGCTCCATACACGAGATTCACTACCGTTATGATAGCCACCGCCAAACATTGAATCTCCTATTGTAACAGGCTCAGTGCCATCGAGAAATTCAACAACCTTGATAGCATTGTTCTTTGAGAATAACTCCTTACCGTAGTTTGTTACAGTTCCCGGAATTTGAACAGAAATACAGGAGTCAAACCTTCCTCTATTAAAATATCTATCCGGAAGTGCTGTTACGCCATTTGGAATTTCAAGCATTACAATAGATGCATTTGAATACTTTCCATCAAATTTACTGAAATCTACCTCAAAGGTTGTAGAATCCTTTGTGATATAGTATGTTGGATATGTAACATAGTTACCTTCTTCATCTACTAATAAAACTCTTTGTGTAGTGTTCACATAGAGCTGTGATGGCGGTGTAAAGCCATCGATTGTTGTAACTGTACCGAAATCAACATCAAGAGTTGGCTTTTGTGGAATTGGCGCTGCGGCAGATGCTGCAACCACTAAAAGGGACATACATATTACAACAAACATTGCAATTAAAAATCTTTTTTTCATTTTTTACTCCTTTAAATTTATTGTATAGTTATACATTGTAATTATATCATAAAAAAATAAGAAAATCAAAGCTTTTTTACACAGCTTGGAAAAATTATCAATTTAACCAAATAAGAAGTAAAAAAGCACTCGATTTGCGAGTGCTTTTTGTAAGTTATGCATATTATTTGTTGGTAATTAAATTATATGTAACATATGAAAACTTATTTCCATCGGTTGGCTCTCCCGCTTGGAGATATGATACTTTTCCATTTTTGTCTATAACATATGCGCCAAATGAAATTTCAGCCGCCCTTTGTGCTTCGGTCTCAAAGCCTGTTATTTTCATTTCAAATGAAGCATAGCTTCTTTCCACCTCAGCAATTACAGCGGAGTCTGTGTCTATAATTTCATCATCTGTGATATTTTTATACGCTATTGCAAATGCGCCATATTTTAAGCTTTCGCTATTGTAATATTCATATTCCGCCAACGCTTCCTTGTCAACAGCAAAGGAGATTGCAAGCTCGCCATCGCCGTTTTCAGGAACAGAATATCCCTTTGTTGTAAAGATTGGAGATAATGAAGATGATACTTTATAATCACATACTGCGCAGTTTTCTGCTTTTTCGCCCTCTAGCATAAAGCTTGAATACGTAATGGCTGTTGAAAGATCGTGGTTTTTCTTTGCTTCAATTATTGTCTTTTCACATCTTGAGCATATTACCGCCGTTGTGCAATCGCCATCGTCCTCTATATTATGTACTCCGCCATAGAATGCATCGCAAACGGTTACGTCATAATATGCATACCACTTTAAAGCTTCCGTTGTTCTTGTGCCGTCAAAATCGCTGTATGATTTATAGGTGTACTTAACAACGTTAAAAGTAGGGAGCTTGCTTTGCGCTTGCTCTAGACTGCCTGTAAAGAAAATCGTTATATGGTTATTATACGGTGCTGCAAATGTTGTTACAGTTGTAGGCACGTATAGGTCAATAAGATTTTCGCCCGTGCTATCTAATATTCTATCGGCAATATATTGCATGCTTTCGCCTAAGCGGATTTCCTTAAGTGACGTTGAGCCTTTAAATGCAAAGTTACCGACGTAAAGTGCAGTATTAGAAAGGCTGATTTTTTCAAGCGACTTAAGTCCTGAAAATGCGCCCTCCCAAATAATTTCAACGCTAGTACCCATATCAAACTCTGAAAGCTTATCACAGTTATAAAAGCCGTATTCGGCGATACGCTTTAGAGTATTTGGTAAATATAAGCATTGAAGATTGCTATTTGCGGAAAATAGTGATGATTTATTGCTTGAATAAAGATATCCAAATGAAAGACCTTGCATGTTTGCACAAACAATGTTTTTTACTCCACCTATATCTTGGATTACAGTGTCACCTACCTTGATTGCTTTTAAGCATTCTGCTCCGTTATGGGCAGGAAGCTTACCTACCGGTGTATATGGCTGATTTTGTGCTTCAAAAACTAACGTTACCTCTGATGCTTTAACGGAAACAAGCTTATTTTCGCTGTTTACATACCAAATAAGTCCTTCTCCGTCCTGCATAAGCGCAAGAGCGTCTCCTGCTTTCTTATCGCCTGCGTCGTATTTTAGCGTAAACGTATCGCCTGCGCTAATTTCCTTAGCTGACGCTACAACGGTAAACACTGTAAGCAGTGCGATTGCCATTATAAATACAGTAATTATTCTTTTCATATATCTCTCCTTATAGATTTTTGCATTACTACATTTTGATTATATCATTTAAAGCTTCCAAATGCAATATAATTTTATATTACATATTGAAATTACAGTAAATTTATAGTAAAATAATCTTGTTAGAATTTTTACTACACAGGAGTGCAAAAAATGATTATTACAAGTACAGAAAATTCATATTGGCAAGATGGTAAGGAAGTTACAAATCAAGGACATGTGCTTACCTTTGGTAACGAGGTGCAGACAATTCGTGGTTTTGGTACTTGCTTTAGTGAGCTTGGCGCGATTGCATTAAATAAGATTGACAAGGAAGAGAAAAAAGCATTTTTAGATGAACTGTTTTCAGGGGACGGGGCAAACTTCAACTACTGCCGTACACCTATCGGTGCTAGTGATTTTGCCACAAGCTTTTATAGCTACAATGAAACACCAGGCGATTATGAAATGAAGAATTTCTCTATTGCAAGAGATGAGGAAAATCTTTTACCACTTATTTTAGAGGGTGTTAAGCGTCAAAAGGATATGCAAATGTTTGCTTCTCCTTGGTGTCCTCCTCTATGGTTTAAGACACATAATACATACAGTAACGGCGTTTTTAACAAAACCGAGGAAAATTTAAAAGCATACGCGCTCTATTTTAAGAAGTATGTTCAAGCATATCATAAGGCAGGAGTGCCTATTATTCATATTCATCCACAAAATGAGCCTTGCTCAAATCAGGTTTTCCCATCATGTGTATGGCGCGGAGATGAGCTTGCTGATTTTATTGGCGGTTATCTTGGTCCTGCCCTTGAAAATGAGAATGTTGACATTTTTTACGGTACAATAAACGGTCCTGAAAACGACCATAGATATGGTTGGACACAGTATTATCATTATCTTGGCTTGGCTATGCAAAACAAGGAAGCAAGAAAGTACATTAAGGGTGTTGGCTATCAATGGGCAGGTAAATTTGCATTACCTCAGACAAGAGATGATTATCCAGACCTTGAGCTTATCCAAACTGAAAGCGAATGTGGCGATGGTAAGAATACCTGGGAAAGAACGATGTATATTTTCAGACTTATGCGCCATTATTTCCGATTTGGTGCATCTGCTTACGTTTATTGGAATATTGCTCTTGAGGGCGATGGTGCTTCAACATGGGGTTGGACACAAAACTCACTTATTTCCGTAAATGACGGCAAGGGCGTATTTACTCCTGAATACTATCTTATGAAGCATTTTTCACACTATATTAAGCGTGGGGCAAAATATGTTGAATTAAAGGGCGAATATTCCTCAAACTGCTCAGCGTTCAAAAATCCAGACGGCAGCTATATAGTTGAATGCTATAATCCATATGAGTTTGATGAAACTATCACAATTATGGGTAAAAACTATCTTTTACCTAAGCAGAGTATGAATACTATTGTTATTAAGTAGTATTCGCTACGCTCATAGCCGTTAGCGGTTAGCGAGATTACACAATTGATTTTTATATAACATTCAATTTTCAAAAACCTAAGCCTTGCTAAAAAGCAGGGCTTTTTTGGTTCGCTACGCTCATAGCCGTTAGCAGTTAGCGAGATTAGATATTTGATTTCACGGACACGCCCCCGTCCCCTGTCCGTGCGGGTAGATACCCTATTTATATTGACAAAACATAAAAAATATGGTAAAATAGCAAGAGAATATAATATTAGAGGTATATTATGACAAATTATTTTAAGAGCGAATCAAAGGTAACTAAGTTAAGTCAGCTTGGTTATATTTTGACAACTCCTAACAGTATAAATGAAAATGAGAAATATCCGCTTATTGTTTTCTTGCATGGAGCGGGAGAGCGCGGAGAAAATTTAGATTTGCTTAAATGCTACTGTGTGCCTAAGCTTTTTACAAATGATAATGAATATCACGGCTTAAAGGTATTTACCGTTTCTCCTCAATGTCCACAAGAAAAAACTTGGATCGACTTTAAAAATGAGGTTTACGGTTTAATTGACGAAATTTGCGAAAAATACCCCATTGACAAGAGTCTTATTTCCTTATGCGGTATTTCAATGGGCGGCTTTGGTACTTGGGAGCTTGCATTATCTGAGTCCCATCGTTTCCACAAAATCGCACCTCTTTGCGGCGGTGGAATGAATTGGCGCGCTTGGTATGTTAAGGATATTCCCATAAGAGTTTATCACGGCAGAAAAGATGACATTGTGCCGCTTTCACAAAGCGAGGCAATGGTTAATTCCATTAAGCTTCAAGGCGGAAATGTTGAATTTACAATTTATGATGATTTATCCCACAACTGTTGGGACAGAGCTTTTGAGGAAACTGACCTAATAGAATGGCTAATTAGCTAATTTCCTATTTTAAGGAAGGGTAATATTATGGAAGAAAAGAAGACCATAAAAAGAAAAATCAAGAAGGTAATGCATATTCTTAATCCATTTGCAGGCAAGGGTACTGCTAAAAAGGTTAAGGAAAGTCTTAGCGGTAGTGATTTTGTTTATATGTCAGAGTCATCAGTTGACACAAGCGAATTTATAAAAAAATCCTGTCAGGAAAATCCCGATACTTGCTTTACCGTATATGGTGGAGATGGCACTGTTTTCAAGGCGGTAAACGCGCTTATGGATAGCGGTTGCGCTGACAGAGCATCCCTGAAGGTTGTGCCTATTGGTAGTGGAAATGATTTTGTAAGAACCTTTGATGGCTTCAAGGGCGAAACAGAAATTGATATATTAACCTTTAATGGCAGATATGCTGCTAATGTAATCAACATGGGATTTGATTGTTCTGTTGTTAAGCGTACAACGAAAATCAAAAAAAGCCCTCTCATTCCTGGCAAGCTTGCTTACACATTTGGTGTTGCAGGGGAAATTTTCAACAAAAAGCCTATGGACGCCATTGTTACAATAACATATGCAGATGGCTCTCAGGAAATTATTCAAGATAAATTTTTGCTTATTGCGGCAGGCAACTGCTGTTATTATGGCGGTGGCTTTAAGGCTGCACCTGCGGCTAAATATAATGACGGCTTAATTGATGTTGCACTAGTTAAGAATGTATCTATTCCTACATTTGTTGGCTTAGTGGCTGACTACAAAAAGGGCTCTTTTGTAAACTCTGCCACAGGCGAGGTGGTTGAAAAGTTTAAAAAATATGTTCTTTACAAAAAGTGTGTAGGAATTAAGGTTATTGGCTGTGGAAGCGTTTGCGCTGATGGCGAAATATTTGATGAAAACGAGGTTGAAATCGGCATTATTCCTAAGGCGCTAAACTTAATTGTTGATTAGCTGATACTATAATATAAAAAACGGAAATTTTACAATTTCCGTTTTTATTTTTACTATTTAGTTTTGAGTACCGTAGAGCAATCTAGCCACAGCCTTTTGGGCTTGGTCGGAATAGTAGCCCTCTCCACCTATACATTTTTTGTAATACTCAATAGCTTCGTTTTTTCTGCCTTGCCCCTCGTATATTTTAGCAATTTCAAAGCTTTTATTAGCTAGCTTATACCAATAAATTGCATCATTCATATTTTTGATTTCGTAATGATATATTTTTGCAACCTCATCATAGTTGTTTATCCTTTTATATAGCTCTAATGCAAATGAAATATTTTTCGCAACGCCTAAGCCGTAGCGGTTATACCATGCCACTCGTTCAATAGCAGGGGTGTAGCCCTTGTCATAAGCTTGCTTATACCAAAAATATGCTTGTAAATAAAGCTCCTTCTTGGCGTTTTCGTAGTTTCCACTATATGATGAAAGACCATTAATCTTATTTTGGATTGATTCGCCCATATAAAAGAGTCCTTCAGCAACACCTTTATTTGCTAAATCCTTATACCATCTTAGCCCTTCTAATTGATTTTCACCAAGGTAATTAATTCTACCAAGCAAGCATTGAGCGGTTATATTGCCTTTAGCCGCAATCGGTCTTAAATAATTCAACAATTTTGGGTTGCGCATTGCTTCTTTTTCATGATTTTCACATGCTTTTGAAATGTTTTCTAAAAAGCCATCCGGCATCTCTATTTCAAGCTCACTGGCAAGATTTAATGCAATTGCATAAGCCTTATAGGCTGTGTCAAGATTTTTTTGTCTTATTGCTTCATTGCCAACTAAAAGTGCTTCCTTAAAGTCATCGGGCTTTCTTCTTATAGCCTCTTCCTCTTCTCTTTGCTTTCTTTCAATCTCTGCCTGTCTTTGCTTTTCTTGCTTTTCTCGCGCCTCTTGTCTTTGCTTTTCAAGCTCGCGCTGAGCTTTTTCTTGTTCTAAACGAGCTTTTTCCTGCGTTTTTATATGCTCATCATATTTTTTTATAAATTCTTCACATTCCTTATCGTTTATGTGCGCTCCGCCCAAAAGCTTTTTAAAAGTTTCGATTGATTTTGATACATAATAGCCTGTTGTGGCTTGGTTTTCATTTTTAAAATAGAAGTATCCGTTAATGTCAGTAAAATTTTTAGAGGCAACTCTTATACAGCCTATATATCCGTTTATATCGGTGGGGTCATCATCAATCATTTTTGTATAGATTTCCATTGCTTGCTGATACTTTTCTGTTATTGCAAAGGCGCGAGCCTTACTTAAGGTTGCTTGATATTCCTTATCAATGCTAATTGCCCCATCTAGTGAGCTGAAATCAAAATTTATTGATTGATTTTCTTCTATGATTTCAACTAATTTTTTACCGCAGTACGAGCAAAATACACTATCATCTAAAACAGTTTTTCCACAAAATCTGCAAAACAAATATATCACCTCTTTATTCGTTTTTTACATTATAGCATATTTTTAAAACGAATTTCCATATTTTTACCAAAATAATGAATATAAAAAACACAGTCCTCGGACTGTGTTTTTGTGTTTATTGTAAATTAAGCAACCGGTACGAAGAAGTAGAGTGCAAATAGTAATGATACTACGATTGTAACTACTGAAACTTCCCACTTTGGCTTTTCTGTCTTCTTTACAGATGCGATAATAAGCTCTACTAAGTATGTGATAGCAGACATAATTGTGTAAGCAAGAAGACCGATACCGATACCCTTAGTGATTGAGTATGAAAGAACCATAACTACAACTGTTAAGAATGCAGAAGTTGCATTGATAGCTGTTGAGAAGTCAATGTTCTTAACGTTGTTCTTCATCATAAGAACGCCAACGTAGATAAGAGCCGCTGCTGTTGCTGCAGATGGAATAACTGCAAAAAGTGGCATAGCAAACATAGCAAGGAAGAACATGCAAGCAGTTGTAAATGCTGTAAGACCTGTTCTACCACCTGCAGATACGCCTGCACCAGACTCAACGAAAGTTGTAACTGTTGATGTACCGAGTAATGCGCCAGAAACTGTTGCAACTGCATCACAAATCATGATCTTGCCGTAGTTGTGTGGCTTGTTGTTTTCATCAGAAAGAATTCTGTTACCGCCGCAGCATCCAACGATTGTGCCCATTGTGTCGAACATGTCGATCATACACATTGTGATAATAACCATGATTACAGTAAACACTGAGCCTGCTGGGAAGCCATCCTTAAATACTGATGTGAATGAAAGGAATACTGAGTTTTCACCGCCGAAGAAGTTAGCGAAGTTTTCCCAGAACTTCCATGAAACACCACCGTTACCTGCAAGAACAGATAAGTCAGTAACACCGAGAGGAATACCAACGATTGTAGCGCCGATAATACCGAAAATAATTGAGCCCTTAACCTTAAGCTTGTCAAGGATAGCGATTAAGAATAAGCCAACTAAAGCTACTACTGCTGTCTTTGCAGCAAAGCTTGGTGGGTTACCGTCGTTAACGATTTGCTCGCCCCAATTTGTAAAGTCAACAAAACCAACCTGTGTATAGTCGTTTTGAACGATAACACCTGCGTTTTGGAAACCGATGTATGCAATGAAAAGACCGATACCAACTGAAATTGCGCTTCTTACTGCAACAGGCATACCGTCAAATACGAGTTCACGGAAGGTCTTGCCATTAATCTTGATAAGTGAAAGAGCTAAGAAGATTAAGCCTGAGATAAGAACCATTGCGAATGCTTGTCCGATTGTGAACACAACGCCGTATGTTCCTGCCGCCCAAATAGCAATAAGACCGCCAAGTAATGAGTTAAGACCCATACCTGATGCTTGAGCGAGTGGCATTTTAGCAACGAATGCCATTAACATTGTACCGATTATCGCGCCAAGAGCTGTTGCGATAAACACGGATGGCCAATAAGCCTGATTTGCACCTACTAAAATTTGTGCAGGGTTTACTGTTAAAATGTAAGCCATTGCAAGGAACGTAACTATACCGGCAACGATTTCTGTTTTAACAGAGGTTTGCTTCTTTTCGGCATCAAAGCCAAGAAGATCCAAGAATTTTTTCATAATTCCTCCTAAAAAAATATGTAGCATAGCTTAACTATGCTTAGATATATCTTACCATATTATTACCAAAATTTCAATAATATAACAGCAAATTATGACAAAATATTTAAATTTTTAAAATAATTACAATCATCAAATTTGCTAACTGCTGGCTGATAACGGCTAAATAAAAATGCAACCGAAATGGTTGCATTTTTAGAATTATTTCTTAATGATTTCGCCGTAGATTTGACCAAATGCCATTGCAGCGTTTGATTCGTCTGTGTCAATGTGCATAGCAGCTGCGAAGTTTGGATGTACTCTTACTACTACATCGTCGTAAATTGTTGTTCTGCCCTCAGATGCAACCTTAACCATAACGATTTCCTTGTCGCTTACGTTAGCTTCAGCAGCCTCGTCCGGTGTAAAGTGGATATGACGCTTTGCAACGATAACGCCTTCAGCTAATTCAACCTCGCCGCATGGACCAACTAATTTGCAAGCGCCTGAGCCTGCAACATCGCCGCTCTCTCTAACCGGAGCTGTAACGCCAAGAGTTCTTGCATCTGTTAAGGAAACCTCAACCTGTGATGCTTTTCTTTCTGGACCAAGAACGATAACGTTCTTGATTGTATTCTTAGGACCTACGATGCTTACTCTTTCCTCGCAAGCAAATTGACCCGGTTGGCTTAAGTCCTTCTTAAATGTAAGAGCATGACCCTCACCGAAAAGAATGTCAACATGTTCCTTTGCAAGATGTACGTGTCTTGCGCTTGTTTCAACGATTACCTTGTTGTTCATTTTGTTTATCTCCATTTCAAATTATTAATCTAAATTTTGCCGTGCAGTATTATAGCACAATTTGGAATTGATGTCAAGACATCATAAGCTAAATTTTCCATGCAAGGGAATTTAGCCGATTAAGCATTTTAAAGTAAAACATCTAATCTAGACACATCATCAAAGCTTTCACGCTTAATTGCAACTCTGTCGGTTTCTCCAAGCAAAATAACGGCAGGGCGTGGAAGTCTGTTGTAATTTGACGCCATTGAATAGTTATATGCGCCTGTTACTAAAACTGCGATATTATCGCCTCTTTGCACCTTTGGAATTGTTACGTCCTCTTGGATAAGGTCGCCGCTTTCACAAAGGCGGCCTGCGATTGTGCATACGTAGTTGGCTTTTTCGTTCATTTTGTTTGCACAAAGAACTGTGTAGGCGGACTGATACAACGCGTATCTTGGGTTATCACTCATTCCGCCATCAATAGCAACGTAGTTCTTATAGCCTGTGATTTCCTTAACTGAGCCAACTGTGTAAATTGTCATACCACTGTCGGCAACAATGCTTCTGCCGGGCTCCATTAAAATAACAGGATATGGTAGATTATTTTCAACACAGTATTTGTTTATATGCTCGGAAATACGGCGTATATTATCGGAATAATCTATATGTGGGTCGCTTTCCACATATCTTACGCCAAAGCCACCGCCAAGGTTTAGGTATTCTGCGGTATAGCCTAATTTTTCTCTAATATCACCGATAAATGAAATCATAATATCGGCAGCATCGCAAAATGGTTCAATTTCAAATATCTGTGAGCCGATATGGCAATGGAAGCCACGAAGGTCGATGTTTTTTAGAGTTAGTGCGGTTTTAGTAATTTCAAAGGCTTGTCCTGTTTCAATGGCTGTGCCAAATTTACTATCAACCTTGCCTGTTGAAATTGCTTGGTGTGTATGTGGGTCAATGCCCGGTGTAATTCTAAATAGAATTTTTTGCTTTGTGTTTAGCTCGCCTGCAATTTTATCAATGGCGTAAAGCTCATCGTAGGTATCAACGATAAAGAAGCCGATTCCCTGCTCAATGGCAAATTTTATATCGCTGTCTGTTTTGCAGTTACCGTGAAAAAATGCATTTTCAAGTGGGAAGCCTGCCTTAATGGCAGTATAAAGCTCGCCAATTGAAACAATATCGGTGCAAATACCCTCTTCCTTTGCAATTTGGTACATTCCCACAAAGGAAAGCGATTTTGATGCAAACAACGGACAGGATTTTTCGCCAAAATACTTTTTCATTGCGTTTTTATAGGTACGCATTGTTTTTCTTATTTTATTTTCATCAAGAAGCATAAGCGGTGTGCCATATTTTTTTGCAAGCTCAACCGTATCGTAGCCTGCAAATGTTAAATTATCGCCACTTATGCCAAGATTTTCGTGTAGAAGTTCACTCATAAATTCGTTCATAGCCGTCAGCCGTCAGTGGTCAGCCGTCAGCAGTTACCTTGCGATTATTTTGTATATGGGCAAACAAACAATCCACTATAAATTTATTTGCACAATTTATGTATATGTTAGTAAGGCGTTTATCAAGTTCGCTGACCGCTAACTGCTAGCGGCTAACAGCTGATATTTTCAATTTTTGAAAATATCCTTCATTGTGTAAATTCCCGCTTCCTTGCCTACTAAATACTCTGCGGCCTTGATAGCGCCATCAGCAAAGAGGGCTCTATCAAATGCAGTGTGCTTAAGTAGGATTTGCTCAGTATCGGTGGTAATATACACCTCATGAATACCAACGATATTTGCCATACGAAGTGCATGAATACCGATTTCATTCTTTTCGCGCTTGCACATACCACTTCTTCCAAAAACATATTTTGCATTTGGTCTTACATCCTTTATGCTATCAGCAAGCATTAAAGCAGTTCCGCTTGGAGCATCTGCTTTTCTTATGTGATGTGTTTCCACAATTTCAATTTCCGCATTTGGAAATGCGCTTGCTACTCTTTTTGCAGTTTCGCAAAGTGTTGCAATTCCTATTGACATATTGCCTGATAAAAACACAGGGACCTTGCTTGAAGCCTTTGCTACATATGATTTTTCCTCATCGTTAAGACCTGTTGTAGCTACTACCACAGGCACATTAGCTTTTACAGCGTAGTCAAGCACATCCTTAACTACTGTATGGAATGAAAAATCAATTATAACATCTGGCTTGTCCTTAATTTTGTCAAAATCGGAATAATAGGTGTAGCTTTCGTTGCCGTTTGACATTTTGTCAACGCCACAGAAAAGCTCACAGGTATCACTTTTAGAAATAGCCTCTAAAACATGACCGCCCATTTTTCCGTTTGAGCCGTGTACTAATACCTTAATCATTATATGTTAATTCCTTGCTCTCTCATAAGCTTAAACATCTTTTCGCGATTAGCCTCGGTCATAGATGTAAGTGGTAAACGGAGTGTATCTGTGCCATAGCCCATTTTAGCCATTGCAGCTTTTACTGGAATTGGGTTTACCTCACAGAATAGGCTATCAATAAGTGCATGTAAATTATATTGCATTTTTGCAGCAGCGCCATAGTTGCCCTCTAATGCATATTTACACATTTGAACAGTTTCCTTTGGTAAAAGGTTAGATACAACTGAGATAACACCCTTGCCGCCAAGTGACATAATTGGCACGATTTGGTCATCGTTACCGCTGTAAATATCAAGGTTTTCATGAACATATGACATTGTTTCAACGATTTTGCTAATGTTACCGTTAGCTTCCTTAATAGCGATAATGTTTTCATGATTCATAAGTGCCTTATATGTAGCAGGCTCAATATTAACGCCTGTTCTTGATGGCACATTGTATAAAATAACAGGTGCTGTGCTATGGTCAGCAAGAGCATTAAACATATGAATAAGACCTGCTTGGGTAGCCTTATTATAATATGGAGTTACAGTTAAAACTGCATCTGCTCCAACATCGCAAGCATGCTTTGTAAGTGATAAAGCGTAGTCAAGGTCGTTACTACCTGTGCCTGCAATAACAGGAACTCTCTTGTTAGCTCTTTCAACAACTCTTTGAATTACCTTTCTATGCTCATCATCGGTAAGAGTTGAAGCCTCGCCTGTTGTACCACAAGCTACAAGACCGTTAATTTCTTGTTCAATTTGCCAATCTACTAATGCATCAAGTGCTTTATAATCTATGCTGCCGTCCTTATTCATTGGAGTTACAAGGGCGGTTGCTACGCCTTCAAATAATGTCTTTTTCATCTTTTTACCTGCCTTAAATATAATATAAAATATTGCATATATTTTAGCACTATAATTTATATATGTCAAGTTTTTTGGAAAAATTTTAGCAGATACTTGACTTTTTTTTCATATAATTGTATAATCAATGCATAAATTTTCAAGAAAGCGTGATATTATGAAACGTATCGTAACTATTCAAGATATTTCTTGCTTTGGCAAGTGTTCAATAACGGTTGCTCTTCCGCTTATTTCATCAATGGGGGTTGAATGTGCTATAATTCCTACATCAATTTTATCAACTCATACAGGTGGATTTGAGGGCTTTACATTCCGTGATTTAAGCGATGATATTTCAAAAATTGCAGAGCATTGGAAAAAATACAATATAGAATTTGATGCGATTTATACAGGATATTTAGGCTCGGTTGAACAAATAAATTCCGTTATTGATTTTATTGGTGATTTCAAAAAGGAAAATACTATTGTTTTCGTTGACCCTGCTATGGCAGATAAGGGCAAGCTTTACACGGGATTTGATAGTGATTTTCCATCACATATGGCGCGACTTTGCGCTAAGGCGGATATTATTGTGCCAAATATAACAGAGGCTTCATTTATGCTTGGCGTTCCCTATACTGAAAGCTACGATGAAAGCTACATTAAAAATATGCTTAAAAAGCTCTGCTCCTTGGGCTGCAAAAAAGCGGTTTTAACAGGTATTTCCTTTGAAAAGGATAAGCAAGGCGCAGTTTACTACGATAGCGAAAGCGACACATATTATTCCTACTTTAACGAAAATGTTCCAATGAGCTTCCACGGCACAGGAGACACATTTGCAAGCGTGTTTGTGGGTGGCTTAGTTCGCGGATTAGGACACAAAAAAGCACTTGAGCTTGCCGTTGACTTTACCGTAAAATGCATTAAGGACACAGTTCCATATGCAAATGAGCATAAATACGGCACTATGTTTGAAAATACTATTCCGTATTTGGTTGAAAGATTAAAATAGAGAAAAAGCAATCCGATTTTGACGGATTGCTTTTTCTTTAATGATATGTAACGATACATCTTTTGTTTATGCCCATCATATGCTCATAGCATTTGAAGCCAGAAGGTAAAACCAACCTTTCAAGCTTATCACTTCCTGCAAAAAGATCCTCGCATGCAATACGCCTTACGCTAGTTGGAATTACTAAGCTTCTAAGTCCCGTATGGGTAAATGCAAATCCGCCGATATCCTCAACTGTTGAAGGAATTGTTACAGATGTTAAGCTATAACAGTAACGGAATAGTGATGGTGCGATTGTTTTTAGATTTTGTGGCAAGCTGATGTTTTTTAAGTTTTCACATCCTTCAAATGCGGCATATCCGATTTGAGTATTGCTACCGGAGAAAACAACGGTGGTTAAGTCTCTGCACTCATGAAATGCGCTTTCTCCAACCACCCTAACAGTCGCAGGAATATTAACAGAGGTTAATCCCCACACATCATAAAAAGCTGAGCTTCCGATTTTTTCAAGTCCGTAAGGGAAGGTTACGCCATCTATTGACTGTGATTGGAATACACAGCTTCCTATTTCTCTCACTCCTGCGGGTATTACGATATTTGGAGCGTATAGTGGATTTTGCTCATTGTATTCAACCAATACTCCGTTTTCAATTACTAATTCCTTTGGTTTTCTGCTAAATAACATATTTTTCTCTCCTAAAAAAAGATTTACAGCTTAATTTTAACATAACTTTACAAAGCAGTCAACATTTAATTGAAAATATTATTCTTTTATGATATACTTAGGTTGAGGTGATATTTTGACTTACTTTGTATCTGATTTACATGGAGAATATGAGCTTTTTTGCGCTTTGATTGACAAAATACATTTTAGTGAAAATGACACTATGTATGTATGCGGAGATATTTTAGAAAAGGGAGACGGCTCTTTAAAGCTGCTTGCGCTTATTAGCTCCATGAAAAATATTTACTGTGTGATTGGTAATCACGATAGGAATTTTATAAAATTTTATCATTCCATTATGGAAAAATCCCCTACTGATTTTGATGTGGTGCTTAATTGTCTTCGTGAGTTCTTTTTTGATGAGGCAGGCGAGCTTACTTGGGATATGGTTGACTATCTTGATATGCTGCCATACTATATTGAAGCAGATGATTTTATTTGCGTGCATGCAGGAATTCCTCTTGATGAAAATAAAAATCTCCTACCTCTTGATAAGGTTAGTGAGGAGCAATTTATTTTTGATAGACGTTTTAAGGATGAGGATATTATCCATAACAGTGAAAAATGTGTGTTTTACGGACACACGGTGGCAGAAAACGGTAAAATCACCGCTTATAAGAGAGAAAATTGTGCTGGTAACAGTATTAAGGATTTTTACAAAATCCATTTAGATACTGGTGCATGGCAAAACGGAATTTTAGGGTGCTTTTGTCTTGAAAGCTTAAAGTGTGTATATGTAAAAAAATAAGGTGAGGCTAAATTTTAGCTTCACCTTTTCTTTTTAAATTTCTGTGGAATTTGATTTGAATGTATCCTTTTGTGAGCATCCTGCTCTGCCACCGCCAGCACAAGCACAGGCACATGCACAGGCGCACGCACATCCACCACCACTGCCGTGGCTTCTGCCACCGTGGGAAGCATTATGCTTTATGGCAGCATCCTCATATTTAGGATTTGGTCTGCCGTAAATATACATAGGATGGCCATAACCGCGGAAAAATCCTCTGCCACGATAATAAGAAACAAAGCAATCAAGCATAATAATCTCAATGATTAGACATATAAAAATCAAAACTCCCATAATAGCATGACATGCAAATTTATCGCTTTCTAATGCATTCCATACGCCATCACTGTCAAATTCTTTGTATCTTACTGTGTTAGCATTATTAAATTCTGTATAATCAACTCTTAATAAGCGACACTCCCCCGGGTTCATCGAGCCTTCCCATGTGAGCCATTCGTTATTCAGGTAGTCGTAATTGGAGCTTGCAATTTTGCCATTATTATACCAATTAAATCTGTAATTTTCCACCGGAATTCGGTTAAACCAACAAGGCACAAGCTCATAAAATTTTCTGCCATTATCCTCGCAAAGCATAAATTGCTGATTGATTTTCACATAAAACTCAAAGGTATCTCCATTTCTGTGCTTTTCCTTAAAATCAATATCCATATGGCACATATCATTTTCGTCCACATATCGGTCTATGCTTTTAATATTGTCAGAATATTCTAAAATTGTGTAAACAGGATTTGGCACGCCAATGTATATCCAGGTAAGCGGTTCTCCCGCCTTAAGCGGAGTCCAACGGATTTTATACTCAATATCAAGCGTTCCATCATCCTTAGGCACTACATAGATTTCATAGCAGTCAATTTTATCATCAGGCTTTGGCTCATATGTAAATGCAATAAACACACAAAGCAGTTGAAAAGCGATTAAGCATCCAAGAGCAATCGCTCTGAGCTTAGGGAATTTCCTGCGTTTTTTTATTTCTTCCTTTGAAAAATCATAATCTACAACGGTTTTTCTTGCCATATTATTCACACTTCCTTCCATTTTTATTTCTGAATGGACAGGATAATGCTTCGTTATCATTCATATTACGAAGGGTTATGCATTTTGAATTTTGCCAAATGCTTTTGAATTTGCTTGTGAGAATATTTCCAAGTCCGTTTCCTTCACTTAGCCAGCTTTGACAAGGTATAACTGTGCCATCGGGGGCTATTGCCATATTGGATAGACAAGCACCACACATTGGTACATTCATATTAAGATTTTCAAGCAATTCTTTGTCTATAAGTCCAGGGGATGTAAAATCTATTTCCATTCCGTTTTCGTTACAGAATTCCTTTGCTTGCTTTACGATTTCGTATAGCTCATCTGAGGTTAAGTCATATTCGGTGTGGTTAATTTCAGCCGTACCTGTACAAATTAAACCACTGACTGTAACAAATTTTACGCCCAAATCTCTAACAAACCTTAAAGTGGATATGTAGTCACTATTTTTCTTGCAAAGAGGGGTATTTATGCTTACATCAAGCCCTGTGGAAACTGCATTTTTGATACCGTTTAATGTATCATTAAAATGCTCACTTCCAACTAAAACATTATGAACACTTTCATCGCTTGAATATAGTGTAATTTGCACACTATCAAGGCTTGCTCTTGCTAAATTCTCACACAATGTGGGGGATAAAAGCACTCCATTAGTATTTAAGCGTGTAACAAACCATTTGGAATAGTCAATAAGCTCACACAAATCCTCACGCATTGTAGGCTCGCCGCCTGTAAATGTAATCATTGGCACGCCTGCTTGTTTTAACTTATCAATAGCATTTTTCCACTCTTGTGTAGATAACTCCCTTGCTTTGCTAAGGCATTGTCCTGATGCGTAGCAGAAAATACATTTTTGGTTGCATTGCCATTTTCCGTTTTCATCATTCATGGCACTTATCATAAGATCCATTCTATGTGGAGCAAGCATATTTTTTCCGTACAGTCTTATTGACATTTTGTCAATTTCGGCGTCAGGCTTTTCGCCCCTTGCTATTTTAAAAATAGCATCAAGCATATATTTAAGATCTTCTTTTAGGTCTTCTTTATTTACGGAGTAAATTTTGTTTGTTTTATTTACCGTGTTTTCAAATATAGCTTCAAAGTCACTATCGGTAATAGGCTTGCCATCAAATTTATTCACCTCGCTGATAAACTTGGATAGCATAACCGCCCAAGAATAACCAAGCGGCAAAAGGTAATAGCCATTTAAAATTACAATGTAGCTTGATGATTTGAACAGGTTGAATTTTGGTGGTATTAAGTGAATACGGACAACGCCGGGGCCGTCTGGGTTAAAGGTGCAGTGCTTTACTCCACTCTTTAATTCTCTATACTGTGCGATTTTGTTAAACATTGTTGAATTTCCTTATTTTAATGAAGAATGAATTGCAACATTGTTGCATAAAATTGACCTTTGGTCATGAATTAAAGCGAAGCTTCATTTACTCAACCATAGTCCATACAAGCATTTCGCTTTCTCCGCGATTGGCGAAGGTGTAATATGGAATGAGCTTGGCTTTGATTTTAATTCTTTCGTTTGATAGCTTGGCGTAGAGCTTATTGCTTGGCTTTCTTCTAAATGCATCTGCCTCTAAGCATAAAGCGTTTAGTGATGTGTCGATAAATTCGGTAAATTCGGTATTTTTATCAAGGCGAATATCGCGAAGGTTTTTGCCGTTATCTACCTCTTCAAGACAGTAAACCATAGGTCCGCGCATTACTGCCACCTTGCCACTATCAAAGGTTACCAACGGATTTGCTTCAATAAATGTTGGCTTCATTTCAAAATTAAGCGTTACTGTTTCGCCATCATTTACATTGAATACAGCGTAGCCGTTTTCTGTTTTGCATTCATATTCATCAATATATTCAGGAATACGGACACAGAGCTTGGTGCTACCGCCCTTTACTGTAATTTGGATTTTTCCATCAAGTGGATAAGATGTTTTTTGTTCAATGGTTAAGCCGTTAATTTGTGCGGTGCTTTCCATAAATTGATGAACATAAATTGCATTTTGGTCGTAGGTGTATAGATAATTACCTATTGATGGAACAAAGCGGACAATGTTTGGGGGACAGCATGAGCAGAAAAACACCTCTACTCTTTCTGTGATTGGCATGCTGATTGTTTTCTCATTTAGCTCTTCATCTCTGGCTTTAAGGTATGGCAATACCTCTAATGGATTACAATAGAAAAATGATTTTCCATCAAGGGAAAATGATGATAAAAAGCCATTGTAAAGCGCTCTTTCAATTACATGGGAATACTTAACATCGTTTGTTAAAAGCAACATTCTGTGTGCGAAAAGGACAAGACCGATTGCGGCACAGCTTTCTGTATATGCGATAAGGTTCGGTAGGTCATAAGGGATTGTAAATGCTTCCCCTGCCTTGGATGAGCCTATGCCGCCTGTTATATACATTTTGTGGTTTACAATATCATCAAAAAGCTTTTCGCAGGCATCAAGAAGAGATTTATCATTGTAGCGAAGAGCTAAATCTGCCATTGCGCTATACAAATATACGGCTCTTACGGCGTGTCCTACTGCTTCGCTTTGCTCTCTTACGGGCTTATGGGATTGATGGTAGCTTTCTTTACACCAATCGTTTAAAAATTCAGGCTTTTTGCCTCTTTCATCAACGAAAAATTTGGAAAGCTCTAAATATCGTTTTTCGCCTGTTACCTCGTACATTTTTACAAGTGCAAGCTCTATTTCCTCATGTCCTGGGGTTGCAAAGTCGGTATCTCTGTCAATTTTGAAGCGTTTTTCAATATAGTCGGCGTATTTGCACATTAAGTCAAGAAATCTTTTCTTGCCTGTTGCTTGGTAATATGCAACGGCGGCTTCCATTAAGTGTCCTGCGCAATAAAGCTCGTGGCAATCGCGGTATTTGAAGCGGTTTTGCGGCTCTACCGTTTGGTAAAAAATGTTGAAATATCCACACTCATCCTGATTTTTTTCAATTAAGTCAATTAGATTTTCAACGATTGCTTCAAGGTGCGGCTCGCTCTTTTCTGCTAGCAGATATGCTACGCCCTCCATCCATTTTGCAACATCACTATCCCAAAAAATGTGAGGCTGCACAGAGGTTTTCTTATCAAAATCAAACACCTCAATTCTGCCTGTTTCGTAAAAGCGGTCATATACTGCCTTTGCAGTTACATTTCTAACTAAGTCTTGTCTTTCCTTCCAAAAGCCGCCTGTGATTTTTATATTGCTAAAATTTATGGATTTCATTTCTACCTCGTTTTGTTATGATTTTTCATTTTGATTTTAGCATACTTTTTCGTGTTTTTCAACTTTTTTAGAACAAATTTTATAGTAATAAAATATTTGTAAATTTTTGCATATTATTGTTGATTAAATTAATCGCGTATGATATAATATAAAAAATTTTTATTCTTTAAGGAGAAAATGACAATGAAGAAAAAACACTTACTTCGCAGTATTCTTGCGATTGCTTTGTGCATTTTAATGATTGGTACAGTCATTGCAGTTGGCTATACGATTTATGAAAATGTTCAAGGCAAAAAGGTAGTTATTGACAAGGACAACAACTTGCCTGTTGTTAAGCCTTCTAATGGTAGCGTATCTGCTCCTGTAACTACCGAAAACGGTTTAACTGTTAGCGACGTTACGTTAAAGACAAATAACGATGGCGTTTTAGCGGTTATTCCACAAGGCACAAAGCTTAACGATGGAGTTAAAGAGGTAACTCTTACCGTTAAGGAAATCAAGGACAGCCAAGCTAACATTAAGCTTGAGGATAACGAAGAAAAGGTTTCATACGATATTCATATTGAGGGCGTAGCAAATGACAACACCGCTCCAATTAAGGTTTACGTAAAGGAAATGTTACCTAGCGGTCTTAATATCGGTAACTACTCACTTTACCACGTAGAAAACGGCACAACAACTGCAATGACTGCCGTTAACGGCGAGGCTACACATAACAGCTTTGAGTATGATGCGGTAACAGGCGACGTTACACTTTATCTTGCTTCATTCTCTGAGGTTGCATTAGTTGCTGATACAGAGAATGCTTGGAACGGTACTGTTGCTACTGCTTTTGCTAGTGGTACAGGTACAGAGAAAGATCCTTTCATCATCGCAAATGCAGACCAGTTGGCTTACTTCAGCAAAGTAGTTGGCGGTATGGACGGATATACACAAAATTCCTTCACAAAAGCGCATGTAAAATTAGTTGCTGATATCAACCTTGGTTACGGTGTAGAAAATCACACATACCAAATGTTTGAGCCAATCGGTTATTACTACACAGATGATAAAAACGCTGATGGTACAAAGGGCGATTATTACAGCACAGTTAACTCCTTTGAAGGAACATTTGACGGTAACGGTCATAAGGTTGCTAACTTCTACCAAAACACTTGGGAAATTAAGGGCGATTACGACGCTAACTACTACTCTGACGCTATGGGTCTTTTCGGTTATGTAGTTAACGGTAAAATCGAGAATTTAACTGTTGATAACTTCTCATCTGATGGCGAATTTACTCCTACCGGTGTTATTGCAGCTTATGCAGTTAACTCTACTTTTGAAAATATTGCTATTACAGAATGTAATCCAAGAGTTTACAATACAGGTAACGGTGGTATCGTTGGTATCGGTGGTAACAGTGATGATCCAGACACATACGGGCTAACATTTACAAACATTACAATAGACAACTCAAATAAAATCACTGCTCTTTGGGGCTCATGGGATGTTGCTTGTGGCGGTCTAGTTGGTATGTTCCGCGGTGCAGGTCATGCTTATATGACTAACTGCCACGTAGCTGCTCAAATTGATGTTTATAATGACGTATGCGGTAACTATCAATACTATTGGTACAGATATTCAGGTATGATGATCGGTACAAATAAAAACATGATTACCGATAAAGACGGATACACCGTTCCAGAAACTTCCAAATTCCATGCTGAGAACTGTACCGTTCATTTTGGTACATGGAACGACTACTACTATTGTGAATTAGTTGCTAATACACTTGCTTCTTATACACACGACCATCAATTCAGCCGTTTGGAGCAGGTTGATGCGGTTGACACAAATAGTATGACAATTACCGTTGGTAAAGAAACAACTACTATTCCTACAAATGGCAGATATAATTATGTTGTAGTAACTGCAAAAGAAGGCGAGGAGCAATCAACTGAAAAAGCAGTATGCTATCACTTTGTTGATGGCGAAGTTTGGACTCACGATGATGCAGGTACGGAGACAGTTAACGGACAAACCGTTCTTAAGGAAGACAACCAACATATTTATCTTCCATTCAACCAGCTCTTTACAGGCTATGGCTGGGGTGTAAAACACATTCCTGTTTATAACGGCGAAAATTACGCTTTTGAAGGAATTACAATCCTTGACAGAGAGGTTGCAAATTCTGTTGAAAAGTTTGAGATCAACAACAAACTTGATAGTATAGCAACTGGAACAACAATAACGGTTGGAGAATTATTCAAAGAAAAAGAGTCATTAAAACTCGCTATAAATAATAATACCGTATCTGTTTTCGTTTCTGCTATTGGTGAAAGCAGCACCGCAAGTGCTATATACACACCAAACACGTCAGATTGGACCAAGGGCACTCTTGCTTTTGACGGATCTGGCAAAGCTCAAATTACAATTACTGACTACTATTACTGTACAGAAACAACATACAATGTAACAGTTGGTACTCCTGAGTTTGCTAAAAAATTCAATGGTGATTTCCTCTATAGAGTAGGAAATGAAAACACAGTTTCATTAGGCTCACTATTTGAAATTACTAACGGAAAGTTTAATAAAAACTTAAATGTAAGCATAACTGTATCTCAAATTGCTGGCACTTCATCTGGCAATTTCACAGCAAACACAGCCGCCGATTGGACACAAAGCACTATAAAATTCAATGATACCGGTGTTGTAAAAGTTGATCTTTCATACGGTGAAAACATAGTTACTACATTAAATCTTGAAGTTGTAAAAGCCAAGAATGTAACATCGGCTTCTTTCAGTGGAAATGTTGTTTTGTTAAATGATGTATCCACATCAAGCACTTTAAGTGCAACCGGTGTAGTATATGGTAACGGCTTCACTGTTAATATGGAAAATGCTCCAATTTCAGAGAAAAACGGTGCTATATTCCATTTGTATGACGGTGCGACTTTAAAAAATCTCAGCATCATTGGTAAGGAATTTACAAGCGTTGTTACAACTGTAAATAACACAAATTACGGTGTTTCTGTTGTAAGAGCTTGGGGTATAGCTACCATAGAAAATTGCTACATTTCAGGCTGTCGTTCAGCAGTTTCTGTAACTGGTTCAGAATTAACAATTAAAGACAGTGTAATCGCTAATGGCGTTTATGCTAATATTGACTTTAGATCTGGTATTCTTAATTTACACAATGTTACTACTGTTAATGAACCACACAAGGTAGGTAATACTACTATTGTTGGTCTTGGTATCGTTGGTAATATGACCGCTTCTGCCGGAAGACAGTTGAATATTACTGGAACACTAACTCAGTATAACTGGGTTTCAAAAGCTGACTGTGAAAGCATTCAAACTACTGGCATTTCCGATATTTTCAATTCAGTATTTACAGATAACAAATACGCAAATCTTCGTTATACTTACAATGGCACAACATATGTTAACACAGGTATTCTATCACTTTGTAATGACTTCGGTGCAAGCTCTATAACAGGAGTTCCTTCCAATTATATAGGTATGGATGTTACTGCAACAATCGGTACCACTGTTACTGGATATGTATGGGCACCTAGTCAAGCAAAAGAATTAACTAATGATGATATGCAATATCATGATAAAACATATGAATGGAAGGCTAGTAGCCAAGGAACATCATTTATTGCTCCTAGTTTCAATTATGAAAACGCCAATCTTGTAGCAGAAAACGACATAGTACAAATCGAGTATGAAAGCGGTAGCTCATACACATTATCTGCTGCTATTATTAAGGCACTTCTTTCTGCTCAAAAATACGGACAGGCTTTATCTTACACAGTTACAATGAACGGTGCTGACTATACAGATAAAGACATTACATTTGATGCTACTTCTACACAAACATACACAATCGTTTATACAATTACAGATAATCTTGTTTATGACAAAGATGGAAAGCTAACAAATACAACCTATGAAATAACAAAGAAATTAAATGTATTTGCTACTGTTGTTGATAAGGGTGCTGATGCTCCTACATTCAACTTCTATTATGGTACTAACGGTTCAGCAAGTGCTGGTTCACCTCATGTAAATCAGCCAACCAACTCTTATACAAGCAAAATTGAAACGATTGGTGAAGCATATTACATTATGCCTAATGTAAACGCAACATCAGCAAATGCAATCGGCTCAAAAACAGTTGACGGTATAACTGTTTATTATCCTATTGTGGATGGTATAAATGTTCGTTCAGGTAGCTCAACTGATTACGATTTTATGAGATATTATCCAATTTTTAAGGCAGTTAAAATTTCTGACAACGACACTGAATATTCATATAGTGGAACAAAAGAAATGCCTGCAACAATTTCATGGCTAAGTGCTGAAATTGATAGTGGCAACGGTGCCTCCTCTTTAAATGACGGATTTGGACTTTATAATAATCAGTATTTATGTAAAATTCAGAAAAAGGCTGGCGATGCCGAGGCTGGTGGTACATCAATAGTCAAGTTCTCATACACAGCATTAGACGGTAATACTTACTATTATTATGTTGGATTTAGATTTTATGATGAGGATGAGGGAGGATTATGCATAACCCCCGATACACTTATCACACTTGCAGACGGCACACAGGTAAGAGTTGATAGCTTAACAGGTAATGAAAATCTTCTTGTTTGGAATCACGAAACAGGTAAGTTTGACATAGCTCCTGTTGCATACATTGTAAATCACAGTGGAGAGTCAAGCAACACGGAAATCATTCACTTATACTTCTCTAATGGTAGTGAAGTTAAGATTATTGGTGAGCATGTATTCTATGACGCAACTCTTAATAAATACATAGCCATTGACACCAACAATGCTGGAGAATTTATCGGTCACAAGTTCCTTGGCTTAGGCGATAGCTCTCTAAGCGAGGTTGAATTAGTTGCAGTTGAAAGAACTGTTGAGGAAACTGAGGTTTACGAGGTTGTTTCATACAAGCATTTGACATGCTTTACAAATGGAATTCTTTCAACATCAGCATATCTTGACAAGTTATTAAATATCTTTGATATTGATACCGAAACATATGCTTACAATGCTGAATCAGTTCAAAAGGATATTGAAGCATACGGTCTATACACATATGCTGACTTTGAGGGATTAATTTCTGAGGAAGCATTTGAGTTATATAATGCTAAATATCTAAAAATAGCCGTTGGAAAAGGATACATTACTTGGGATGATATTCTTGACTTGATTGATATTTATTTCAATGTTGATGTTCAACCTATTCAATAACAAATAATATAACAAAAACCTTGCTTCGTGCAAGGTTTTTTGTTTGTTATGCTGAGATTATGTAGGCTTTCAATGGGAATGAGCCTATTACAAGGCTCCCTTGTGTAAAGGGAGCTGACACCACAGGTGTCTGAGGGATTGTTGTTTTTTGCTTTATTAACTGTTATGCTGAGATTATGTAGGCTTTCATTGGAAATGATCCGATGTTGATGATGTTATAGTAGGTGGACCTTGGGATTATGAGCATTTGGCCGCTTTCGGCTCTTTCGCGCAGGTCGGAGCAGTTTTCATCCGAGCCTAAATATACAGCGCATTTGCCGTTTTCAATTTTGATTAGTTGCTCTGCTTCGTGGTTAATTTTTAGTCCTGTGTCCTGTCGTGGCATTATGCTTATTAGATCAATTTTCATTTTGTCCCCTTGCCATAGGTTGTTTTCAAAGTTTTTGTTGGTTTTAACTAAATCCTTAATATTTAAAATCATTAGAATGCTCCCTTTGGTTGCTTTAGCTATCAGCCGTCAGCTGCTAGCAGTCAGCAAGATTTCTTATAGATTATACTTTCTTATATTTGAAAATTTTATCAAATTTTCTGCTTATTTTAAATATATGAAGATTATATTCTTTTATGTCTTTTGCAACAAAGAAAACCGCCTCATATTGAGACGGTTTTATGTTATTATGATGCGATTTATAGCAACAGGCAACGGACAATTAATGTTAAAATTGAGAGTGCAGTTATGCAGATAAAATAGATTTTTCTTTTTTTGTCCTCATATATATGGGCAATTCCAATACCTACGCCACCTACTGCGGAAATAATACCATAATGAATTAAATTTAATATATTCACATAAAAGTAGCCTATTATTGCTAAAAAGCCAAGTTGAGTATTTGTATTTTCAGATGATTGCAAGCTGTTTATGATATGAACCAATGTAACAATTATATATGAAAGAAGCGTAAAAATTTCAAATACTATCATTAAATTTTTAACTTTTTTCATTATAGCACCCCCTTATCATTTAAGAATAAGCATGTATATTAAAAAGTTTATAAGCGTGGTAGCTGGTGGTGCTACTGTCATTATTATAGAGTTTCTTATGCTTTTTTTGTTTTTAATTTTACTTGACATTACTATGCCGACTATACCAAGCGTAAGAGGTATTATGTATAAGATAGATGCAAAAAGAGTTAGAACTAAACAAACTGCTCCGCCAAGCTTCCACCAATCGTCATTTTGAGATCCACCTAGGCTACTAATAAATAATAGCATCATAAATACTAAAAATGCGGTTACTGCTATATAAGCTATTAAGCCTATGGTTTTTAAAAGTTTAAGAGTTTTTTCATTTTTTGTCATAATAGCACCTCCTTATGTTTATATTTTATCATATTTTTTGAGGCTTTTCAAGTGTACATTTTTTCTGCGGTAAAACTGTTAATCTAATCTTGATAACTGCTAACGGCTGGCGGCTGACGGCTAAAAAAATAGCCGATTTCTCGGCTATTTTTTATTTGACACCAAACAGAAGCTCACTATAATTAGGGAATGGCCAATATTCCTTGGCGGTAATTGTTTCCATTGCATCTACTGTGCTTCTTAGCTTTTCCATAAGGGAAAGGACATCTCTTTCGTGGGCATCGGCATTTTCCTGTAAATCTACTATGGTATTTGCCTTTGCTACCGCGTTTTCAAGAGAAACTGTGATTTCGTATGCATCGGAATTTAAGATTGAGAGCTTTCTTGCAATCTCTTTTTCGTATCTTGTGTCAAGATATAATTCTTCCTTTAATTTAAGGGCTGTTGCAAGCTCCTTAGTATATTTTGATACGGCAGGGATAATTCTTCTCTTAGCCATATCAACCATTGTAAGAGCCTCAATGTTTATTACCTTGGAATAGTTTTCAAGCATGATATCGTATCTTGCTCTCATTTCCTTTTCGCTGAAAATCTTATTGTTTACGAAAAGCTCAATGTTCTTTCTGTCAAGGTAATGGGAAACTGCTTCAGGAGTTGACTTTAAGTTAGAAAGTCCTCTCTTTTCTGCTTCTTTTAGCCATGCATCATCGTAGCCGTTACCGTTAAAGAGAATTCTCTTATGGTTTTTGATTGTATCCTTAATAAGGTCGTGGAGCTTTTCGGTAAAGTTGTCAGCGTCCTTTAAAATTTCGTAAAATTCGTTTAATACCTGAGTTACTGCTGTATTGATTACCGTATTTGTATCAGCGATTGAAGCGCTTGAGCCAAGCATACGGAATTCAAACTTATTACCTGTAAATGCAAATGGAGAGGTTCTGTTTCTATCGGTGGTATCCTTAGGGAACTTTGGAAGGATATGAACGCCTACACGCATTTGCTCCTTTTCCTTGCCCTCGTATTTTTCATCCTTTTCAATAGCATCTAAAACTGCTGAAAGCTCATCGCCTAAGAAGATTGACACAACTGCCGGTGGAGCTTCATTTGCTCCTAAACGGTGGTCATTGCCTGCTGATGCTACTGAGATACGGAGAATATCCTGATATTCATCAACGGCTTTAATTACTGCGCAAAGGAATAATAAAAATTGAGCGTTTTCAAATGGAGTTTCGCCAGGCTCTAAAAGGTTAATGCCTGTATTTGTGGATAATGACCAGTTATTATGCTTACCGCTACCGTTTACGCCTGCAAATGGCTTTTCATGGAGTAGGCACATCATACCGTGCTTCTTGGCAACTCTTTGCATAAGCTCCATTGTTAATTGGTTATGGTCGGTTGCTAGGTTAGTTGTAGTGAAGATAGGAGCAAGCTCGTGCTGACATGGAGCTACCTCGTTATGCTCTGTTTTTGCAAGCACGCCAAGCTTCCAAAGCTCTTCATCAAGCTCTAGCATAAACGCCTTGATTTGTGGCTTGATTGAGCCGTAATAGTGGTCATCAAGCTCCTGTCCCTTTGGCGGTCTTGCGCCGAATAGCGTTCTGCCTGTATATACAAGGTCGGGTCTTTTATTGTATAATTCTTTATCAATTAAGAAATATTCCTGCTCGGGTCCTACTGTGGTTTTTACGGATGTTACATCATCGTTGCCAAAGAGCTTAACAATTTTGATTGCAGCCTTTTCAAGCACCTCAAGGGAGCGAAGAAGTGGTGTTTTCTTATCAAGAGCCTCGCCACCGTATGAGCAGAATGCAGTTGGAATACAAAGGGTAGAGTTTTTAATAAACGCATAAGAGGTTGGGTCCCAAGCGGTATAGCCTCTTGCCTCGAATGTGGCACGAAGTCCGCCTGATGGGAAGGATGAAGCATCGCTTTCGCCCTTTACAAGCTCCTTGCCCTTTAATACCATAATAACATTAGAGTTATCAAGAGGAGTAATAAAGCTATCGTGCTTTTCGGCAGTAATGCCTGTCATTGGCTGGAACCAGTGAGTATAATGGGATGCGCCCTTTTCAATAGCCCAATTTTTCATAGCCTCTGCAACGATATTTGCAGATGATAAATCAAGGTGCTTGCCGTTTTTGATGGTATTTTGAATAGAATCGTAAACCTCTTTTGGAAGTCTTTCTTTCATTACATCATCGTTAAACACCATTGAGCCAAAGATTTTTGAAATATCACTCATACGCTACTCCTTTGTGAAAATCCTAAACTTATGCTTGAATTATACAATTTTTAGGTTATTTTGTCAATACCTTTATATATTATATTTAAAATTAAATATTTGTTGCAAATTTTTTGTAGATGTGGTACAATGCTAAAGAGGTGATTTTATGTTTTCAGCACCAAACAGCGAAACTGCATGCGGCATGTTCACTCTGCCTCATATAGTCAGCTTGGTTTTATGTATGGGGCTTATTATTCTTTTTGTTTATCTGTCAAGGAAAATAAGCGAAAAATCATTACTTTTAATAACAAGAGTAATGTGCGCGGTATTTATCCTATGGGAAATTGCCAAGATTATTTTCAAATTTATTATTGGAGATACATATCTTGACCATTGGTTGCCACTTTATTTTTGTTCCTTGTTCATTTATGCTCTTGCCTTTTTATCATTCGGCAAGGGACGTGTCTATAAATTAGGAGAAGCATTTATCTCGGGTGGTTGTATTGTTGCAGGCTTAGCCTACTTAATTATCCCTGCCACATCCCTTATGGACTTTCCTATTTATCACTTTTTAAGTATACATTCAATGCTATTCCATTCAAGCATGGTTTATCTTGGAATAATGTATATTTATAAACACAGGGTTAAGTTAAATAAGGTTGATTACTGCTATTATGCATCATTTGTGGGTGGCTTTTTGCTTTTGTCGCTTGTACTTAATATAGCATTAAATCAAAACTTTATGATTATAAAAAATCCTGTTAACATTCCTATTGATATAGTAAATAAATTAGCAAGTGCGTGTCCTTGGTTATATACCGCTTTTGCTATTTTGCTATACTTAACTATTCCATTTTTCGCTATAAAGGGAATACTTTTACTTATTAAAAAAATCAAAAAATGAGGTGATTTTATGAAATGTCCATATTGCGGAAGTCCAGACAGTAAGGTTATTGACTCACGCTCCATTGAGGAAAATTCAAGCATTCGCCGTCGTCGCGAATGTATTAAATGTCAAGCAAGATTTAACACCTTTGAGACCGTTGAAACTATTCAAATTATGGTCATTAAAAAGGACGGTAGCCGTGAATACTTTGACAAGGCTAAAATGCTTTCAGGTATTGTTAAGGCGTGTCAAAAGCGTCCTGTTGACTCGGTAGCCATTGCAAATAAGGTTGAAAGCGACATTTTAAACTCCATGAAGCAAGAAATTAAGTCCCAAGAAATTGGCGAAATGATTATGAAGGAGCTAAAGGCTGCCGATGCGGTTGCATATGTGCGCTTTGCTTCAATTTACCGTGATTTCCAGGATGTTGAAACATTTATGAAGGAACTACGAAATTTTTTAAAGCTTTAAAAAATTTAGCTGTTAGCTGTCAGCCGTTAGCAGCTAGCGAGATTAGATTAACGGCAGTTATAACAAAATATACAAGCGCAAAAGAGGGAAAGAACGGTGAAAATCCGTCGCAGCAGCCACTACGGTTAGAGTCCGAATGCCGCTTTTGTGTTTAGCATATGCTATGGTAAAATACTCTTGGGCAAATGAAGAGGAAAGGACCGAATGATACGCTTTTGATGCTTTGGCGTGTTTATTCTCTCATATTTTATCTTGTTAAAATATATAAAATAGGAGAAAAGAAAATGAAAAAACTTTTATCACTCACTTTAGTAGCTTTAATGCTCACATTATCAATTTTCGTCGTATCCTGTGTGGATAGAAACGGCGGTGGCTCGGGAGAAATGATTTACACCGAGGACACTACTCTTGGCACAGGCAACACGCATTTTACTCTTATCGTTGAGCATGTAAATGATAAAAAGGTTACCTTTACAATAAACACAGACAAAGCGATTTTGTCCGATGCACTTGTGGAAATCGGTCTTTTAGTAGGACACGATGATACATACGGTCTTTACATAGATACGGTAAACGGCGTAACTCACGATTACAATACCGATAAAACATATTGGGCAATTTATGAAGGCGATAATTACGCATCAACCGGTATTGACGGTATTACAATTGTAAACGGCGCAACATATAAATTAGTTGCATCAAGATAATTAAATTTAATTTAATTTAAAGCATCAAAAAAAGAGCTCGAGGCTTAGCCTCGGGCTCTTTTGATTTTAGTTTGTTTGAGTTTTAATAGTCAAGCTCCCATCCGTAAATCACATATTGTGATGGGCTTAATCTTTGAACCCAGGTTGTAAGTGATGAAGGAACTTCAAAATATATCATGATTTTCTTAACTGCTGATAGTGCATTTGCCTCAATATACTTCACTTCTTTGGGGATATATATTTCTTCAATAGTTGTATTTGGACTTCCGCCCTCATGAAAATAGGTGGCTATTTTGTATTCTTCTCCGTTAAAGCTACGAGGTAATTTAACCACAGGATTGCTTCCTACATACTGAATTAAGTAATTCACACTATCTATCTTAGCAAAAACAAACCCATCGTTTGTTTCTGTTATTATGCTTGGCTCATCCAATGACTTATGAACAATCCTTGCATACTTGCCTACACCACCAGTACCATAGCCATCACCAGCTGTAATTCCTTTATTCTCTGCATACACCTCAATGAGATGGTAGCAAAGTGTGAATGTGTTGTTATATGGGAAATATGTACTGTTAGATAGTTTTACTGACTTTAGGTTGGTACAGTATGAAAATGCATGCTTGTCAATCCAACTGCAATCTATTTGTGCATATTCCAGTCCACTCTCTTCAAAGGCGTGCGCACTTATTTCGCTACTATATCCATTGTACTCCATGGTTAAATTTTTTATCGATTTACAACCAGCAAACACATACGGTCTAATCATTGTAATATCCTTGGTTATATGCAAATCGGTTAAAAGCTCATCATTCAAATACATATCATAAGAAACTCCAAAAAACATTTCGCCCTCAGGTAAAGCATAAGGTGTTTCCACATTGCACCAGCTTTTTAGATCGTTTATATAAATTCTTTCAAGATAACGGCAGGAAGTGAATGTACCGGAAAATATTTGTAAAAGTGTTGACGGTAATCTAACAACCTTTAAATTGAAGCAATTAAAGTTTATATCGCCAATCTTTTCCACTCCCTCGGGGATAATAAGCTCTGTAACTGCATCTGAATTTATCCTTCTTACCTCGGTTACAGGATATTTTGTTGTTTCCCCCTTAGGTGTATAGTATGGGCTTATTGATACAACAGTATTTGTGCCATTATAACCTGACACATATGCTTTACCATTATAAATATCGTATATTACTCCATCTGTGTAGTGTTCCTTATCACATCTTACACATATTTCGTTATCGTACGCGTGTCCGAATGCTACTACGCCATCCTTGTATTTTTCGGTGTTGCACACGCTACATTTTTTGTATAGCACCTCTGTTTCTGTACAGGTAGCAGGAGTTTTTGTGTGCCAAAAGCTTGAAAGCTTATGTTCAATTACTATCTCGCCCTCTTTTGTTTCCTTTTCGCCGCACTCCGAGCATTCACGCTCTAATATTTGTGGAGTATTGCAGGTTCCTTTGTCAATTTCTGCCCACTCACTCCAGCTGTGGTTGATAACCGGAATGTCAATGTCAGTATCGGTGTCAGTATCTGTGTCTGAGCTTGTATCGCCGTTTGTCTCTGTATTGGTATCTACATTTATGTCTGTATTGGTATCTGTGTTTGTGTCGGCTTCTGTATCCGTATCAGCGTTAGTATCAAAATCAACAACGTTGTCTGTGTTTGTATTTAGAATTGTATCTGTATCGGTGGAATTATCGTTAATAAATAATGTGCCTATAAGAATTGCAAGAGCAAGTGCTACACATATTGCTATGGAAATTATAATAATTGATTTTTTGCTCATACTCTTTTCTGTTTCATTTTGTTCATTATCAATATCTGAATTATCATTATCTAAAGTATCATTTGGCTCTTGATTGTCATTGAAATATTCCTTTAAATCAATGCTATCATCTAACAACAGATTATAAGAAATATCAAGAATATCCGCAAGCCTTTCAATTTTATTAAATTCAGGTGTATTGAGGTCTGCTTCCCACTTATAGATTGTTTGACGGGACACTCCCATTTTCTTGGCTAATCTATCCTGTGAAATTTTTCGCTTTTTTCTCATATACACAATTTTTTCAGAAAACTTCATTTGTCACCATTCCTTTCATTTCTGTCAAAAATTCTAACACATTACCAAGGAAAATTCAAGTTGAGGGAATGATTTTTTTGTAAACCTAAGGTTTACAAAATGTAAAAAAAGAGACCTTTACAATGTAAAAGTCTCTCATTTTTTATAATTTGAACAGTTTAATTGCTTTAATTGCGGTGCCGTCCTCGTAGTCTTTGACTTGACCTAAGGCGAAGAAGCCGTCCTTGTCGCAAATTCTTATAAATTCATCCACAGGGTAGGATGTTTTTATCTTTTTTTGGTAGATTTGGCATCCGCTACGGCAAAGCTTGGCGTAGAAGTCAGGCAAAATTACGCTTGGTGCTTCTAAAAAAAGCTCCTCAACGGGCTTTACTAAGCTTAGTCTTTCTTCCATTGACATTTCTTCAATTTGGGCGATGGTGTGTGCGTTATTTAAGGTGAAATTACCACTTTTTGTACGGTTAAGCTCGCTCATTACCGCGCCACATCCAAGGTATGCACCGATATCGGCGCAAAGTGTTCTTATGTATGTTCCCTTTGAGCAGTCAACATCTAAGGTATAAATGCCCTCTTGCTCGTTTATACACTCTGCTTTTATTGAATAAATTGTGATTTTTCTTGCTTGTCTTTCAACAACTATTCCCTCACGGGCAAGGTCAACTAATTTTTTGCCATCTACCTTTAATGCGCTATACATTGGTGGCACTTGCTCTATCTCGCCGATAAAATGATTTACCGCTTCAAAAAACTCTTCTTTTGTGGGGAGAGTGTCGCTCTTTGTTAAAATTTTGCCTGTTATATCCTCGGTGTCCGTTGTGATACCAAGCTTAATTTCTGCTTTATAGCCTTTATTTTCAGATAGCAAATATTCAGCTGCCTTTGCACCTCTGCCGATTAAAACAGGTAAAACTCCTGTGGCAAGGGGGTCAAGTGTGCCTGTATGACCTACCTTTCTTGTACCGTAAAGCTTTCTGATTTTGAATACTATGTCGTGGGATGTAACGCCCTTATGCTTATTAACGAGAATTACTCCGCATGGTTCATTTTCCATATTGTTTTTCCTTATTTAACTCTTTATTGGAAAGTTTTGATTGCTATTTACTGACCACTGGCTACTGACCACTGACCACTAAAAATTGTTGGCGAATAATTCAACAATTTTTGCAAATGCTTCCTCGGAAGAATTTGCATATAGCGTTGCTCCTGCGGCACGGACATGTCCGCCTCCACCGATTTTAGCGCACGCTTTTGATACATCAATATCACAATTTGACCTTGATGAAATAGAGTATTTATTTTCATCGTTGATGGTTTGTTTAATTGATACGGCTACCTTAACGCCTTCAATACTGCGAATACAGTTTACTATATCGCCAATATCCTCATCGGTAATATCATTTTCCTCGCGCATTGCTTTTGTAAACATTACTACCGCAAGAGCGCCATCGCAAAGCAATTTTACATTCTTATATGCAAGCTCTTGTCCTTTGATTTCGCCTAATGTTTTATTATCAAAAATAAGGCGGTTTATTTCTGCAAAATCAATACCGAAGGTTATGATTTCTGCGCCGTAAAGCATTGTTCTTTCGGTGGTGTTAGAATATTTAAAGCCACCTGTATCTCCCGAAATGCCTGCATATACGCTTTCAAAAAAGTGAATTGGAAGATTATCTAAAATTTTCATTTCTCTTGCAAGCTCAAATATAATTTCACAGCAAGCGCCACAAAATTCCTCGTAATAGTCTGTAAATCTTGTATTCATTGCGTGGTGGTCGATAATTAAATCAACTCTATCTGCAAGGAAGGAAAGTTCTCCAAGCTGCATAGGAGACGCCACATCAACCGCGATAATTCTTTCGTAATTATCCTCGTTATATTCAAGGTCCTCTCCCTTTGTAATAAACGCAAGGCGTGTTGTCTTATCACAGCAAGCAACCTTAGCTTTTGAGCCGTAATGCTCTAAAATCGCTTTTAAGCCGAATGCGCTACCGAGTGTATCGGGGTCGGGGTTTCTGTGGCACAAAATGAGAGTATATTTTGGAATTTTAACCTCATTTTGTAATTCAATTAAATTAAGCTTCTTCATCATCTTGATATATGTCTTCCTCTGGGGAGATTTCAAGAGTGCTTAAAATTTTTGAGATATTTGCACCATATTCTATTGAGCTATCGTATTCAAACATAAGCTCAGGTGTAATTCTTAAATTGATACGCTTTGCAAGCTCGCTTCTAAAAAAGCCTGTGGCATTTTTAAGCGCCTTTAATACCTCGTTTTTGTCATCGCCTAAAACGGAAAAGTAGATTTTTGCAAATTTTAAGTCCTTTGTTACCTCTGCGCCTGTGATTGAAACCAAAGCGCCTGCAATTCTTGGGTCCTTAACATCTCTTAAAATTTGAGCCATTTCCTGCTTTACTGCATCGTTAACTCTGTTTTGTCTGTATTTAGCCATTTTTGCTCCTTGTTTTAAAAAAATTCAGCTATCCTTGAATATCCCGTTACAGTCATACACACCAAAAATTTATTTATCCTTGGACAGCTCTTTTTATAGTATAACATATATTTTAAAAAAATCAATTATTTTTTATAAGTGAGTTGAAATTGGTACTCACATCGTGGTAAAATAGGAAAAATGATATTTTACGGAGAATTTATATGGAAGTATTAGCAGTCGTATTAAGTGCATTATCCTTAATTGTTAGCTGTGCTATATTGGTTGCGATAAAAAAGAAGGAAAGCGGTGCGCTTTCAAATGATGACATTGATAGAGTGCGTGATGCATCATCAAAGGAAATAGGTCGCGTAAGCGGTATTATTACAGGCAGTATTGAAAATCAAAACAAGCATTTTATTGAGCTTGTAAATGAAAAGCTTGAGAGTCAAGCGAATTTAACTAAGGAAAGACTTGACAATATTGATAACAATGTTAGTAAATCGCTTGGGGATATTAGGCGTGAAAACAGCGAAAAGCTAAACGAAATACAAAAGGCGGTAGATGAAAAGTTACAAAAGACACTTGATGATAGGCTTAAAACATCCTTTGACAGCGTTGTTACACAGATTGGCAATGTAAACAAGGCTATTGGCGAAATACGAAGCATTGCAGATGATGTTGGCTCACTTAAAAATATTCTTTCTAATGTTAAGACAAAGGGTATTGCGGGAGAGGTTATTTTAGGTAGTATTATCGGAGAAATTTTATCTCCTGACCAATACGAAACTAACTGTGCTACCAAGGTTGGCTCTCGTGATGTGGTTGAGTTTGCCATAAAAATCCCGAGCGGAGACTCATATATATACTTGCCTGTGGACTCAAAATTCCCACTTGAAGCATACAATAAATTAAAGGATGCCACCGATTCAGCTGATAAAGCTTTAATTGAGAGTGCAAGAAAGGATTTAGCAAGGCAGATTAAAAATGAAGCAAAAACTATTGCTTCAAAGTATATTGATGTGCCAAACACCACCGATTTTGCTATAATGTTCTTGCCTACGGAAAGCCTTTATATTGAAGCCATTGAAATGGGTCTTTTTGAGGAATGTCAAAGGGAATTTAGAGTTAATATTTCAGGTCCTACTACGCTTTCTGCTATAATAAATGCGCTACGACTTGGCTTTAACTCCCTTGAAATTCAAAAAAGAAGCTCTGAGGTATTTAAGCTTTTAGGGGCGGTTAAAACAGAGTTTGAAAAATTTGCAGAATCTCTTTCAAGCGCGCAAAGGAAGCTCAATTTAGCGGGAGATGAAATTGAAAATCTTGTAGGCACAAGAACAAGGCAGATGCAAAAGAAGCTAAAGGAAATTGGCTCACTTTCCCCCGAGGAAGCAAAGAGCATAATTGATAGCGAATAGGAGAATATATGGTTGATATAATTTTAAATATAGTTGAATACATAGGCGTTATTTCCTTTGCTATATCTGGCACGGCAATCGCCATAAACAAAAAAACCGACTCTGTGGGAGCATTGTTCTTTGCTCTTTTAACATGCTTTGGCGGTGGAATGATACGCGATATTGCACTTGGTATTGTGCCTAAGGTTTTAACAGATACAAGCTATTACTATTTAGCGCTGACCTGTATTATAGTGTCTGCTATTTGCTTTACACTTGCATTTATTCCTAAAACAGCAGATTTTATTTCAAAGCATTCCCACGATTTTATAATTGAATTTACTGATGCTATCGGTCTTAGCGTTTTCTGCGTTTTTGGCGTTGATGCGGCTATTACGCTTGGTCATACTAATCCGATTTTACTTATTTTCTGCGGTTGTATTACAGGTGTTGGTGGTGGTATGCTCCGTGATATTTGCTCAGCGGAAATTCCGTTTATTTTTAGAAAGCACATTTACTTAATACCAACGCTATGTGGCTCTGTTTTCTACACGCTTACATATAAGCATATTGATAATTTAGCATCGCTTCTTATTTCAATTGGAATTATAATTGCATTCCGTGTGCTTGCAATTATATTTAAGTGGAATTTACCTATACCAAAGGGCGAGGGCGAAGGAATTAAGGATGCTGTGCCTAATAATGAAAATCAGGAAGAAAGCCCCGTTTCCATAGAGGAAGCAAATGTATAATAAATAGGTATAGAAGCAATTCTGACCACTTAATACTAAAAAAACTCGCACCTGTGTGCGAGTTTTCTTTTATGCTAGGTAATTTTCTCTGAATTCATTTATGTAATTTTGGTCAATCCCAAGTGCGTTTTGGAAGAACTTTTCGGGGCTACCGTATGACATAATTATATCATAGGCTTTGGTAAGATAGCTCTTATCAACTCCGTTTACTCCGCTTACTGCTTCTAAAATTTCGGGGTCTACATTTCTTTCCTTGCCAAGAGCGACTGCTTCATCAATTATGTCTTGATAGCTTTTATTTGTAATAAGGTAGTCCTCTAAAATATCCTCATATTTTGCGCCTAAGATAAGTAAAGTGAGCATTGTGCCTACGCCTACTCTATCCTTGCCTGCACTACAATGGTATAACGCGCAGCCATCCTTATTTTCCTTTAAAATATCAAGGAAGTGTCGATAATTTGTAAGTGAAAAGTCATCGCTAACAAGTGGCACATATAAATCTGCAAGCCAAGAGGGTGCATCCTTGCCAAGCTCAATTGTGAAATCAAGAAAGATTTCCGCAAGGGTTCTTACATATGTATCGTTTTTGGTAATTCCCAAGGTTAATGCTCTTATAATTGGGTTAAATGTCCATTTAACATTTTCAATTTCCTTATCAGGTGCTTTTTTCACCTCGGCTTCAGTACGGAAGTCAACTATATGCTTCAATCCGTAGTCCTTTAATATAATTTTGTCGCTTTCAGTTATATTAGAAAGATTTGATGAACGGACAATTCTGCCTTGTTTGATTTTTCTGCCATCTACACAGGGAATGTCGCATAAATCCCTTACATTTCTTGCTCCTTGTAATTTAATTTCCATAATTTCTCTCATTTCTTGTGTTTATAATAAAATTATATCATATAATATTGATATTTTCAATTATTTGTGATATTATTATTTATATCTTTTTAGTTTTTCCGTCATATGATGGAATTATGATTGTTCTGTTCAATGGTCAATAATCTAACCGCTGACCACTGACCACTAATCACTAACCACTACCAAAATTGGAGGTTTTCTTTATGGCTAATTTTGAAAATATAGCAAAGGAATTTGCAAATTCATATAAGGAGTCCGATGTTACTCTTTTTTCTTCATCCTTGGTTCTTCCTGACAAAAATGAGGTTATTTCTGTAATTGAGGATATACAGCATCTTTTTTTCCCGGCTTACTTTGATGTGGCAAATAAAAGCTATGAGGCAGAGGAGTTTTGCGAAAGATATTTAAGCTCTATTTACTTCAAGTTAAAGAAGCAAATTGAGCTTGCTTTAACATTTAAAACAAAATCTAAGGTTTCTGACAGAGCTAAGGAAATTACAGACAAGTTTGTTGATGAGTTGCCTATCGTACACAAGCTACTCATTAAGGATGTGCAGGCAAACTTTGAGGGAGACCCTGCTGCACAGAGCAAGGAAGAAATTATTTTCTCTTATCCTGGGTTTTTTGCAATTTTTGTATATAGAATTGCAAATGTGCTTTACAAGATGGGCGTTCCATTTGTACCAAGAATTATGACAGAGTATGCTCACGGCAAGACAGGTATTGATATAAATCCCGGTGCTACTATTGGTGAATACTTCTTTATTGACCACGGTACAGGTATTGTTATTGGCGAAACTACTGTTATTGGCAATCATGTTAAAATTTATCAGGGTGTTACTCTTGGTGCGCTTTCTCCAAGAAAGGGACAGAGCCTTGCGGGAGTAAAAAGGCATCCTACTGTTCGCGATAATGTTACCATATACTCAGGCGCTTCAATTTTAGGCGGCGAAACGGTCATTGGCGAGGGGGCTATCATTGGCGGTAACTCATTTATTACTGAAAGCGTTGAAGCGGGAGCTAGGGTTAGCGTTAAAAAGCCTGAATTAATTATTAAATAAGGACGAATTTATGAAATCAAAAATCAAGATAACAACAATACAAACTGACTATAAGGGCAAGTCCATTTTTGAGAGAATGGCAGAGGAGCTTTGCATTACTGATACATTTTCCGATATGGATGAAAGCGGAATGATTGAAACCGTACTTACAGGCGAAATCGATTTAACTGACGACGTTTATTCTCTTTCTTATGAGGAAAGTGAGGCAAGCGGTATGGATGGAGTTAAGACAGAGCTTGCATTCAATGAAAAAACGCCTAAGGAAATCAGCCTTGCAAGAAGTGGAGAGGTATCCTCTACCATGTACTTTAATGAGGGAAAACGCGATATCTGTGTCTATAATACAGGTATTATGCCATTTGAGATTTGTGTTTTTACACGCTCGGTTGACAACCGTTTGATTGAGGACGGCTACCTTGAAATCGTTTATATTATTGAAATTAAGGGTGCATGCGCTCAAAAGACTATATTAAGAATGGAAGCTGAAAAGTATGACAGAGGCTGAGTTCAGACAGGAATTAAAGAGTCTTAACGGTGGTTATGTGCTTTATGGAGAAGAAGACTATTTAAAGTTCAGCTATTCCAAGGAAGCGCGCAAGAATGTTCTTGACGGTATGTTTGATGATTTTAACCATATTGTTATATATGGCGAGGACTTTACGCCCCTTGGGCTTATGAATGCTATTGCTACTCTTCCTATGATGTCGGAAAAAAAGCTTATTGAGGTAAGAGGAGTTAATTTTAATTCTTTAAAGAAGGATGAAATTAAGGAGCTAGAGGAAGCGCTTGCAACTATGGAAGAAAATGCATCACACACGGTGCTTATTATAAGAGCCGACTCAAATTATTTTAATGAGGGCAGGCTACCTAAAGCACCAAGCGAGCTTTACAAAATGATGTCAAAGTATCTTAAAATGGTACAGCTTGACTTTCCTGCACCTCAAAGGCTTCGCTCTTGGATTTCAAAGCATTTTTCAAGCAATGATATTGAGTTTGACGCTTCTCTATCCGATAAAATGGTTGAAATTTGCGGACATGATATGTGGGCGTTGACTAACGAAATTGAAAAGCTTTGCGCTTATGCTAAAATGAATAATTTAAGCGCGATTACTCTTAACGATATTGACAATGTGTGCTGTAAGACCGTTGAGTATGATGATTTTCAATTGACAAACGCTTTGCTTGATAAGAATAAGGAGCTTGTTTTCGAGACACTCCACCGTCAAAAATCATCACACGAGCCACCATTTGGTATCTTATCCTCGGTTATTAGGCTTTATATGGAAATGTACTTGGTAAGCGTTCATTTTGAGTCAGGAATGAACAAAGCGCAAATTTCAAAAGCTCTTAGCATTCACGAATTCAAGGTGGGCAAGTATATTGCTGCAATTTCCGGAGTTAATCCTAAAAAATTAGTTCGTGCGGTTGAGCTATGTCAAGAGGCGGATGTTAAGTCAAAATCCTGTTCAAATTTAACATCATATATTGCAGTTGAAAACTTAATTTCCTCACTTTGTGTGCTATTTTGTAGGTGAGATATGGTTATTAAATATCCGATAATCGTTGAGGGAAAATACGATAAAATCAAGCTTGATAGCATTTTAAGCGCCAAAATTATCACAACTGATGGCTTTGGAATTTTCAACAACAAGGAAAAATTAAGCCTTATAAGACAGCTAGCATTAAAGGACAAAATTATTTTGCTTACTGACTCCGATGGGGGTGGGCATTTAATAAGGTCCCATATTAAAACTGCTATTCCAAATGATAAGCTGATTAACCTTTATATTCCAAGAATTGAGGGCAAGGAAAAAAGAAAAGACGCCCCATCTAAGGAAGGCGTGCTTGGTGTTGAGGGAATTGATGCGGACAAATTAAGAGAAATGCTCCGCCCATATAGTGATGAGGGCATAGAAAAGCAAGCAGGCGAAATTACAAAAGCAGATTTTTATGCGCTTGGCTTAAGCGGTAGAGATGATAGCAAAGCACTTCGTGAAAATGTGCTGAAAAAATTAGGATTCCCTACAAATATGAGCCCAAACGCTATGCTTCAAGCTATAAACATTCTTTATAGTAAGGAAGAGCTTGAGCGATTACTAAATGACTAAATACAAAACGGAAGGAGTATTCCTTCCGTTTTGTTGTTATTTTATTTTGGAAGTCTATCACAGAACATAAGGAGGTTTGAAGTTACTTTTTCTTGTTCTGTAAGCTTCCTAAAGGTTCCGTTTTCATATAGCTTTTCCATTACCATTATAGCAATCTCGTTGCTGATAAAACCCGACACTGTCCAACAAACGATTAAATCATGCATTTGTGATGGGTAATACTTGGTTTCCATCATAGCAAATTCCAAGATTTTCGACTTGAATTTCTCCTTAATATCATCACTTAATTCGGGAATTTTGCCAAAGAACTCTTCGCTATCGCCTTTGATAATCATTATATTTGGTTTTCCGTCCTCTGTGATAAATTCCCTATCTTTTAAACGGTCAAATTTTTCGGCATTGGCACAGCTATCGGTGATAGCGCCTGTTATAAGCTCGTAAACATACTCGTAATCTTTATAATCGTTGTTTCTCCAAGCGCCCTTACGTGATGATAAATATGAGTCGATAGACCAGGAGAAAACAGAAGGATATTTGCCTGAATGTCTTAGCATGCTTCCGCAAGACCAATAATTTTTCATTTCAATAGTTGGTACATAGTCCTTGTCTTCCTGTTCTGCACGTAACTCTACAAACGCAACAAAATCACCACCTGCGGTTGTCTTGATATCATATTTTGACATATCCTTCGACATTGGAATAACGCATTTGTTTGTAATAGCGTAAAATATAGCCGCCGCTTCTAAAAGCTCGTAATTACCGCTCGGTATGTAGATGTTGTCTAAGCTTGCGACTGATTTTCTTATAAGTGGGACATATTCTTTTACAATAATATCCGCAATCGCAATCATAGTTTTATATTTTTCCTCTTTTAGCGCAAGAGAATATTTTTGAGGCGAAAATTTTACATAGGTTGTATACCTGTTTCCGTTTATTTTTACAAGAAAACCGTTATCCTCTAAAAATTTAACCTTATCCTCAATAAATACAGGAGTAAGACCCAATTCTTCTGCAATTTCTTCAAGAGTTTTCGGCTCAAAATAAACACTATAAGTAATGTTAAGGTTTAATTTGTCTCCGATATAGGACTCAGGACCGTTATCTCTTCCGGGATTTCCGCTGTGTCCGTAGTTCATCGCTTCGATTGGGTTTAATCCTAAATTTCCAATTTTTCTTTCCATAGTAATGCCTTCCTTCAATTCATTTCGTGCCTGATTCAAGTGCCATTTCACAGTACCTACGGGAATGTTCATTATGGTTGCGATTTCATTTACCGTTTTATTTTCATAATAATACTTGTAAACGATTTGTCTGCGTTGCTTGGATAGATATGCAACCTCTCTTACAAGGCGGTTCTTTTCCTCATCATCGTTTTCAAAGGAATATCTATCATAATGAGGCAAAATCAATCCATCAATAGAAACACCCTCGTGTCTTTTCTTTGTTGCAACGTATTTTGCATAAGTATGCTCGCTTATTCTCCAAATATAACCATCCAAATTGTATATTTCATCCGATTTTAAAAGTGAAGAATATACAGCAAATATTATTTCAGAGCATAAATCCTCAGCCTCATCAAATGAAAAGGATTTTTTCACCGCAAAGCCATAAATTTTGTTAAGATACTGTGTAATTACTTTATCAGCCTTTTGTTTTTCCATATTTTTCTCCGGTACCGTTTGACTATATAGTGCACAAAAATTCAAAAAGGTTGGCGATTTTTTAAATTTTCCTAAATTATTTTATCACATAGCTAAATTCAAATCAAGTATAATAATAAAACGAAAGGATTACTCCTTCCGTTTTATGTGTGTCGATATATTTTCGTGGTGCAAAAATTCGATATATGCTTCGCATTCGATATAAATCGCTCTGCGGTTTTCGATATATTTTCGCTTTGCAAAAATGAGAACTGCATCCTACACCCTACATCCTATTTTTTAACAAATGGGCTGATAATACTGATAACTGCAATAATACCGATGATGATTGGGAGAATATAGCTCATATAGAAGCGCATCCATTTTTTGACCTTAGCGCCCTTGCCGTGGTTGGCTTCTTCCATATAATTTTTAAAGCCCCAGCCGAATTTTTGAGTACAGAATATTGTGATAACCAAGGAGCCCACAGGTAAGAGGATATTACTTACTAAATAGTCCTCTAAGTCAAGAACACCTGTGCCGGCGCCAAGAGGCTCAAATGATGACCAAAGATTAAAGCCAAGGATACATGGGATTGAAAGAATGAATATACCTATACCAGAAAGAATGCATGTTTTGATTTTTGAAAATCCTGTTAATTCCTGCACACAGGATAGGATATTTTGGAAAACTGCAAAGATTGTGGATAAAGCTGCAAAGGACATAAAGAGGAAAAACATTGTTCCCCAAATTCTGCCGCCTGCCATATTCATAAATACATGGGGGAGTGTTACGAAAATAAGGTTTGGTCCTGCATCAACACTTACATCATAGGTAAAGCAAGCAGGGAAAATAATAAGACCTGAGGTAATTGCCACAAATGTATCAAGGGATGCTACGCTAATGCCCTCGCCAAGAAGGCTTCTTTCTCTACCGATAAAGCTACCGAAAATAGCCATAGCGCCTATACCTAGGCTTAATGTAAAGAACGCTTGGTTCATAGCGGCTACAATTACATTTATAAGTCCTGCCTCTTTAATTTTATCAACGCTTGGTAGCAAATAAAATGCAAGGCCTTCCTTTGCACCGTCAAGAGTTAAGCTATGAATTGCAAGAACGATAATAAGACCAAGTAATGCTATCATCATTATTTTGGTTACCTTTTCAAGTCCCTTTTGCATGTTAAAGGAGCATACAAGGAAGCCAACTACAACAACTATGCCCATAAACAAAATAAGCATACCAGGATTCGCAAGCATATCGGCAAATACGCCTGATACATAATCCTTTTGAACGATATCGGTTGATACATTACTAAACTTACCTGTTAGCATATATACGAAATATTGAAGCATCCAGCCTGTTACTGATGTGTAGAACATCATAAGGATAATATTTCCTACAAGTGTTGCATATCCGTGTACGCTCCAAGCTTTTTGCTCAGGCTTTAGCTTATGATACATTCTTACAGGGCTTGTGCCTGCGCCTCTTCCCATAGAAAATTCCATTGATAATACGGGAATGCCCATAACAACTAAAAACAGTAAATAAATAAGCACAAAAAATCCGCCGCCGCTCTCGCCTGTAACATATGGGAATTTCCATACATTGCCGATACCGATAGCACATCCTGCGCTAAGTAAAATAAAGCCTAAACGGCTTCCTAGCTTTTCTCTTTCCATAGTAAATCCTTTGTTTTAAAATTATACTAATAGAGTGTAACATATTTTCAAAAATATGTCAAGGAAAATAGTGTATAAAAGAATAAATGATTGATTTGTATATTCCTCGCATGGAATGATAATAGGCTAAAATCTGTCCATATTTTATTTATATTTTGTCTTGACTATCACTTAATATTGGTATATCATTAAATTGAGATTTTTAATCTTAATAAATGAAACGGAGAATTGAAAAATGAAAAGAAAGCTTTTAACTATTTCACTTGGCATACTGATTTTTGCTTGTTTTTTAGCAATTTCATCCTTTGCCACCGTAAATTATAGCGAAACTGCCACCTTGGCGGATGGCACGGTGCTTCCCATTTATGATGAAAATCAAAATCCGCTTATTTGGTACATTAGCGGTGTTGATGAAAATGGCAAAAACATTTACAAATCTGTGCCTAATAACCGTAATGAGCAAAACACAAATAATGACGACTTTGTTACTTATACCATTAACACAAGCTGGATGACTCAGCTTCAGGATGTTAATTTCCACATTTATAACGGCTCGGGCTATGATGTAATTAATGACAAGACATACAATGTGGTTGTACTGAACCTAAGAGGTCTAACTAGCTTTCAATACATCAATAAGGGCTTAGGTGTGTCTTCAATTCAGTATATTTACTTTAATGAGATTCTTGCAGATTTATGCGACTATTTCCAAAAAAGCCAAAATCTAAGATTAGTTGACCTGTCCGTTTCTACTAACCTTTCGGGTGGCTTTGGCGGTGTATGTAATTTTCAGGAATGTATTAACCTACATACAATAAGATTAGCACCAGGCACAAGCTACACACTAAAGTGTAACAGCAACAGAAACTATCGGTTTAAAAACACGGCAATTACTGATATTATTATTCCCGAAAATATAATCAATATAGGCGTTGACAATTTTAACGGATGTAAAAATCTTGAAAGCGTTTATATTTTAGGTAATACCACAAGCTTAGGTCAACGCAATTTTTCTAACTGTCCTAAACTAACCAACATTTACATTTTAGGAAATAATCCTACTATTGATTTAACATCATTTAAGGAAAACTTCTATGAGTGCGTTGACAATGGCAAGGTGCTTGACTTTAAGTCAACAGGTAAATATTTCTTCTTTACAACAACTAACGAAGCATATTTAAACGGTGTTAAGGATGCTATCGGCGCTACTGCAATTATTTCTTATAATGACTACAAAGCAAGCCCAGACAAATATACTGAGGGCAGATATGTTATTTCAGGCACAAATATTTGCGATACTCTTTATGACGGAGTACACTCCCTTGATGAAAATAATTCCAACCCATGCGCAGGCTTATGCACAGTTTGCGGTGAGATGGCGCAGGCACAAAATCAAGTACACGATTTTACAACTAAAATCACATACACAAATTATCTTGCAAGCGGCGTAAGAAGTCAAATTTGTGCAAATGAAGGCTGTAAATATAGTGAAAATTCTTATATTAGCGACACAGATGCAATAATTTCTGAGTTTAAGGGTATTTCAACAAAGATTAACGGCGACGGTCTTACATTTGGTTACAGCGTAAATTATGATGCTCTTGATGAGTATGTAAAGGTTAACGGTGGTAGCGTTGAGCTTGGCTTTGTTGTAGCGGTAAAGAGCTTCCTTGATGGCAAAATGCCACTTGATGAAAACGGTATTGAGAGCACAAACAAGGTAATTAAGGCTACTCTTTTAACCTGGTCACAAGACACAGATAATCAATCTGTTTTAAAATATGCAAGTGCAGATTTTAAAATTGTCGGTAATTGGGATGTGAGCATTGACCTTGATGGCGACCAGCTCCCTGAAGCCGATATAAAAGATGTTAAATTCTACATGGCAGGCTATATAATTGATGGAGATACAGTTAAATATATTAACTATCAAAAAACATCCGATACTCCTGACAATGTAGCATATAACGATTGCTTATAATGAAAAGGGGCTGTTGCGTTAAGCAAAAGCCCCTTTTTTGAATGGGGATAGTGAAATGAGTGCAGAAGACGCGCTTTAACACGGAGCGTAGGCGTACTTGCGTACGGTAGAGCCGTGTTCGCGTCTAAAAAACAGACATAAAAATGAAGAGAACTTGCTAAAATGCAAGTTCTCAACATTAAAGAATATTTTGAAATACAAATAGAGCTTTTTTATGAGATATGTGTCTGTTTTTGGTCTGTGCTTATTGCAACATCCCCTTTTCTTTTTACGGTTGTTTTGTAGCGCGTTGCTTTCTGTATTCGCTTGGGGAAATGCCGATGATTGATTTAAAACCACGGTTAAAGCTACGAAGACAATCAAAGCCACATTCGTAAGCTATATCAAGCATGGTGTTATTGGTATTCATTAAAAGATAGCATGCTTCATTTATGCGATAGCGACATACATATTCGGTGTAGCTTATGCCTGTATTCTTTGAAAAATGCTTAGATAGATATACATAATTATAGGTGGTTTCGTTGGCTAATTCGTAAAGGGAGCATTTGCCCTTATAGTTGTTTTCAACAAATTTGAAAATTTTAAATAACAAATTTTGTCCATCGCCCTTGAACTCTATATATTCTGCGTTTTTATCAAATTCGCCGCATATGGAGTAAAGGAGTCCCTTTAGCTCCAACGTTGATTTTTTGTTATCTAATTCTGCTATTTTTTTGATATGGTATTCATCTAAATTGAATTTATTGTTTACAGGCACGTATGCTTCAAATTTTTTACTGAAGGCTCTTACAAGCTGAGGCGAGAAAATCAATACCAAATGCTTGGCGTGTTTTTCTGTTTTTATTTCGTGAATTTGATTTGGAAAAACTAAAACGCACTCATTTTCAGAAACGGTATATTTTTTGTCTGCAACGGTTACCTCCATTTCTCCCTCAGTGGCTATAATAGCCTCAAAGCTGCTGTGAATATGGTTAGGGAAATTAAGGTCGCTTCCCATCTCTAGCTTGACCTGATCGGCTTTAATTGAGTATTGCTCCTGATAAATCATCTTAAATACTCCTAAAAACTAAATTTTGTCCTATAATTATATCATATTTGTCGCGAATTATCAATACATATATTGTATAATCATAATATATTCTAAATTTTAGGAGATAATATTATGACTTTTTACGAAAGAGCAAAAGAGCTTGTTTCAAAAATGACTATTGAGGAAAAAATATCGCAAATGCGTTATGACGCGCCTGCCATTGAAAGACTTGGAGTGCCTGCATACAACTGGTGGAATGAATGCTTACACGGTGTTGCAAGACAGGGCTGTGCAACTGTATTTCCACAGGCTATTGGTCTTAGCGCAAGCTACAATAAGGATTTAATGCGCAGAGTTGCCACAGTAATTTCCAATGAGGCACGAGCAAAATATAATGAATTTAAAAAATTTGGTGGTACAGAGCAATATCAAGGTCTTACATATTGGTCTCCAAACATCAATATTTTCAGAGACCCAAGATGGGGCAGAGGTCACGAAACCTATGGCGAGGATCCAACATTAACCGGTATGATGGGCGTTGAATTTATTAAGGGACTTCAAGGCGAAGGCAAGTACAGAAAATTAGATGCTACAATTAAGCATTTTGCGGTGCATAGTGGTCCTGAATATGAAAGACACGGCTTTGATGCGATAGTTTCCGAAAAAGATTTAAGAGAGACATATTTAGCCGCATTCAAATATTGTATTGACAATGCAAAGCCATCTGCGGTAATGGGCGCGTACAACCGTGTAAACGGCGAGGCTTGCTGTGCAAGCAAGACGCTTCTTGGCGATATTTTATACGGGGAGTGGGGCTTTGACGGTTACGTTGTTTCTGACTGCGGCGCTATTCGTGATATTACAACAGGACACCATATTACAAATACAGATGCTGAGGGAGCTGCTCTTGCGGTAAATAACGGTTGTCAATTAAACTGCGGCGATGCTTACTTTAGTCTTTATGAGGCATGGGAGCAGGATTTAATTACTGAGGAAACTATTGATGAAGCGGTTACTAAGCTATTTGAGGCAAGATTCCGCCTTGGTATGTTTGATGATGACTGCGAATACGATAAAATTCCGTTTGATGTTGTGGAATGTGATGAGCATCAAGCTATAAATTTAAAAATGGCTGAGGAAAGTATCGTTCTTTTAAAGAATAACGGTATTTTGCCTCTTGACAGAAGCAAGTACAAAACTATTGCGGTTGTTGGTCCTAACAGTGACAGATATAGCACACTTATCGGTAACTACAACGGAAATCCATCAAAATACTATACTCCATTAAGAGGTATTCAAGATGAGTTTGAGGGCAAGGTGCTTTATGCAGGCGGTTGCCATCCTACCGATATTTGCTCAAGCATGTGGGGTGGAGTTCCATTCCGTGAGGCTATAATTTGTGCTGAGAAGGCTGATCTTGTTATTATGTGCATGGGATTAAATCCTGGTATTGAGGGCGAAGAGGGCGATGCGTACAATGGCGATGTTGCAGGAGATAAGAAGGATATTGAATTGCCTGCCTCACAAAAGAAGCTCTTTGATGAAATTATTAAGCTTGGCAAGCCTACTGTTTTTGTAAACATTAGCGGTAGCTGTGTTGCTCTTTGTGAGCAGGATGAAAAATGTGATGCGGTGCTTCAATGCTTCTATCCGGGCGCTCTTGGTGGCGTTGCTCTTGCTAATGTTTTATTTGGAAAAGCATCTCCAAGTGGTAGATTGCCTGTTACATTCTACCGTTCAACTGAGGATTTGCCACCGTTTAGAGATTACAGTATGGAAAACCGTACATATAAGTTCTTTAAGGGTAATCCTTTATATCCATTCGGCTACGGTCTAACCTACGGTCAGGTAACTGAAAATTGGATAAACGAAAATGAGGTAGAAATTACAAACAATGGCGGAATGGATACAGATTACTCTGTATTGAAGTTCAAAACCGAGCCACATAAGGAGCTTGTTGACTTTAAGAAGATATTTATTAAGGTTGGCGAAACTGTAACTGTCAAATTTTAATAGATAAGGCACACCGTTTGGTGTGCCTTCGTTTTATTTGTTGTAAGAGTCGTAAACCTCTTTTAGGCGGTGGGGGTAGTCGGTCATAATGCCGTCGGCGCCCATTTCAAGAAGCTCTTTCATTTCTTCCTTGTCGTTAATGGTCCAATAGTGGACTGCAAGGTTATGGCGGTGGGCGTTACGGATAAATGCTTTTGTGGAAAGGTCAAATGAGATACCTGCGGCTTTTTCCTCGGTTGGGAGCTGGAATACGCACATTTTGTCTGTAAAGAATATATCAAGACCTAAAAGTCTTAAAATTACATACTTTGTTACGCCATCTACGCCAGGGGAGCACATAAAGTTATCGGGAACCTTATTTTCCTCGATACATTCAAGGTATGTTTCATAAAGGTCATCGTGGAAGGATGCAAGCACTACTCTATCGTATGCATCATACTTTTCAAGAAGAACTAAAATTGCTTCAAAGCATTTTTCACCAAGCTCATCATCCTGCTTGATTTCCACATTTATTTTGTTATTTGGGAATGCGACTATTAATTCTTCAAGGGTAGTTGCTAAAAATACAGTTTCGTGTCTTGGGGTTACACCCTCGGGGTATTCAACATCAAGAGGAGTTTTTTCAAGTCCATCTGGACCTTTGAATTTAACTCTTTCGCCATTTAGCTTATCGTTTTTATCGGTGGGGTTAGTGTAGCCGAAGTCAATTTCCTGCGCGATTAAGTCGCTATAATTCCAATCGTGTATATTGCCTGTTGCATTTGTTTTTCTATCTATGGTGGTATCGTGGGACAAAATAACAACGCCATCCTTTGTAATGCTTACATCAGTTTCCATCATTACACGGTTATCTACGCTGTATGCATTATAAAATGCTTCAAGTGTGTTGTCGGGAAATTCCTTATTTCCGCCACCGTGGGCAATTAAAATTGGTAATTCTCCTTCCTTGCGCATAGGATTTTCGCCTTTAAAGTTATCAATTCTTGGGAATAATGCTAAAATTAAATATACAAGTAAAATTGAGCCAATTACAATAGATGTTATAAGTAAGTTCTTTTTTGTTTTCTGCTTCATATTAAGCTCCTTTCCTTTTATGGAAATATTTTACCATATAATAGTTGATTAGTCAATGAAAAATTTTTGTTGCAATTTCTTTAAAGTGTGGTAAAATATTGTTAGTACATTTTTGAGGTGGAAAAATGAAAAAAATTTTTGTAGTAGGAAGCTTAAATTCCGATTTAGTAATACATGCGCCATATATGCCTGTTGGCGGGGAAACACTTATGGGCAGTGATTTTGCTACAAATAACGGTGGCAAGGGTGCAAATCAGGCTTGCGCTTGTGCTAAGCTTGGTGGCGAAATTTACATGTGCGGATGTGTTGGTAATGATGCATTTGGCAAGGGACTTATTGAAAGCCTTTCAAATGATGGTGTGCATACAGATTTTATAAGAAAAGTTGATAATATCCCCACAGGTGTGGCTGTAATTGTAGTTACAGAGGGAGAAAATCGCATAATTTTAGATAGCGGTGCAAATGCGCATTTAACTGAAAATGATATTGATAAAATGCTTGAAATTGCAAATGAGGGAGATATATATTTAACTCAGCTTGAAAATCCTATACCTGTAATTGGCTACGGACTTAAAAAGGCTAAGGAAAAGGGACTTTTCGTTGTTTTAAATCCTGCGCCTGCAAATACTGAAATCAAGGAATATTTACAGTATGTTGATTTGATTACGCCAAATGAAACAGAGCTTGAAATTTTAGGTGGAATTGATGCTCTTATCGGTTATGGAATAAGCACAATTATCACTACTTTAGGTTCAAAAGGATACAAAATATGCACACAGGGTGAAAGAAAAGTTTATCCTTGTATAAAGGTTAACGTGGTAGACACTACTGCTGCGGGGGATACTGCATCGGGTGGATTATGTGCTATGCTATCAAAGGGTGCATCCATAGAAGATGCTATTGCTTTTGGGTCAAAGGCGGCATCTATTGCGTGTTCAAGACATGGTGCGCAAAAATCGGTACCTACTTTGAATGAAGTATTAAATTTTAACGATTAGGAATTAAAATGGAATTAAATTTGCCACAAATTATTTTTGATACGGATATGGATACAGATTGCGACGACGCAGGTGCGTTTGCCATGCTTCTTGAAGCGTATAAGTTAAAAAAATGCAATCTTGTGTGCGTTATTGCAGATTCGGTATGCAAATATTCTGCTCCTTGCTGTGAATATATTGCAAAGTATTACGGTGTTGATTTGCCTATCGGCACTGTATTTTCAGACAATTACCGTGACGATAAAAATTTTGAAAAATACATAAATCACAGTCAAAACTGTTTTGATGAAATGCGAAGTTACAACTATGATTTTGCAAAAAACATTTCAAAAATTGACATTGATTACGAAAACTGTATAAAGGTTTACCGTAAGGTACTGTCAAGTGCTGACGATAAAAGCATAACTGTTCTTTGTGTCGGTATGCTTACCGCTATTTCCGAAACTCTTTTATCTATGCCCGACGAAATTTCCAATCTTAACGGAGTTGAACTTTTTAGAAAAAAGGTTAAGCGAGTTATTACTATGGGAAATCCCTACAAGGAAAATGACTTTAATTGGAGTATGGATGCAAAATCTTCAAAAGTATTTTTTAATATTTGTCCCACAGATATTTATATAAGTCCCGAAGGCAAGGATATTCTGACCGGGTGTCATTTAAGCGACACTCTCCCTGAAAAACACCCTTTAAGGATTGCGTATGAGACTTGGTTGCAAAAGCCTTCCGCCTCACGTTCTTCGTGGGATTTGATTGCTTCCTTGTTTGCAATAGACGAAAAAACAAGTTATTTAAAGTGTGAAGACTTAAACGATTGTTTTTATGACGAAAATACAAAGCGTCTTTGTTTTAAAAATACTAACAGTGGCAAGTATAAGATAATAAAATTAAATTGCGACGGGCGTATTTTAGAAAATGTTCTAAACAATTATATGATAGGAAAATTTGAAAAATAAAACGGAAATTCGTTGGAATTTCCGTTTTTCTATTATAGAATTTGTGCAAAATCTTCACAGAGTTTTTCTATCATTTCTTTTTTGACTAGTGCGTTTAACCATTCTTTTGGGATTGAGTCATAACCGTATAATGCTCCTGCAAGTCCACCTGCTATTGCGCCTACTGTGTCGGTATCCTCGCCCAGGTTAACCGCTTTTAACACACACTCCTCGTAGGATTTTGTATTCATAAGGCACCAAATTGCAGCTTCAAGGCTATCAACAACATAGCCTGTGCTTTTGATTTCATTTTCGGGAAGCTTATCAAAGTCGTACTTCAAAAGGCGCGTATATGTTTTTATTTCTTCAATACATTTATAACGTGAATATGCATTGTCTAAGCCTATTTTAACGCTTTCAATGGTTGGATTTTTGATAAGCTCATATAGAACGAAATCGTAAATTCCGCAGGCTAAAACGGAGCGAATGTGAGGGTGTGTCAGCATTGACACATTGTGAATGTCCTCTCTGTACTTTATGGGGCTTTGCTTTTTAAAAGTATGAAATAGCGTTACGGGAATTATGCGCATAAGAGAGCCATTACCGTTTGAGTATTCGCTGTTGTTTCCATAAGGGAAGCTCTTGCCCTCAAGGTAGCTACTTATGGCAGAATAGGTAGCATTGCCTATATCAAAGCAATCATCTGATGGTGTCATATAGCCAAAGCGTCTCCATTTTGCAAAGCTTTCCATTATATCGGTAAGGTTTATATCTCCGTTTTTAGTTATGCTTTCAAGTGTGCAAAGTGTCATTGATGTATCATCAGACCAAGTACCCTTGGGCTGACAATATGTACCGTAGCCTATCATATGGGTTACGGGATTTTTTCTTAAATATTCTCTTGATTTAAATTCAACAGGCACACCAAGGGCGTCTGCTATGGCATGACCGAAAATTATACCTTTAATTATTTGTAATTTTTCCATAATATTCCCTCTCAATCCAAGCCATAAGTAAATTGACTATTTTTTCTTGTTGAATTTCGGTTAATTCTATATCCTTTTTAACCTTATACCATTTATTAAGACAGCCACGGCAACAGCAAGCGCAGGCGTGTTGTGCAATAAAAACGGGGTGTCCGCGCATGGGTGTTTGCTCTCCATCGTTTGAGATATATGCGGGAGCAAGTCTTTTTTCTATAAAGTCCTTTGCATGCTCTCTTATTTTATCAAGTCCCTTTTCTTTAATGTAGTCTATATCCTTTTTAGATAAATGGAATTTTGAACGGAAATTGGACCTTTGTAGGTTGTTTAATGCTTCATATATTTTCATAACAATCCCTCAGTCTGTAAACAGACAGCTCCCTTTACACAAGGGAGCCGTGCGATTATTCTTCGTCCTGTGGAATTATAGCAATGCCTAATTCTTCAAGATCTGCCGGGTTAGCGAAGGATGGGCATTTAGACATAACCTCAGAAGCGTTTTGCGCCTTAGGGAACGCAATAACCTCTCTTATATCTTCCTTGCCTAAAAGTAGTGTTACAAGTCTATCAAGACCGAATGCAAGACCGCCGTGTGGTGGTACGCCGTACTTGAATGCATCAAGTAAGAAGCCGAACTTTTCGTTTGCATCTTCCTTAGTGATACCTAAAACGCTGAACATATGCTCTTGCATTTCTGTGGTGTTAATTCTGATTGAACCGCCGCCAAGCTCAGTACCGTTGAGTACGATATCGTAAGCTCTTGCTCTTACCTTGCCAGGGTCAGTATCAATTAAGTGATAGTCCTCTGCCATTGGAGCGGTAAATGGATGGTGCATTGCATAGAATCTGCCATCATCCTCGCTGTACTCAAAGAGTGGGAATTCTGTTACCCATAAGAACTTAAAGTCAAATGGGTCTGCAAGACCTAATTTCTTTGCACATTCTTGGCGAAGCGCGCCAAGTGTATCGTAAACTACCTTGTTTTTATCTGCTACAACTAAGAGAAGGTCGCCGTTTTCAAGGTTCATTCTTTCATTGATTGCTTTGTTTTCATCCTCTGTTAAGAACTTAGCATAGGATGATGAAATTTCGCCATTAGTATTCTTTAACCATGCAAGACCCTTTGCGCGGTATTGCTTAGCCTTATCGGTAAGAGCATCAATTTCCTTTCTTGAGAACTTAGCGCCACCCTTAACATTGATTGCTCTTACAGAGCCACCGCCTTGAACTGCGCCTGCAAATACCTTAAATTCTGTGTTAGCAACGATGTCGGAAATATTTGTAAGCTCAAAGCCGTAACGAACGTCAGGCTTATCGGAGCCGTATCTTTCCATAGCCTCATGCCATGTCATTCTTGGAAATGGTGTCTTTAATTCCTGTCCCATAAAATGCTTAAATACATATGCCAAAAAGCCTTCGTTAAGTGCGATGATTTCATCCTCTGTTGTAAAGGAGATTTCCATATCAATCTGTGTAAACTCAGGCTGGCGGTCTGCTCTTAGGTCCTCATCTCTAAAGCATCTTGCAATTTGAATGTATCTGTCAAAGCCAGAATACATAAGAAGCTGCTTATAAATTTGTGGGGACTGTGGTAAAGCGTAGAAATTGCCCTTATGAACACGGCTTGGTACTAAATAGTCTCTTGCTCCCTCTGGAGTTGGTCTAATTAGGTTAGGAGTTTCAATATCGATAAAGCCGTTATCGTTAAAGTAGTTTCTTGTAAGATTTGTAATTTTTGATCTTGCAATAATATTCTTTTGCATATCAGGGCGGCGAAGGTCTAAGTATCTGTGCTTCATACGAATTTCAGTATTAGCTGTGCTTCCCTCAACGATTTCAAACGGTGGAGTTTGAGCCTTATTTAAAATCTTAAATTCATCAACAACAACTTCAATGTCGCCTGTTGGGATATTCTTATTCTTTGTTGCTCTTTCTCTAATTACGCCCTTAGCGCAAAGAACGAACTCTGATCTTACAATAAATGCCTTATCAAAGATTTCTCTATCGGTGTTTTCATCAAATGCAAGCTGAACGATACCGGTTCTGTCGCGAAGGTCAATAAAGATAAGGCTACCTAAGTCTCTTTGCTTTTGTGCCCAACCTAAAACGCATACTCTTTTGCCGATATCCTCTGTGGTTAAAGTGCCACAGTAGTGGGTACGGCTGTCATTTTTCTCAAATTTATCTAACATTTCCATTTTTATGTCCTCTATTTCTTTAAAATAATATCTACGATATTGCTTATTTCAATTTCCTCTTGGGTGCTGTTTGTCATATCCTTAAGCTGTGCCTTGCCGCATTCAAGCTCGCTATCGCCTAAAATAAGTGTGTAGTGAGCGCCGATTTTGTCAGCATACTTCATTTGCGCCTTTAAGCTTCTTGCACAAATATCGCACTCTGCATAAATACCTTTGTTTCTTAACTGAGATACATACTTAACTGCAACCGCCTTAGCGTTATCGCCCATTGGCGCGATATAAAGAACAGGCTTAGGAGCTTCGGGAATTAATGCTCCACTTTCCTTCATAGCAAGGATAATTCTTGTAAGTCCCATACCAAAGCCAATGCCTGGAAGTGATGGGCCACCAAGCTGCTCCATAAGACCGTCATATCGTCCGCCGCCGCAAACCGTGCTTTGAGCGCCGATATTTTCGCAAATAAACTCAAATACTGTCTTGGTGTAGTAATCAAGTCCTCTTACAATTCTTGTATCAACGGAATATGGAATTTCCTGAGCATCAAGATATATCTTTAGTTTTTCAAAGTGGTCATGACATTCATCGCATAAATAATCAATGGTGCATGGTGCATCCTTGGCAATTTCAGAGCAGATTGGGCTCTTACAGTCAAGAACACGGAGAGGATTTGTCTTTAAGCGCTCCTTACAAGTGTCGCAAAGCTTGTCCTCGTGGCTCTTAAAGTATTCAACTAAAGCTTCACGGTATTTTGGTCGGCAATTTGGGCAGCCGATTGAGTTAATATGAAGCTTAACTCCCTTAATGCCAAGCTCGGAAATAAGTGTGCTTGCAAGTGAGATTACGCTTGCATCTGCGCTTGGGTCCTTAGTGCCAAACATTTCCGTACCGAATTGGAAAAACTCACGGCTTCTGCCTGCCTGTGGCTTTTCGTAACGGAAGCAGTTGATGATATAAAAATATTTAAGTGGCATAGCATCTGATGCTTTACCGTTTTCAATAATTGCACGAACTACCGATGCAGTTCCCTCAGGGCGAAGAGCAAATACTCTATCCTCTCTGTCGGTAAATGTGTACATTTCCTTTTGAACAACGTCAGTTACCTCGCCTACGCCTCTTTTAAAAAGTGCAAGCTCCTCAAAGGTTGGTGTGCGAATTTCGCCAAAGCCAAAGCGCGCTGCAACCTCTCTTGCTTTTGTTTCTATTTTTTGCCAAATAAGTGCTTCATCTGGAAAAATATCCATTGTGCCTCTTGGCTTTTGTATTTTCTGTGCCATATTGCTCCTTAGTAACATATAATATAATAGATTTACACATATTATAGCAACATTTATTTTTTATGTCAATATAAAAAACAAAAATGCCGACTTAAAAATCGACATTTTTATATTGCAGATAGACTAAATTTGAAATTACGCCTCAACTGTATCTGTTTCATCAGCAAATTCTGCGGTTGCAAGTCCATCAAAGTATGCTTTGATAACTGCGCCCTCAAGCTCTTGTCTGAATTCAGAATTGATTGGATGAACGATATCTCTGTATGTTCCGTCAGGATTCTTTCTGCTTGGCATTACAATAAAGAACTTATCTCTTGCATTGATGACCTTAATATCATGAATTGCTAAAGCGCCGCCGATAGTGATTGATGCTACCGCCTTCATTGGTCCTTCCTTGAAATACTTTCTAATTTTGATATCGGTTACGATCATTTTGTTATCCTCCATTTTGTTGGTTTGAATTTCACAATAATGATTATACCATTAAATTATGAACAAATTTTATCACTTATGTAATGTTTAAATGAAATTTATCTGATTTTTTTGTGAAAAATGCTAGTTTTATGTAGTATAAAGGAGATTTCTATCTTATGGCTCTAAAAAACACTAATTTTTCAATTCACAATTTAGACACAATATACAATAATTCTAAGAGAATTTTCTTTATTGGGATAGGGGGAATTAGCATGTCTTCCCTTGCAAAATACTGTGTGGGGGATGGCAAAATTGTATTTGGCTGCGACAGTAAAAGAACAGAAATAACCGAGGAGCTTGAAAAAAGCTGCCATATAAAATATTACACCTCAAAGGACGGCGTTTACGGTGTTGACATGGTAATTTACACTACCGCCATTGATGAAAGTAATTTTGAATATCAAAATGCTAAAAGGCTGAATATTCCCTTAGTGTCAAGAGCAAATTTTTTAGGCTATATAATGAGCAAATACAGAAATAGAATTGGCGTTTGCGGTATGCATGGAAAAAGCACGGTAACATCAATGCTAAATCATATTTTCACTTATGGAAATAAAGAGCCAACCACATTTTGCGGTGGTGAAATGGTTGGCTACGGTAACGAGGTCATGGGCAAAAGCGACTACTTCATTTTTGAAGCGTGTGAGTATTTAGATGCTTTTTTAGGCTTTTATCCAACTGAAAGCATAATAACGAATATTGATTACGACCATCCAGACTATTTTAAAAGCACGGAGCAAATTGTGTCCTCGTTTCAAAAATATGCAAATTTAAATGAAAAGATTTATATAAATAGTGATGATATGCTATCCAGGAAGATAAAGCACGAAAATATAGTAACATACGGAATACATAATTCTGCGGATTATATATCAAAAATCACACACTCCCCCGCCTTAAATGAGTTTTCAGTAATAAAAAATGGCGTAGAAATTGCAAGGTGTAAATTAAAGCTTTATGGAGAGCATTTTATTTATGATGCTCTTGGTGCGTTTGCTATCGCATACGAAAACGGAATAAGTGCAAGTGTTATTGAAAATGCACTTTCCACCTTTGAGGGGACAAAAAGGCGAATGGAATTTATTAAAAAAACAGACACAGGTGTGGATATTTTTTGCGATTACGGTCATCATCCTACGGAAATTAAAGCTACAATAAGCAGTCTTAAATCAATGGGATATAAGAAAATTTGCTGTGTATTCCAAGCACACACATTTTCAAGGACATTTTATCTTTATGATGAATTTAAAAACGCTTTTAGAGGTGTAGATAATTTAATAATTGCGCCTACGTTTTCAGCAAGAGAGGAAAACACATTTGGCTTTACCGATAATGATTTTGCAGTTCACTGTGGTGGTGTTTTTATGGATAGCTATAAGGAAATTGTTGATACTGTGCTAAAAAAGGATTGTGATGTGATTTTGATTTTAGGTGCTGGGGATATAAACAAATTAAGGGAATATTTTTAAATCTAATTTATCGCTTACTCTCTTTACTTTTATATAATTTTATAGTATAATGTAGAATGAGATAAAATTGAGAGGTTGAAAAAATGAAGCAATATTCTAATTTGGCAAGCGTTTATGATTTATTAAATGATGAATATGACTATAATAAATATGCTGAGTTTTTAGATAGCGAAATTAAGGCAAATGAGAGAGTAAAATCAAGCCTTGTTTTGGACCTTGCTTGTGGCACGGGTAAAATAACATTTGCGCTTCGCGAGCTTGGTTATAATATGACAGGTGTTGATTTAAGTGAGGAAATGCTATCTCAAGCTATTGACACTTGTTATGATAATAACATAAATGATATTTTATGGCTTTGTCAGGATATGAGGGAATTTGAGCTTTACGGCACGGTAGATGCTTGCGTTTGCTGTCTTGATAGTATAAATTATTTAACTAAGGTAAGCGATGTTAAAAAGTGCTTTTCTTTAGTGCATAACTATCTTATCCCCGATGGAGTGTTTATTTTTGATGTAAATACGCCATACAGATTTAAAAATATTTACGGAAATAATGATTATGTTTTAGAAGATGAATGCTCTCTTCTAGCTTGGCGTAATGAGTACAATGAAAAGAGTAAAATTTGCAAATTTTATCTAAGCATTTTTCAGGAAAATGAGGATGGCTCATACGAAAGAAGTGATGAGGTTCAATTAGAAAAATGCTATTCAATGAAGCAAATTAAGTCTGCACTTTGCGAGTGTGGCTTTGAGATAATTAAGGTTTATGGCGATTTTGAAAAAAATGAAGCTACCGATACAAACGAAAAATGGTATTTTGTAGCAAGATGTATTAAATAAGTGAGGTATAAAAATGAGTTCAACAATTTTAAGAGCAATGACAAGAGATGGAAGCGCAAGAGCTTATGTTATAAATTCAACCGAAATGGTAAATAAGGCTATTGAGTACCATAGAACAGCGCCTACTGCAACTGCACTTATGGGCAGACTTTTAACTGCTACCTCTGTAATGGGTACTATGCTTCCCGAGGATGGATGCACAATGTCCGTTTCCATAAGAGGTAACGGTCTTGCCGGCACTACTATCGCGGTAAGCGATTACTACGGAAATATTAAGTGCTGTATTACAAACCCTATGGCAGATTTACCTTTAAAGCCAAACGGAAAGCTAGATGTTAGCGGTATTGTTGGCGGTGGTACGTTAGTAGTATCAAAGGATGTAGGCGATGAAGTGCCGTTTAACGGAGCTATTGAGTTAGTAAGCGGTGAGGTTGCAGAGGATATTGCATCCTACTATGCACAGAGTGAGCAAACACCTACTCTTTGTGCTCTTGGTGTTTTAGTTGATGTTGACCACTCCTGCAAAGCAGCAGGTGGTGTGTTCGTTCAGCTTCTTCCATTTGCAGATGAAGAGGTTGTAACAAAATTAGAGGAAAACTCAAAAAACCTCTCTAATGTGTCGTTAAAATTCAGTCAAGGTCTTTCAAATGAGGAAATTTTAAAGATTGCTCTTGAAGGCATTGAGTATGATTTGTTTGATGAATTAGAGGTTGAATATAAATGTGATTGCTCAAGAGAGCGCACAGAAAGAGCGCTTATTAGCGTTGGAAAAAAGGAGTGTGATAAGATTTTCGAGGAACAAAAAGCAAACGGAGAAAAGGAAGTGATTACACTTGAGTGTAACTTCTGCAACAAAAAATACGAATTTAATAAGGAAAATATAGCCCGACTATTCAAAAAATAACGGGCAACTACCCCATGGCACAATGAAAACTAGCAAAAAAAATCTAAAAAAACAAAAGGAAATTAAAAGAATTACTTCATCAAAGGAAAATCGCAAGGCGTGGTTCCGTGCGGTTAAAAAATTTTTGAGAAAAACGGGAAGATATAAAAAGCCTGAATTTGTATTTCTTGGTGAAGAATTTTCTTACGGTAGCATCATTTTAAGCAATCACGAGGGCACTGATGCCCCTATGTCATTAGAGCTTTACATAGACAAGCCTCTTCGCATGTGGGGGGCTTATGAAATGAATTCGGGCGTTATTAAAATGTATAGCTATCAATCAAAGGTTTATTACCACGAAAAAAAGCATTGGAATTTACATCTTGCAAGACTGTTTTGTTTAATCGCAAGTCCTGTTACTAATATTTTTTATAAGGGACTTAACTTGATTTCAACATACCGTGATGCAAGATTTGTAAAAACCATGCGCGAAAGCATTGATGCTATTCAGCGTGGCGAAAATATCGTAATTTTCCCCGAGGTTTCAGACAAGGGCTATCTTAAGGAATTAGAGGGCTTTTATGCAGGCTTTGTTATGCTTGCTGATACTTGTCTTAAAAGAGGAATTGATGTTCCGATTTTTGTAGCTTATTTTGATAAGGAAAATCTACGATATATTGTTGACAAGCCTGTTTATTTCTCTGCCCTAAAAAAGGACGGTATGACAAGGTACGATATTGCAAAATTTCTTTTAGACAGGTGCAATGAGCTTGGCAAAATGTCCTATGAGGAGAAGGAACAAAAAACAGCGGATGTAATTAATCATTAAAATACGATTTGGGAGAAAAATTTTCTCCCTTTTTGTTTTTTATTACCTATTTACTTTTATAATATAGTATGATAAAATATTATGGAAAACAAAAATGCAATCAACGGGACACAGGATGCGATTTTTAACGCGCCCCCTGTGAGCAGCACAATTCATGACCGTAGGTCAATTCATGGCAAAGCCAATTCATGCAACTTGTTGCAATTCATATTGCACCGCAACAATTCATCATTTATAGGATGATTACTTACCACTGACCCTAAGCTATACAGCCTGTGGCTGATGATATACACATCTGCGATGTGATGATATACATTTCTGTGGAATGATGATATACACGCGTTGCGTGATTGCGACCTTGTCGCAGAAAGGAGCGAAAAATGGACAAGTTTATTTTAAAAAGCCAATTTACGCCTATGGGCGACCAGCCACAGGCTATAAAAAAGCTGAGCGATGGCATTTTAAGTGGCGAAAAATTTCAAACGCTGCTTGGTGTTACTGGCTCAGGTAAAACATTTACTATGGCAAATATTATTGCAAATACAAATAGGCCTACCATTATTCTTGAGCCGAACAAGACTCTTGCGGCACAGGTTTGCTCCGAAATGAGAGAGCTTTTTCCCGACTCAGCGGTGGAATATTTTGTATCCTACTATGACTACTATCAGCCTGAGGCGTATATTCCGGGTAAGGATGTTTACATTGAAAAGGATGCTATGATAAATGAGGAAATAGATAAGCTACGACATAGCGCTACATGCTCTCTTTTAGAGCGCCGCGATGTTATTATTGTGGCGAGTGTTTCTTGCATTTACTCCCTTGGCGACCCTAACGAATATAAGAATTTAGTTATTGATATTCGCGAGGGAATGGAAATGAGCCGTGATGATTTGGTTAAGCGACTTGTTTATATGAATTACGAAAGAAACGATATCAATTTTGTTCGTAATAAGTTTAGAATACGGGGGGATGTGGTTGAAATTTTCCCATCTTCATCCTCGGAAAACGCTATTAGAGTTGAATTTTTTGGAGATGAGGTTGAAAGAATTACTGAAATTCACACTCTTACAGGCGAGGTGAAAAGGCATCTTAGCTATACGCCTATATTCCCTGCTAACCACTATGTTGTATCTAACGATAAGCGCGAGGCAGCGTTAACGGAAATTCATCGCGAGATGGTGGAAAGAGTTAAGTTTTTTGAAGCTCAGGGTAAGCTACTTGAAGCACAGCGTATTGAGGAAAGAACGAAATACGACCTTGAAATGCTTCGTGAAATCGGCTTTTGCTCAGGTGTTGAAAACTATTCAAGAGTGTTATCAGGCAGAGAGCCAGGCTCAACTCCTTATACGCTTCTTGACTACTTCCCTGATGATTACATTATGTTTATTGATGAAAGCCATGTTTCAGTACCACAAATAAGAGGTATGAGTGGCGGCGACCTTGCAAGAAAACGAAATTTAGTGGAGTTTGGCTTCCGCTTGCCATCGGCATATGATAACAGACCTCTTAATTTTAACGAGTTTGAAAGCAAATTAAATCAAGTGGTTTTCGTTTCCGCAACGCCTGCGGAATATGAAAAGGTTCATTCAACCTCTGTGGCTGAGCAGCTAATAAGACCTACGGGACTTATTGACCCCGAAATTGATATAAGACCTATCAAAACACAGGTTGATGACGTAATGGGCGAAATTAAGATAAGAGCCGAACGGGGAGAGCGAGTTTTAGTTACAACTCTTACAACGAAAATGGCAGAGGATTTAACGGAATATTTATCCTCTAACGATATAAAGGTAAAGTATATCCATCATAATGTTGATACCATTGAAAGAATGGAAATCATCCGTTCACTTCGTTTGGGAGATTTTGACGTTTTAGTGGGAATCAATTTGCTTCGTGAGGGACTTGATATTCCCGAGGTATCGTTAGTTGCAATACTTGATGCGGACAAGGAAGGTCTTTTCCGTTCGGAAACGTCCCTTATACAGACAATAGGACGTGCCGCAAGAAATGCAAACGGCAAGGTTATTATGTATGCGGATACGGTTACGCGCTCAATGAAAAATGCCATTAGCGAAACTAATCGTCGCCGTGAGGTACAGAAAAAATATAACGAAGAAAAGGGAATTGTTCCGAAAACTGTTATTAAGGGAATACATGACGTTATTGACCTTGGTAAAAAATCTGAGGACAGAAAGAAAAAGAAGAAGCTTACCAAGGAAGAAAAGGAAAAGCTTATTGTCGAGCTTACAAAGGAAATGCACAAGGCTTCAAGAGAGCTTGAATTTGAAAAGGCTGCTTATTTGAGGGATCAAATAAAGGAGCTTCGCAAATAGCGAAGCTCAGCGGTCAGCCGTTAGCGGTTAGCGGTCAGCAAGTTACACTAGCCACTAATCACTAACCACTAAAAGAAAGGAAAACAATGAAACAATACATTGAAATAAAGGGTGCAAGAGAGAACAATTTAAAGGATATTGACATTAAGATACCAAGAGACAAGTTGGTTATTTTAACAGGTCTTTCGGGCTGTGGTAAATCCTCTCTTGCTTTTGATACAATTTATGCAGAGGGACACAGGCGTTTCGTTGAGTCATTGTCCTCTTATGCAAGACAGTTTTTAGGTCAGCTTGACAAGCCTGACGTTGATATGATTGAGGGTCTTTCCCCTGCCATATCCATTGACCAAAAAACCACATCAAAAAATCCCCGTTCAACTGTTGGTACGGTTACGGAGATTTATGATTATTTAAGACTTTTATATGCCCGTCTTGGCACAGTTCATTGTCCCGAATGTGGCAAGGAAATTAAGCAACAGAGCGTTGACCAAATTATTGATAAAATTCTTGAATTACCTGTGGGCGAACGCTTCATGGTGCTTTCTCCTGTGGTTAAGGGCAAAAAGGGTAGGCACGAAAAGGTAATTTCCGATGCTAGAAAAAATGGTTATGCAAGACTTCGCATTGATGGTGTTATTTACGATTTAAACGAGGATATAGAGCTTGAGCTTACAAAAAAGCACAATATTGATATTGTAGTTGACCGTTTAGTCATGAAGGATGATCTTCGCCCGCGTCTTTCCGACTCTGTTGAAAACGCTTTAAAATCTAGTGATGGTAGAGTTACCGTTGTTACTGTTCCTCGCGAGGGAGATGGGATTGAATACGAGTTTTCCACAAACTATGCTTGTGAGGAGCATGGAATCAGCTTTGGCGAGCTTGAGCCAAGAGCGTTTTCTTTTAACAATCCATTCGGTGCATGTCCTCACTGTCTTGGTATCGGCGAGCTTCGCAATATTTCTCCTGACAAAATTATACCAGATGTTACACTTTCACTAAGTCAAGGTGCAATCCAGGTAAACGGCTTTAAGTCCATTGATGAGGAAAGCTGGACAGGTCCTTTATTTAAGGCGGTTTGCGAGTTTATCGGCGCTGATATAGATATGCCAATAAAAGACTTTACAGAGGAGCAATTAAATGCTATTTTATACGGCACGGGCGAGCAGCTATATACTGTTGACAGATATTTCGCTAAGCAAAAAAGGACTCAGACTGTAAAGTTTGAGGGCGTTATCCGCACCATTGAGCAAAGAATGCAAATGATGGGCGATGAATATTACGATCAATTTATTGAGGAAACGCCCTGCCCTGTTTGCCACGGACATAGACTTAATAAGCAATCGCTGTCTGTAAAAATCGGCGGTAAAAATATTTTTGAATTTTGCTTAATGTCAGTAAATGATGAGCTTGATTTTATAAACTCACTTACCTTTACTGAAAGCGAAATGAAAATTGCTAAGGAAATTTTAAAGGAAATCAAGGCGCGCCTTGGATTTATGAAAAGCGTTGGTCTTGAATATCTTACTCTTGCAAGAAAGAGCGCAACGCTATCAGGCGGAGAGGCTCAAAGAATACGATTAGCCACACAGATTGGCTCTTCACTAGTGGGCGTATTATATATTCTTGATGAGCCAAGCATAGGACTACATCAAAGAGACAACTCAAAGCTTATTAAAACCTTAAAGGATTTAAGAGATGTTGGTAATAGCGTTATTGTAGTTGAGCATGATGAGGAAACCATGCTTGAATCGGACTATATTGTTGATATTGGTCCCGGGGCAGGTGTTCACGGTGGAGAGATTATAGCAGCAGGCACGCCTGAGGAAGTAATGAATAATAAAAGCTCCTTAACAGGCGACTATCTTGCAGGCAGAAAGAAAATTGAAGTGCCTACCGTGAGACGACCGGGAAACGGCAATTTCTTAAAAATTAGAGGTGCTAAGGAAAATAACCTAAAAAGCGTTAATGTGGATATTCCTCTTGGCTGCTTTGTGGCAGTAACCGGTGTTTCGGGCTCAGGAAAATCCTCACTTGTAAATAAGATTTTATTACAAACTCTTAGTCAAAGGCTAAACCGCGCAATTACCTATCCGGGCAAGTGCGACAGCATATCGGGATATGAAGCTCTTGACAAGGTAATTGCAATAGACCAATCTCCTATTGGTCGTACGCCTAGGTCAAATCCAGCCACATATACGGGGCTTTTTAATGAAATCAGAGATTTATTTGCTAAAACTCCCGATGCTAAAATGCGTTCGTTTACAGCCTCTCGCTTCTCCTTTAATGTAAAGGGTGGTAGATGTGAAAGCTGCTCGGGCGATGGTGTTAAAAAGATTGAAATGCACTTTTTACCTGATGTGTATGTAAAGTGTGATGTGTGTAAGGGCAAGCGATACAACCGTGATACCTTAGAGGTAAAATTCAAGGGTAAAAACATTAGCGATGTGCTTGAAATGACATCTGAGGAGGGTGCGCAGTTCTTTAGCGATATTCCTTCTATTGCAAGAAAGCTTCAAACAATGTGCGATGTTGGTCTTGGTTATATTAAAATAGGTCAATCCTCAACTACGTTATCAGGTGGCGAGGCGCAAAGAGTTAAGCTTGCGACAGAGCTTTCAAAGCGTTCAACGGGCAGAACTATTTATATTCTTGATGAGCCCACAACAGGTCTTCATACCGATGATGTAAAAAGGCTTATTCAGGTTTTACAAAGACTTGTTGATGCAGGAAATTCAATTATCGTAATTGAGCATAACCTTGATGTTATTAAAACTGCTGACCATATTATCGACTTAGGTCCTGAGGGTGGCGATAATGGTGGCGAAATTGTAGCCACAGGCACGCCTGAGGAGGTTGCGAAAAACCCAAGGTCTTATACCGGAATTTATCTTGATAAAATTCTTAATCAAAAGAAAAAATAAAGCAATCCTTCCGTCAGCTTCGCTGACACCTTCCTTTACACAAGGAAGGCTTGGAGCACTTAATCAAAAGAAATGACTAATTTAACAAACGAAACAAAAATAAACCATATGACACAGCTTGCAAGGTATAGGCAGGAGCTTTATAAAAGTCCGCGTTTGATTACTCTCTTTTTTGAGCTAACTGACGCTTGCAACATGAATTGCCTACATTGCGGTAGCTGCGCTTCGCCAAAAAATAAGCGTTTTTTAGACACAGGTCTTATTAAAAAGGTGCTTGACGAGGTAGCCTTGGAATATGACCCCCATGAAATTTTGATATGCTATTCAGGGGGAGAGCCGCTTCTTCATAAGGATATTTATGATTTAATTGAATATGCTACGAAAAAGGGATTTTTCTGTGGCATAACAACAAACGGCACGCTTATAACTGAGGAAAATGCAAAAAGGTTAAAGGATGCAGGGCTTAGAAGTGTATCAATAAGTATTGACGGCACAAAAGAAACGCACGATTGGTTCAGAAATCAAAGTGGCGCATTTGATAGAGCCATGGCGGGAGTAAAAGCGTTGGTTAAGGTTGGCGGTATTTATACGCAAATTACCACGGTGGTGCATAGAAGGTCAATAGACACCCTTGATGAAATATACAATGAGGTAGTTAAATCAGGCGTTCATTCGTGGCGACCTATTGGAATTGACCCTATTGGTCGCGCGCTTGACCATAGCGAGCTTTTGCTTGACGGAGAGGACTACAAAAATCTTTTTGGATATATTTCAAAGTTACGTGAAAGCAATAGTGATATAATAGAGGTAACATACGGCTGCTCACATTATTTAGGTGTGCCTTACGAAAAGGAAACGAGAGACGCTTACTTCCTTTGCTATGCAGGGATTATGACTGCCAGCATTTTATGTAACGGAGACATTTACGGCTGTATGGATATTGAAAGGCGCGCTGAGCTAGTACAGGGTAATGTTAATACCGATAGCTTTGTTGACGCTTGGAAAAATAAATTTAAGGTATATAGGCAAAACAAAGCATACTTATGCAAGGAGTGCAGTCTATGTGATGACCGTGAGTTTTGCTGCGGAGAATCCTCTCATACATGGGATTATGACAAATGCTCGCCTATTATATGTATGAAAAAATATTTAAGCAATTAAAGGAGAATAGTAATGAAGGACGAATTAAAGGAATTTATAGTTGAAGAAAAATTTGACCCTAGGGACAATATTTCCGCATGTGTTTACGGTCCGCCTATTACATATTTATTTAAGTGTGAAAAATGCGGTCATGAATGGAAGTCATTTATGACTGCAAAAAGAATTTGCCCAAACTGTGGCACTCGCTGTAAGGAGTATGACACAATTTAATAATTCGTTTCTTTACAAAAAAACCACACCGTTTAATGAAAGTTCACTTCATTAATCGGTGTGGATTTTTTCATATCTTTTCTAAAGATTTTTCTATACTTTGTCCTTGCCGGTTTTAAATTACCTCTGTTTTAATTGAATTTTTTTGTGCATATTTATATGCTTTACTATCCTTTGGACACTTAATAACAATAAGCTTACAACCATCAAATGCGCCTTCTTCTATAACTGTGGATTTATTGGTTATTTCTATGCTTCGAAGTTCTTCACAATCTCCAAACGCTTGGTGCTTAATTTTGCTTACGCTATTTGGAAGCTTTACTTCCTTTAATGAAATGCAATTTTTAAACATTGACATTCCGATACTTTTTATTCCCTTTGGTATTTCTATTTTTTCGAGGGACTCACATTCAGAGAAAATCGCCGCAGAAAACTCTGCTGTACCATTAGACAATCCCAGCTCCTTAAGAGAAGTGCATCCATAAAATGCTCTGAATTCTAAATTTGTTACCGTGTCAGGAATTTTTATTTTTTCAAGCTCGTAGCAATATGCAAACGCGTAATTTCCTATTTCCTTTAAGCCATTAGACATTTCAACGCTTTTTAAAGACTCGCAGTTTCCGAATGCGTATCCCTCGATAGTTTCAACGCTTGATGGTATCTTTATTGTTTCTAAAGAAGTACATTCATAAAATGCTTTTTCAGCAATAATTGTTACGGTCTCGGGAATTTCAATATCCTTTAACGATGAACAGTCAAAAAATGTTTTTTCAGGTATTTCCTTAATACCATTTTCAAGTTTAACTTTTTTTAGCGATGAACAGCTTGAAAAAACGCCCATTTCCATGCAGTCTATTTTCCCGGGAACACTTGCTTCTTCTAAAGAATAACAATCATTAAATGCTCTTGTGCCAATTTTCATTACGCTACTTGGGATTGCAATGCTTTTTAATGATATGCAACCGTCAAACGTTTCCATATCAATTAATAACAATCCATCAGGCAATTTTACTTTTTCAAGAGACGTGCACTTTGCAAACGCGCGAAAATCAATTATAGTTGTTTTACTTGGTATCTTTATATTTTTTAGTGATTTACATCCATAAAATGCAAGAGTTTCAATAGTTCTTAAGTTTTCTGGAAGCTCGATCTCCTCAAGCTCCTTGCATTCATAAAATGCACAATTTCCAATTGTAGATACATCTTGCGGTACTTTGAATTTTGTTTCGCCAAGCTTAGGAATATATTTGATTAATATTTCGCCGTTTTTTGAATAAATGTTACCGTCTATTGCTTTATACACTTTGTTATCTATATCTATCTCTATATTTTCAAGAGAAATACATTCATTAAATGATGATATTTCTATTCTTGATAACGTTTTAGGTAACTTTATTTTTTTTAGTGATGTGCAACCATAAAATGAACCGCTTTGAATCTTTGATAGTCCTTCTGATAAATCAACATTTTCTAAAGATTTACATCCTGCAAAGGCGTTTTTATCAATTAGAAATACGCTTGAAGGGATTTTAATGTTTTTAAGTGTGATACAATCGCCAAATGCTTCCTCGCCGATTTCTTCTACTCCATCTGCGATTTTAACATGCTCTAAACTATCACAGTTTGCAAACATACCGTAACTGATTCGTGAAAGGCTTTTGGGAATAATTACACTTTTTAAACGCCTGCAATCAGCAAACGCATACGGCTCTACCTTTTCCGTTTTGTAAGGTAATTCTATAATCTCCATCGATTCACATTTATCGAACGCACTGTTTCCGATAAATGATATATTGTTGGAAAATCTCACACTTGATAATGCTCTACACATTAAAAACGCTTCCTCGTTGATACTTTCAACACTATCAGGCATATAAACGCTTCTTAAAAACTCACAATTATAAAATGCACGATATCCAATCTCAGTAACTCCGTTTGGAATTGTTATACTTTCACTATATCCTCTATATTTAGTCAGTATCCCGTCTTCTATTTCATATTCGCTCATTGCGGTAATTGTCTCCTTTAACAATAAAATGTTTTCTCGTACCACTATTATACAACTCTCGAAGGGATAAAATTATACTTTTTTCCATCAAAGTTTTATTTTTTAAAAATATTTAACATTGAGCAATCACATACTTAAACAGTATTATAAATACCGCTATAAAGAATTCAATATTATTTTGAATATCTGCAAAGTGAAATATTATCCACAATACCTGTTGGCGGAATTTGTATGAATGTAGATAAGAAATCACGACGGCGATGGCCTAAATTGCTGGTTACAATAATTTCGATTTCGTTATCCTTTTCCTTTAATGATCCTGACATGCTGAATTTATAAGGTGCATTTATACGTGTGCCAAGATTTACTCCGTTTATGTACACCTCGCCAACCTCGCCAACCTCGCCTAAGTCGATTACAGTAAAGTCCTTTACGCTATCAAAGGTAGCGGTATAGCGAATATATCCGCTAAAGCTTGGGAATTTGTCGGGAGCTGAAATATCAAACGGTTGTGATTTTTCTGCAATTTTGCGATACTCATTTTCTCCCTCTTCTTTAATTTCAATATCAAAAAGCAGGGGGAGTGTCTTTCTTTCCGCTTCCTTTGTAAAGCAAGGCGTACCATTTGGTATTTCCTCGCCAAAAATTACAAAAAGCATGTTTCCCTTTTCAATTTGCAAGTCAAGTTCTGAGCTTTGCGCTTTTGCTTGGTATAGCTTATTGCCCCAAGGGTCATAAATTAAACAGTCTCCGTCTTGCTCAAATTTGATTTCAGCATTTACTGTTGACATAGTATCATCGTTTGAGAATAGGTAAATATCCTTATGTTCTCTCTTTACGTGATAGAAGCGTAGATTTTCTATTCCATTGCCGCAGGCGCTTAAATGGCTAAGACCTTTACTTCTAAGTGATTTTGGAATATTCTCAAATGAAATCGCTTCAAAACTTGGAAGTAGCTTAGAAATATCTATATTCTCAGCAGATTTTTTTGGTAATGAGTTTTCGAAAATTATTGGGAGACCGTTTTTTGCAAAGGTGTTAAAAAGTGATAATCTGTCATATGGCATAGCTTCACTTTCCGAAATTATTAAAGCGCCGTAGTCTTCATTATTGACACATAGTCTGCCGTTTTGGATTTTTGCGTCCTTTAAAGCATCGTAAGGAATAATATCAAAATCTATTAGGTTTTGTGTTAATTTACGACACAGGTCGTAGAATAATCTATTTTTGCATCCTGTCCATTCGCCCTCGGCGTTATAGAAAACTGCCACGTCTGCCTTATGCACGCTGTCGCTTAGCATATGGGAGCATCTGCCCATATACTCCATTAAGCTTTTAAATTTTGGGTATTGAATATTCTTGCCGCCGTTATAAAAATGCGGTGGACAATCAGGGTCCTCCTCCTTTGGAGAAAACGCATGAGGAACGAAGTAATTAACACCGCTTGACAGCATAGTATCGGCAAGTCCTTTCATATAAGGAAGTCCCTCTGCCCATCCAAAAGCGCCGAAAATCTCACACATGGCGCGGTTTTTCTTTAAAGGCTGAATGTGAGAATGTGATGCGGCAAGTTTTGGTAGCGTATAATGGAAAAATGCAGGGTCAGCCGCTCCGCCGTCTGTTAAAAGTGATCTATGAACATTATTTAATACGCCGGGCATGTCCTGTGTAAGCACAATATCAATGCCTGCCATATCCTGACCGTCAAGGGCGCGAAAATAATGTCCGCTGCCGTAGCCCATACGCGTATGAGCGCCCATGTCCTCAATAACGTGTCCTATATACATTACGTCATGGTCGCGACACCAATCGCCTAATGCATAAGAGAAATTCTCGCTATACAGCTTTGTAATCACTTCCATGTAGTGCATGCGGATAGCCCACGTAATTTCCCCAAGGTCCTCCCATAATGCGCTCATGCTCAGCTTTACTGTTTTTTCATCAATTCCTGCGCTATTGGCTATAAGCTCAGGTAAATCCTCGCGCCATGGATATGGGGACTCAATTTTGCCAAGAGTATTGTAGTACGTATATAAAACGTTTAAAAAGCCAGGCTCATCGGAGAAAAAACCCTTAAAGGTGTTGCCAAAATACTCCTTGAAGTGATCATAGTGTGGCTCGTAGATTGCATCTATCATAGCATGGCAGGAATCCTTACTTAGCATATCTATGTAGTAGAAAAATCTATCGTTTTCATAATCGTAGGGCTTTGTTTCAACAGTTATGCACACGCGCCAAATGCCGTTTGGTACGCTCCAATATATCATTCCGTCACGTAATGTGTCTGTTAAATCAACAGCGGTTTTATAATCGTATCCCTCGCCATTATTGTCCCCTCTATGCTTGTAAGCAACAACGCTTATTATCTTCTCTCCCTCGTTTACTCTACCGCCTACAAAAAATTTAGCATTTTTCATAGGTCCTACTGCTTCAATTTGAAGCTCTCTTACGAGCTTTTTGCGAAGATGCGCATTTTCTTCTCTTTCAAGATAGCCGTTTGCATATCCTGTTGGGAACGCTTTATCATCAAGAAGCCAAACGTTCATATCAAGCTCCTTGGCAGTTTTTAAAATAAAGCCAAAATCATCCCACCACTGGTCCTGACAGAATTTTTCGTAAGGGCGGCTTTCTGCGCAGAACTCGTTTATGCCGCTATTTTTAATGGCTAAAATTTCCTCTTTTACTCTTTCCTTTGGCTCGCCGTGTAACCATAAAAACGGCAATATGTAGCTATCGTGATTACCGTTTAGGCAGTCCTGTAGTTTTTTATCCATAAGATTTTTCCTCTGTATTTATGATTTTATGATTACTCATTGGATTTAAGTATATCATAAATTAATATTTAAATCAATTATAATTCGTTATTTTCCCGTTAAATCTGTTTGTATGAAGCTAAAAATACCGTACGGAAATTCGTACGGTATTTTAATTAGTCAATGGTAATTCGTTTTTTTATTTCAGCCTTTATGCCATCGGTGTTCATTTGAGTATGGTCTGTTGCTGATGCAACCTTTTCCTTTTCATCAAGTGTTCTGTCGCAAGCCTTTATAAAATCACTTTGACTTACTTGGTCGCGTCCTGATAACGCAACAGAAACGCATGCGTTCTTAACGGTGTTTTTGATTTCACGGCCGCAAAAACCATATTTTTCGGCTATTTCTCTTATATTAACGTCATCAGTTAACGGCACGCGAATGGTATCGGTCTTTAAGTGATTCCACCAAATTTTTTCTCTTTCATCAGCTGTTGGAAGTGTAAACTCAACGTTTATTAATCTTGATAAAAACGCTTTATCGTAATTAACAACTAAATTTGTTGCAAAAATTACAATTCCTTTAAACTGCTCTAAGCTTATTAGTAATTGGCTTCTCATTGAGTTAATGGCTTGAGCTGAGCCGTCTGTAACATTTGTTAGTCTCTTAGATAGCAAGGAGTCAGACTCATCAAGGAATAATATTGCATCATCTCTTTCTGCTGCCTTGAAAATGGCTTTTACCATTTTTGGACCTTCTCCGTGATATTTACTTTCAATATCGGCATAGGTGGATCTTAAAATTTTTTTGCCTAACTTATGAGCGATTGCCTCTGCCGCCATAGATTTACCTGTACCCGGTGGGCCGTAAAAGCTAATCGCAGATGATGCAAACGGAATAATTGAGCGAAGTCCCCATTCGTCAAAAACCTTACTTTCAACCTGAATTATACCGATTGCTTCCTCGATTTTTTCTTTTACAGCAGGCGAGAGAATTACTTGTTCAAAGGTATATCTCGGTTCAGTGGCCTCATAGTTTAAGGAGAGCTTTTCATAGTCAAATTCTCCTGTGCCACCGTTTTGGCCTCTGTCGTCGTTTTTTACTTTTTCCTCCGGCTCGTCGCTTATAGGATTAAAGTTTGGGTCATATAAAGAATAGTTTAATTTTATAATCGGATTCCCACAATCAGAGTCTCCCAGCTTTTCTTTTAAAAGACCTTTTATGTGATTTATTACCTGACTGTCATTATAGCGCAAGGCTTGCTTTCCCATAAAGTAAAGCCCAAGATTTGTTATTTTATTTTTTCGCACCAAGGCCGGCTCAATTCCACCAAAAATCGGTTCTATTTTTTTACAAAAATCTTCCTTGAGCCACTTTAAATTTTCTTCACCTAATATATCGTAAATTTGCCCCGGTATTAATATATATAGCTTCATCATACGCATATTACCAACATACCGTCATCATCCAGACGGTAGTCTATTGAATCCTCTTTACTGTAATTGGTATCTCTAATTATGTCCATGTCTCCTACGATTTCATTTCTGTCATTAAGGTCTGCCATAATGTGAGTATATCCCCTGTCAACTAAGTCATCAAGCTGATCTAACGTAGTTGTGTTAGTACAATTTCTTGCTAATTTTTTAAGATCCGAAACCAAGACTCTGCTAATGTTTCTAAGTGATCTTTTCGCCTTGATTTTGTTAACCACCCATCTTACAGTCATGGAGACAGATATTAATGCAAAAACACCAAGAGCTATTAAGCTAAGAATCATTCCTATCATTTTTTGTCCCTCTCATACTATTATATACAGATCCTCGTATATTTCATAAGAAACGCCTTTATTACTGGTTACCTCGATTTCTGTTTCGTCATCCAAATCTTTAAGCGCAACAACATTTGAGCATCTGTCAACTGCCGTAACAACAGCTTCTCTTACTCCGTATGAGCGTAGCTTTTGTATAAGCTTTGATTTTGTAATTATACCATGAATAATGATTCCTGCGGCAGCTGCGCCTACAGCTCCTGCAATTAAATAACCTAACCACCACATAATTTGTTACCCCTCGATTATCATTGCGCCGTCGCCGTCTTTTAATCTGTTTTCAAGCTTTTCATCGAGATTTTCGTATTTTATAAGTAAAGATTCTACTATTTCCTTGTTGGCTTCGTTTACAACAGCCATAATTAAGTAGTTTTCAACGCCGTTGCCAATGTCTAACTTCTTTCCTAATTCTTCGATTCGCTTAGGAATTGCCTTCATGACAACTATTTTGTTACCGCTTCTTAGTTGTTCCTCTCTTGCTCTGCTCCAGTCGCGAACATCGGCTACTGTAAACGTATTGGAAAACATTGGTTCTCCAAAGCAATCCTCTAAAACGCTTGAATATCTTGCTTTTTTGTTAATCTTGAAATATTGCACTATTTTATCGACTACGATTCCTATTGCAATTCCGCAAGCAAATGATGTAAAATATCTCCACATAATAAACTCTCCTTTGAATTTTAGTGTACTCAATATAAAATATAAAGGGATTTTGATTAGAACTGTGTATACAACAATACAGACTCAATCATTTTTCAACACTTTTATACATTATTTTATATTTATATAGATTTTATCACAAACATTATATAACCTGCCTGCTTTTTTCCAAAACAACCGCCGACTAATCATTATAAGAAATGCTTGCTCTGTTTTCTGCGTTTGCTGATATTGCAAATAAGCGTAATAAAATTGCAACGATAGCAAATGATAGCAAAATTTTCTTTTTCATATTTTCCCCGTATAATATGTATATACACATTTAGAATATCACATATTATGGATTTTGTCAATAAAAAAGCCTTGATTTGGGAAAATCAAGGCTTTTGTTTATTTAACAAATTTTAAATCCTTTTTGTTAGCATCGCCAAAACGGTTTTTAATGAAATTTAACGCCTCGGCAAAGATAACCTTATCATTTTCAAAGGAATGGTCATAGGGGAATTCATCCTCAAAAAACCATTTAAACGCTGCGATTTCCTCAGGCTGAGGTACAACATAAGCTCGTGTAGTTAATGCGGTAAAATAGACAACCGTTTTTTCCACATTCTTTTTCTTGCCTATCATATACTTTGATTCCATACGGAATCCGTTTTCTATCTTAACCTCAATGCCTGTTTCCTCAAAGGTTTCACGAATTGCTGTTTGATATTCGTTTTCACCCTCTTCAACATGTCCCTTAGGAAAGGACCAACAGTCAGTATATTTATTTTTAATTAGCAAAACTGCGTATTTTCCTCTTGTTTTGCGAAAAACAACAGTTCCACAGGATTTTTCATGTCTCACGCCTAGGTCCCTCCTTTGTAATTTATTTAATCATTTTAGCACAATAATTATTCTTTGTCAATAAATTATAGAACTGCCTTTAAAAATTGAATTGTTCTTGGATTTTTTGGATTATCGAAAATATCTGTCGGTGTGCCTTCCTCCGCAATTTTGCCCTCGTCCATAAATAATACTCTTGTAGCAACCTCTTTTGCAAAGCCCATTTCGTGAGTAACGATTACCATGGTCATTCCTTCGTCTGCAACCTTTTTAATAAGGTTAAGAACTTCTCCTACCATTTCAGGGTCAAGAGCTGAGGTTGGTTCATCAAAAAGCATTACCTTTGGATTCATAGCAAGAGCGCGAATTATTGCAATTCTTTGCTTTTGACCGCCTGAAAGAGTTGACGGATAAACATTTGCTTTATCCTCAAGTCCTATTTTCTTAAGAAGCTCCTCAGCTTGAGTTTTTGCTCCGCTTATTATGCTCTTTTTTGTTTCTGTAATCTCTATCGGTTGCTTTTTATTTTCTGCTTTTCTAAACAAATTTGTAATTTTAATTATTCTATTATGCTTTTTTGATTTTTTAAGCTTTTTGAGTCTAACGTAAACAGGGGCAAGCATAATATTTTCAATAATAGTTTTATTGTTAAATAGGTTAAATTGTTGGAATACCATTCCGATATTTTCTCTATGAATATTTATGTCAACTCTTACGTCGGCAATATCAACGCCATCAAAGAAAATTGAACCGCCGTTGGGGTCTTCCATACAGTTTAAGCAACGAAGAAATGTTGATTTACCGCATCCAGATGGACCGATAATTGCAATTTTTTCGCCTTCCTTGATATCTAAATCAATTCCCTTTAAAACCTCTAAATCTCCAAAGGATTTTTGAAGTCCTTCAACGCGAACAATGATTTCATCATTTTCAAATCTTTTAATATTTTCCATGTAATCCCCCTATCTTCTGTCGCTTGCTCTTAGCTTCTTTTCAATCATTTTGATTGCGAAGGTTAGAAGGTAAACGATGCCTAAATAGAATAAAGCAACAACGGTCATTGGAACTATGTAGCTTGCCATATTGTTACCGCTACCGATAATCTTAGCAGCATTTGTTAAGTCGTACATACCAATCATGCTTACAATAGAGGTTTCCTTAATAAGAGCAATAAGCTCATTACCAATAGCAGGAATTACATTTTTAATTGCCTGTGGAATTACGATTTTGAGCATTGTTGCCTTATAGGGTAAGCCAAGGGCTCTGCCTGCTTCTGTTTGTCCGATATCAACAGACAAAATACCTGCTCTAATATTTTCTGCAACATATGCGCCTGAGTTAATACCGAATGCGATTGAAGCGGTTAAAAACTTAGGGAAGTCTCTTATTGCAAAAACAACATACGCCATAATAAAAAGCTGAAGTGCCATAGGTGTTCCACGAATGATGGTAACATACACCTTGCAAATTGCTTTCAAAACTGACATTACCTTAGATTTTGGCGCTATTGAAACAAATGCAACTATAACACCTAATACCAAGCCGATTATTGTTGCTACAACAGTAATTGACAAGGTTGTTCCCAACCCCTTAAATATCATTTCCATATATTTTTCGGTTGAAAACAGTTCAAAAATTTTGCTTAAAAAATCCATTATTTAATCCTTAAAAGTTTCTTTATAAAGTCCAAAAAGAACTATAACAAAATAGTTCTTTTTGGTAGTATATTCAATTATTTATCTAAGCCCATATGCTTCATAACAAGCTTTTCAATTTCAGTTTGTCCGTTAGCATCCTTAACGAGCATTTCCTCTAATACTGCATTGATAGCATCAAGAAGCTCTGTGTTGCCCTTTGTTACGCAGATTGCATATTGCTCTTCAACAGGAGCGTCATCAGCATCTGTCTCGCCTGAGTAGTAAAGTGGAACACACTTGAATTGTGAGTAGTTGTCAACGATGTACTTAGCTGGAAGCTCATCAATGATTACTACATCAACGCTCTTACCGATAGCGTCTGCTGCAAGCTGAGCATTATCAAAGTTAAAGAGCTCTGTGTTTGTGCCGTAAAGAACGCCATCGTAGCCATAATCGTTATCTGCTGTTGCATTGATTTCGCCGTCAGTATAAATCCAACCTGTTGTATCAGTTTGTGTACCGAGAGCCATGCCTGCAAGAGCTTCCCAAACGATGTACTCGTTGCCATCGACTGTCTTTGTTACAACATCAGCATTAGCCTTGTCAAAGATTACATATTGAACTGATGTGTAGTAAGGAATAGAAAAGTCAACCTTTTCCTTTCTTTGGTCAGTGATTGTGATACCAGCAGCGCCTGCATCGCAAACCTCGCCAGCCTTTACATTATCAATGATAACTGCAAATTCTGTGTTTTCAAAAACAACCTCTTTGCCGAGCTTTTCGCCAACCTTGTTCATGATTTCAACATCGACACCTACGATTTCTGTTCCATCGTAGTATTCAAATGGTGCAAAGTATGCATTTGTGTTTACAATGATTTTGTCCTTGCCGCATGATGCGAGCATACCAAGACAAGCAACGAGCATTATGAATACTAATGCAAGTGAAAGAATTTTTTTCATTTTGTTTTCTCCTAAAATTTAAATTATTTTGTTTACTGCTATATTATACTCTCAAAAAATTGGTTTGTCAATAGCTTTATGAATATTTTTTCAATTTTTTTGAATATTATGCAAATATTGTGAATATATTCACTTTTAAAAAGAAAATAGCCCTGTTTAACAGAGCTATTTTCATCATTTTTCTTGATTTAATTGATTTACTATCATTTTAGCAGGTCCGCTATCAACAATTATGTAATCTAATTTGCCGTTTTTTAAATCCTTTGCTGCATTGTATGCAGAGTCATAGCCAATATTATTGGTATTGAAGCCTGTAAATCCCATTTTTTGATTTCCGCTTACGTAGTATTGGGAAACGGTATTTGTTTGATAACCGATTTTTGTGCTTTTATTCATTTTTTCAAGAATATCAACGACGTCATCAGCAGTTTTACAGTTATCAAAGGTTGTATCTGTTTTCTTAGACACAATAATCTGAGATGCTTCAAAATATGAATTTGTAAAAGCAATTTTTTCCAGACGGTCATTTGATACAGTAAGCGCAGCCATTACAATGTCTGCCTCTTCATTTTCAACCGCTGAAATTATTTCATCAAAGCCATATTCCTTTATAACAAGCTCTCTATCTAGCTTTTTAGCTAAAAGCCCTGCAATTTCCATATCAATACCGCAGTATCTGTCGCCTATCATATATTCAAATGGGGAAAAGGGCAAATGAGTTGCAACGATAAGCTGTTCCTTACAGGGTAGCTCCTCGCCGCCATCAAAGGTTTTTATTTTAGAGATATCGTTTGAAAAGTATTTATTTACTATGCTGTCAAGAGTGCCGTCTGCTTTGATTTCTGTAAGCAGCTCATTTATAGCATTTAAAAGCTCGCTGTCTTCTTTATTAACGCCGAACGCATATTCTTCGCTAGTTAAATGAATATCTATACATTTTAAGCTATCGGTACTGCTTTGGCATGACACAAGCGTTAATACAACTGTAAAAATGCACATAAGTGTGGCTAATACTCTTTTCACAATGCTCTCTCCCTTTACGTTTTTACAATTTCATTATACAGCTTAAATAAAAAATGTCAATAACTGTTTGCATATTATTCCAAAAAAACAAACAAATATTGACATTTTTCTATATTTTATTCAAATTCGGTTGCATCCGATAGCGATTCCTCGCCTTTTTTAGTTTTAAGCAAGAATATCAATGCAAAAGCAATAAGCAGAACTACCGTTGTAGAGAGTCCACCCTCAATTCCTACGCTTCCACCATTGGCGAGAGCTTTTGTAGTATCAATTTCTATTATATATAATGATGGTATTTTATCGAGGTCGCTTATTTGACCGCCGAAAACGCAGCCACCAACGAAATTCCACATTCCGAGAATTCCGAATGCGCCCCATATATCGCCTCTTTTGAACACGTATATGCCTAAAAGTGCGCCAAAGAGAATTGTATTGATTAGCAGTA
>JBGVPY010000047.1:0-2451 GCA_045127235.1 Eubacteriales bacterium
TTGTCCCTCCAATTAAGTGTTAAAACCTTAACACCCATAGAATAAAGCTCAAATAAGCGATCAATATGACCGTTTAATAGCCTTGCATCCTCAATCGCTAAAATAAAACCGTTTTTATTATGTGCGTCTACCGTATCTAAAAGGTAAATTTCTTGCGATTTAGCGTATTTTATGGTGCGTAAGCAATTTTCATAAGCTTCATCATTAGAAAGCCTATAATCAGACCAAATTGCGCCTATCTGTAAGTATTTTGAAAAAATCTGTGCTTTTTTCAAAGAAATTTGAAGTGTATTATCCTTGATATTTTCTTTCTTTTTGTAAATCTCATAAAGAGTATCACAATGAAGATCAAATAAAGGAATCAATTTTACCTCGAAACTGCGTTTTCAATATAATTGATAGAGCAGAGCTTTAATTTTTTGTCTGCCACACATGTAACCTCGCAAACGTCAATGCGCGTTGATCTGTTTTTGAGTTTAGGTGGAAGACTCTTACAAAAAGCATATGCGAATTTTATTAAATTCGTTCGTTTATTGTAATCAACGGCGTTACCTGGACGTGAAATGTTGTTTTTATCTTCACGGCGAGTTTTTACCTCAACAATGATTATATGCTCTTTGTTGTATGCAATTATATCAGCTTCTAAATGACCTATTGTGACGTTTTTTCCAAAAATTTTGTATTTTTTCGTTCTTTTTAAGTATTTGACGCATTGTTTTTCGCCATATGCGCCAACGTCCATTGAATTAAATTCTTTCATATTATTTGTTTAAGAATTTCAAAAATGAAGGACGATGAATTGGAGTTATGCCATGCTCCCTTAAAGCATCCATATGTACCTTTGTGCCATATCCCTTATGCTTAGCAAAGCCATATTCGGGATATTCTTTGTCAAAATCATAGCACATGCGGTCTCTTGTAACTTTAGCTAAAATTGAAGCTGCCGCAATAGAAGGAGATATGGCATCTCCACCAACAACTGTTTTTGTTTCAATTTTAAAGCCGCGTGATGTGTTACCGTCAATTAAAGCTAAATCGGGCTTGATTTCAAGTCCGTCAACAGCTCTGTTCATAGCAAGCATAGCAGCGTTTAATATATTGATTTCTTCAATTTCCTCAACCGACGCTGACGCTATAGAGTAGCATACGGCATTTTCAATTATAATGTTAAAGAGCTTTTCTCTTTTTTTCTCTGTTAGCTTTTTAGAGTCGTTTAAACCTTCGATTATAAAGTCGTCAGGTAAAATACAAGCCGCTGCTACAACAGGGCCTGCTAGTGGACCTCTGCCTGCCTCATCAACACCGCAAATTATTTTGATTTTATCGTTTTTGTGTGCTATATCAAAATTATAATCTAACATATTTACCTCAATTTTGCGGAATTTCTAATGAAATTGCGCCAATTTTTGCACTTCTAAATTCTTCTAGTAGAGTAGATGCGGTTCTTTCGGTATTTATTTCGCCACCAGAAATTAAAAATCCTCTTTTTCTGCCCACAAGCTCAAAGATTTCAAAATCCATTTCGCATGCATCAAGCTCTTCTTTTGTAATTTTGTATCGAGCCATAAACTGCTCAGGTGCGATTTCCTTTAGTCTCTTGCAGAGAATTACCGCAATGTATTCAATGTCAAGAATAGCGTCTTTAATAGCGCCTGTAATTGCAAGATTTTCTCCAACAACCTTTTCCTCGAATTTAGGCCACAGAACACCCGGCATATCCATAAGATCAAGTCCGATAGTAGTTGGAATCCATTGCTTATTAAGCGTAACACCGGGTCTATTTTCAACCTTGGCTTTTTTAGAACCGCAAAGCTTGTTAATTAGGGATGATTTTCCCACGTTAGGAATACCAACAAACATAGCTCTTAGCTTTCTGCCGCTCATTCCCTTTGCTTCATATCTTTCAAGCTTACTTGAAAGAATTTTCTTTACTGTAGGAGCTAATTGTGAAAATCCTTCTCCGTTAACACAGTCAATCGCTATTGCATTTTTGCCAATAGAATTATAGTATTCAATCCATTTTTTTGTTATGGCTTTATCTGCTAATGAAGCTTTATTCAATATTGTTAAACAGGGCTTATCACCAATTAATTTGGCGATTTCGGGATTTTTAGAGCTGTATGGAATTCTTGCATCTAAAATTTCAATAATTATGTCAACATCCTTAAGGTTTTCTGAAATCAAACGGCGTGTTTTAGCCATGTGTCCAGGAAACCATTGTATAACCTCAGATTGCATTAATATAACCCTCCTATTGAGCTGAATGGAAATAATCTAAAGACAGCTTTACCAACGACATAGTCTTTATGGATAAAACCAATTTGACTAACACGGCTATCGGCTGAATTTAGTCTATTGTCTCCCATTGCAAATATATGATCATCAGGTACAGTAGCGGTATAAATGCCTGTTTCCATATTAAAGTATTCTTTGCCACCAAATAAGTCGTTT
>JBGVPY010000048.1:0-13035 GCA_045127235.1 Eubacteriales bacterium
AATTAAGTTGCTTCCTTTAATCTTTATTTTAAGTTAATTTAATATATGTTGCGTTAGCATTCAGGGCCATCTAAGAGTGTGTTGAAACTGTTGAAACTGTTGAAACTGTTTGACAAAAAAAATAGGTGGTCAATTTTGACCACCTTGATATATTACATCCTGATATTTTGAATAGCTGTATTCGTTGTTTGGGAGAACTACTGTTTTTACTTTTCGCCCGTGTGGAATCACCAATTTTTTTTCATCCTCGATTTGTTCCAAAAGTTCTAAAGTGTTATTTTTGAAATAGTCTGCTGCTGCTTTGCGATCGCAGCCAGCTAATTTTATTTCTGTGGTTCCATCATCTTTGTAGCCAATATAACATTTCTTCTTCAGAAAAATCATGTAATGATAAATTCCGTCAATGTTCCACTCGCCAAGGTTTGAATCTGGATAACCTGCGAGGATTGCGGCGGCAGTATTAGACGCTGCCAAATCTTCCCGACGCTGGATAAGAGCTGCGAAGTTATTTGAATCTGGGCCAAACGAAAATTTGATAGAATCAGAATCGAGATAAAGGGGGGTAAATCCGGCCCAATCGTGAACTAGGCGCCAGCGTGTAAAACTGCAACAAGTCAAGCTCATGGCAATATTAATAGTCTCGTTAGTTACAAGTTTGATAACGTCTTGATCAGTTTCAAAAGATCTTAGCTGTAATCCCTTTCCATAAGTAAGTTCAGTGTATAGTTTTATGATGTCTCTTTCCACGGCTCCGGCCGGCTGCTCCTCTTTGAGCTTGTATAGCTCCATTTTTGCATCTCGAAATTGTTTGGGCAAGTAGTTTGATTTGTCTTTGGAGTACATTAAAACTACATGAGCATCCGGAAAATATAATAGAATTTTTGTCAGCAGCTCATCGAAGCTAAGATCCATATATATTGAATAGTATTCGTCATAAAATATTTTATCCCATTTCAGGAAACAAATCATTTGATCTTGATTTACAAATAATAACTCAGTTTCTGGGTGTTTTTTAAAATTACGTCGGAATGGTTGCATTTGATATATCAATTTTAATCTGCGCTCGTCGTCCCCGTGATAGTTTGGATCAATAGCCAAATAATACCACTTGTTGTTTTTTTCAAACCGTCGTATTTTATCTATTATCTGTTCAGCGCTTGTAAATGGATCCATTTTTTTTTCGTGGCCCATGTAGTCAATGAATTTTTCCCTGGTGTCTATGTCAATAACAGTAAGATCTCCGGGGAAGATAGGCTGATTTATTAATACTGACATATAGGCCGATTTAATATCAAATGATATGATATTTTCATGGATTTTAAAAGATTCTGCTGGGTCAAATTGAAGCAATCCGGCCATGTTTGCGCATTGCAATAGATTGTAATTCCGGATTATTTGGCCGTCCCATTCTGGAAATCTCATATTTTTAAACGAGAAAAGCCGAGGTAAATAAAAATCAGAGTCCTTTTTTCGATGCTCTCGAATTAGCGAACCTTCCATTTTTTCTATGTTTCTTCCAATTGTCTGGCCGAGGTGGTGGAGGCTCTGACCGGCGACTTTGCAGTTAAAATCAAGAACTGCTTTTATTTTTTGCGATCCGTCGCCCTTAAAGCTCGAAACGTTGTTGCAGGCTAATGGCTGCATGTTAACCAAAATAAACGGCCGAGCGTCAGAAATCACTTTAAAAAGTTGGCCTTTTGTATGGTTGCCAGCCTGAGCAAATAAAAACTCGGAATTATCACGGCTGAGCTGTAAGGACTTAACAGCTCTAATAATATCATTGGTAAAAATAAAACATTTATAATCGTATTTTTTATTGCGATCGCTCATTAGCTCACGCTTGCGCCGTAGCTCTTTTTCCAGCTCGTCTAAGGTGTTTTCTATGGTATGCACATTTCCAGCAAATCTATCATTATTTATCATGATTTCGCAGTCGTAGCCATCAAAATAAAGATAAATTTCGTCTTTGCTGATAAAATACTTTTTATCAATTTCGCTGGTTTTATCCTTGATCATCCGATCCGCACTTGCAACAAGTTTCATTTTTTCAGCTCCTTACAATAAGTTGTTTTTTGCCTCTTGCTCTTGTCTCCATTCATCCAGCTTTTGCCAATATTCTGCGCTTGGGTAAGCTGGTATAGCTTTTCCTTTTTTCTTCATTTCTCTTTCAAAAATCTCTTTGTCTTGAAGAAACTGCTTGAAAGAATCGTAATATTTGCTTGTACCTTTTTTGTGAGTGCCTGAATAGTAATCACTAAAAAAATTAAAATCCTCGGCTTGCTCCTCGGTATCGCTCATATATTCCCATATTTCTTCAGAATCATCAAAGGTCTCAGGATCCAACAAGCCATCATCAACCCAGTTTGCAATCAGATCGTGAGCGAGGCGGCCACGATATTTTATTACTTGTTTTTGGCCGCCTGCTCTGGGCGGCTCCGGCTCAAAGTCGGGAAGATCTGGGAGCGGCTCCGGCTCTGGTTCTGGCTCCGGGGCAAAGTTTAGATCCAGTGTACCGCCTAAAATATTTTTTAAATCAATTTTTCCCTTGCTTTCCAGCTCTCTGATGTGCTTTTCAAAGCCTAAAATTGACTTAGCAGCTTGCGAGGGAGTCTGAGCGCCCATCCGCTTAACGGTCTGCTGATATCGGCGGCCGAGGCTGCTTTCAAGCTCCATTTTTTCCATTTTGGCGAGCTGGGAAACGATATCAGATTTTTTTACATTCTTGATTTTTAAAAGCGGATCCACTTTTTCGCCACGGCGCTGAAGCTGTGCCCTTTGGCGCTTGTAAAAAGCAAATACCTCTTGCTTACTTGCCTTTTTAGTATTGATATTCTCAATTACTCGGCGGCCTGATTTTCTACTAAATTCTGCCATTATTTTTCACCACCTTTACAAACGTAAAAATTAGATTTATTTTCCATTTTTACTCCTCCTTTTCCGGGAAATCCACTATACAAACGCCATTTATATAATTGTCGCAGGCCTCGCAGTTTGCCGAGGGTTCCGGGGCGCTGGTATCTACTTTTGATATTTTTATTGATGATACCTGATCTTGTACAAAATAACGCTCGATCAATGCAAGTGCTTTATCCTCTGCGATAGCCTCATTTTTTGCCAGGATAAAAAAATTGCCGTGGCTGCTTGCCTGCTTGATTAGGCCGCAAGGCTCTTGCATACTGATAATTAATACTGTCTCATACTCGACATTATATAATGCTGATCCGTTGTAATTGCAGTTGTCGCAGTTACCAAAATTAAAACACTCACCGTCAAGAGAATCACAATAAATACTTGTCATTTTATCCCCTCCTGATCGTCGAGGGCTTGGAAGTCCTCATCACGTATACACGTATAAACGCCGCAGGGGGCGCACTCAACGGAGCAGATCCCCTCCGGATCGCAGTTCATGCAATCGTAATTTGGATAATACTGTTGCAGCATCCGCTCCATTTTTATAAGAGCGTATATCATTCTGGGAACATATTCGGGCGGCTTGCGCTTGCCCTGTTCCCACTGGGCAAGCGTATTAACTGGAATTCCGAACTTATCAGCAAATTTCGCTTGGGACAAGTTAAGAGAAAGTCGCATAGATTTAATGTTCATTACGTCCTCCTTAAACATACATAATAACATCATGTGCAAGGCTCCTCAGACTGTCAGCAGTGACATTTACAATTTTTTTGTGTGTTCTCTTATCAGGTAAAAGCCAATAGATCGTAACGCTTTCTTCGCCGTTTTTATTGCGCTCATAGCGCAAATTTAAAACATCTGGCGAGATCCTCTGACAAAGTTTGAGTAGCTCATGCTCAACAAAATTTTCCTTTTCTTCATAAACGTTCATTTTTCCCACTCCTTTAAAAGATCGTCAAATACATCATCCTCACAATAGGAACCGCACTTATTGGCCCAATGGAACATATAATTGTAACGATTGCCGGTGACTGCCTCGCAAAGTAAATTATGTAGGCTTGCTATAATGTCGGCTGCATCCGCCTGCGTGCCATCATCAAAAGTGATAATGATATCATTTAGCGCAGAATACATAAATTCACCATTGCGAAAAATTTTTTCGACCAGAAGTAGCGTTAACTTCTGAAGCTGTAATTGTGTCATTGTTTGTCCTCCTCATTAAATATGAGCGCTAAAAGCTCCTTTTCGGTAAAAATCCCGTAGAATTTAAAAAATTGTTGTCCCTCATCCCAATCATAAAGCCAAACAAAATCGTCGTTCCATCCTGGCTCACGGTGTAGTAAATTTATTCCTGGCTTAGTTCTTTCAAGTTCTTTTTTAGTGTGGGCTGCTGCAAAAAATACAAATAAAGATTCATAGGTATCATTGCAAGTATCATCAATGATTTTTTCAAATTCAGATCGGGATAAAAATTTTTCAGTAAGCATTTTTTCACCTCCTTTCAAAAAGCCCTCAAAATGCGTTTTAAGAGCTTTTTGAAAGGAGGGTATAATTATATATACCCTCCTGAGTTGAGGCGCTCATGCCTCATTCTGCTGCATTTTTTTCAATAAATTCAATTACATTCTTCATTGCAGTTTCAAGGCCTTGAGCGTATCGGGTGTAATTGTCGTGATTTTCTGGATCAATTTTGCTGAGTTGCTCTTGTACGTATTTTAAATAGCCCTTGCAAAATGCCTTTACATTTTCAATATCTTTCATTTTTACTCCTCCTTATCTGTTTTCGCCAAAGTTGTAAAGATACTCTCTGTCCTGTTTTCTCATTTCTTCTTCTGTGATGGGTTTAACTGGATTCTCCGCTCTTTCAGCCTGTGCCTTTTCCCACTCTGTACGAAGTTCTGGATTCTCTGTGAGAATCTTTTCTCTTGCGGCTGCTCTCATTTTTCTTAGCTTTTCAATTGTATACATCATAATTCCTCCTTGCCCTGTCGGGCGGTCTTGTGTTTTTCCTTGATTATATTATATCACTCATTGACATATATGTCAATGAGTTATTCAAAAAAAAAAAAAATAGAGCTAAAATATACTTTTTGCACAAATAACATTACTTTTTATTGTATATAAACACAAAAGGCACTCTTAAAGAGTGCCTTGAAAGTTTTTATAAATATATTCCGCCAGCTAAAACGGATCTAATTATAGATTTTTCCTCGGCGGTGCAAGCTATACCGTCAAGATCTATGCTGTTTATCTCAGTGTATCCGCTGGATATATCTTTGAGTTTACCGTATTTCATGCAAGCAAAGCCGACCGTATGGCCGTAATTGTCCGGTACCTCAATCAGTCTCGGCTCCGTAACTATCAGCATTGGTGACAAATAGCCCTCGGCTCCAGAGAGTGCGCTTGCAGATCCTATCATCCTGGCCGGTAGCTGTGTATGTTGTAACTCAAATTTAGCGCTCTGGATCTCGTTTACAGATCCGGCGATAGATCCAACTGTGCTAAATCCTGCTGAGACTGCGCCGCCTATATCCTTAGCTGCTGCCTTGCCTACGGTGCTGATCAGATTACCCACTACACTTGATACACCTTTAAGCGCTGCGCCTTTAAGCTGCTGCGTCGCATTAAACATATTGGCTTCCAGGGTTGCTTGCTGGATTCCGGAAATAGGTACATCAATAGCACAATTGCCGGATCTGATTTCCATAAACTCCGAAACGGATCTGTTTACAGCGCTTGGAATGCCGATATAGGCCGTACAAGCTCCGGTAATATAATCAATATGATATTGTACGTTTACCCATTTACCTATATATGTAGCAGTATCCAGCTTTACAGATCCACAAAACGGTAAATATAACTCAAAGCCAACATACTGATCTATCCAGCTATCACTAATGCCGCTGTAAGCCTGATATTGTGGCGCACAATATACTGATCCACAATCGTGTATATATGAATTTTGCGCCATTTTGCACTGAATCTCAACTGTTGAGCTGCCGGCCTGATGGAGGGTAAGCGCTCCAAGCTTTACCGGAGTATCTGAGCCGGAGCCAATCATATCGGCAGGCACCGGAAAATATTTTAGACCAATAACGCAATCTAATGGATTATTAGTTAAAAACATTTTTTTAGTTTTTAAGTCAATCTGAGCAGTATTTAAATCCGGGTCGCTCTCATCAAACGGATCCCAAACCGACCAAAGGGCCGCAAAGACTTGATGAGCTTGGGCTTTGTATAAATTATAGCGCTGTGTTGCTGTCTCAAATCCGTCTAATTGTGATAAGTCCATACCGTCGTTATACCCGTTTGGATCGGGGATAAATGGTGATGGTGGTGTTGGTGGATTTGATGGGTCATAATCGCTTTCATTCATTGCTTTCCAATTGAATTGTGGCTGTTCTCTGTTAGCAGTTCCTTCGGTATAAGCACCATAACCGATTCCATTAACAAGAGTTCCAAGGAACATTCCAGCATCATCGAGCTGTTTTGTCTGTGCATTAGCAGTACTATCAGTGAAGAACATTCCAAAACAAGCAAGACCTGCTCTAACACTTTCTCTAATTTCGTCAGCGGTTAAGTTGTCGGCATTACAGTAAAGGTATTCATTTCTACCTGTTTCACCAGTATTGCCACCACTCCAATTAGTCCAGCCCATATCACCAAGGTCGCAAACAGCCATTACACTATACCAAGTAGAGCTGTCAAATGAGCTTGACCAAGTTTGAGTAGCAAGACCAGATGGTTTATTATTGTTTGAATGACCATTATTAAGTGCACCACCAAGTGGTATATAAGGGCTCATTAACAAATAAGGGTAGAAAAGGTTTTCAGCGGGTTCTCTGGTATTACTACCTTGAATGGTTACATAGTGGTTAGAAAACTTATTAGATGATTGAAGTAAACTCATAGCAAAGTATTTAAGCTGACGTCTATTTGAACTTGTAGGAGCATCACTATCAGTATAAATTATATACGTAGCAAAGCTTACACTTATAATTCTTGACTTTGTTGTTTTATATGTAGTTAAATAGGTATCAAGGTCATAAGTTCCTACTGAACTATCATTTCCATCACTACAAGTAATGAATGGAACAAGAACAACACGGCGGCAAGGCATTTGAGTTACAAAGTTAATATCCTGATTACGAATTGAACTTGCATAGTCGGAAACTGCCGAGTTAAGGTAATTAGGATATGTTGATGATGGTCCATTTCCTAAGAATGGGTCAGGATTCCATCTTACATACCAATCTTTAACGGCATTACCATTTCCTCCACCGCCTTGTGAGCTTTTATAAATATCCATGAATCTTTTATTATTACCATAGTCATTACGAAGAGTAGTATTTGTATTATGAAAAGCAAAATTAACAATATCATAAGTATCACTTTCTAACTGAGTTATTGGATAGTTAGATGTATATTGGTCGTTGTTAATATTACTAAAATACTTAATAGACGTATATGGGCATTTATTACCTGCCATTCCAACAAAGGAAACTGATTTATTAAATGCACCATCATCTCCGTTAATAGTCCATGAAGAATCTTGGCTCATTTTGTAAGCAGCACAACCAAGAGCACTTGCTTTACGTGAGTCAGGGTTATTACCAAGCTCTTCTGGTGTTAAATTAGTGAAGTTAGCAATTTTAATTTTTTCTTCTTCTGGAACATTAGAACCCCAGTTAGTAGGATTGACTGTAATCCACATATCTTCATTGCCATAGATATTAGTATTTACTTCCATTTTCCTCTCCTTTCGTCGTGGGCGTACTATGTACGGCGCCATTATCATTAATTACAGTAAACACCCACGGAGCAGAAGAATCTTTTATAAATGGGCTTGAAAATACGCTGCTTTCTCCTTTTGTGATCGTGTGAAGTGTATCTAATGGGAATTTATCATCAGGTACCCAATTTATACCGGCGCTCTCGCTCCGAGACACGCTACATATGCATTCGGCTATTAGTGATCCGTATGTAGCTAAAACATCAATACCACATTCAAAGGATATTTTGCCGCCTACCCCAAAATTGATATTATTTATGGTGTATATGCGGTTGCCCCAATCTGCAATAAAAATATGAGTGGCTGCGAGGAGCTGTGAGGAGTACGCCGTTATAATCTCAGGATATAACAAACTCATTGTCTCTCTTGTGTTATACGCTGCTACTGTTTCAATATCTGTAAATTGCTTGTTTAGGCTTCTGGGATCCGCTGTTGATCTCATAAATTTGACATTCATTTATATCACCTCACTATTTTTGCGGCTTCCTTGATAAATCCGTGGTACAAGTCCGCTACTGTGTTATCACTATAATAGATTTGTCCGGCTCTGATCAGCGTATTAATTAATTCGGCGTATGGGTGCCCGGTTCGGGTGCCTATGATCGCATATTTATCCGGCACCGCATTTAATATAAAATAGTATTCGCCTTTTTTCGGCGCTCTGGAGGGCGACCAAACTATAAAATATGTGCCGTTTTCACGGTACCGCATGATCTGGCCTCTAATCCACTCCTCCCCGAAATACATAAATACTTCTTTTTTGAGATCGCTATTATTATAGACTTTCGATGGCAAATGGCAGCTATCTTCCAACTCCCAGAATCCCTCGGTAATGCTTTTACTTTTAGATTTTGAATTCGGAAAGGCAAAAAACGTTTCAAAAACTTTGCTTTTCTCGTCATCGCTCTGAGCTGGGCCGCCTATGTACTCAAAAATAGTTGTCATATCCGTATCAGGATATTTAATTTCGTAGCGCTTGCCCGGCTGAGCGATCATATTTTTGTTTATGCCTAATTCCGGAAAATATGGACACCATTTAGATAGAGGGTTAGCCAAAAACCAAATTTTTGTATCTTGTTCCGTTCTGGATCTGACCAATGAGGAAATCACATTTTTAAATTTTTGGAACTCGTCCGGAAGATATGATAAGCCGGTAATTGCTTCATCGAAAATTATATGCTTGAAGCCGCCATGAGCTGCGCCGACGTCCTGGCCTTTATCACGTTCCCATGTGTTTATAGCTAAAACCATGCCGCAGGGGTTAGGATCTTTTTGTCTTGTCATTTTTCCAGTTTTCGGATCCTTTATTTTCATTTCATAGTAAAAAAATCCCCGATAATACACGATTTTTTCATATTTGCCATTGCTCAGGCCTTTTACATCCTGCGGCCCAAAAAGTTCTTGCAAGTTTTTTGATTTGATTTCCTCGTCATATCGGCGCACATATGCAAATAGGCCTAAACCGTTTAAATTATCTTTTATCGCTCTCCGTAAAACTGAGTATGTTTTACCTTTGGATCTTCCGGATAAGATAAAATAGTATCGGGCATTGGGCTTCTCCGTTAAAAGTTCATCAGCATCCCAAAATTTCATTTTATTCCCCCTTATATATGGAGCTGCCCGGCCTCAAAAAAAGCAAGGAGACAGCTTTCAAGGCCGGGCAAAGTGCGGATGATGTATATATAATTATGTGGCTGGCGTGTAAGTATAGGCTTTATTTGCGTAATCGCTCCAATCAAAGCCGGTTTCGGTGCTGGCATCGGCAGCAGTAAGCGCTCTATATGTTCCGCTTGTTTCGTCCCATACTTTGTATGGACTGTTAGCGATTGCAAAAACTTTATCCCAGTTTGAAGGAGCAGCTGCTGGAAGTACACCGGCGATATTATCATCACTGATATAAAATACCATGCAATTTTCTTCCAGATCATTCATATAAAGCGCGTCCCATTTGTAAAAATAGTTTGTGTATTCGCCACGAGGATTATACATTGCTGTTGTACGGTCGTTTTCACAACATACTGCGGCCGCCTCGTCGTCAAATAAGACTGCAACAATTCCGCTTGCGCCGCCTGATATAGTGCGTTCGTCATTTCCAACATATGTTCCCATAATTTTTGAGCGGGAAGCTCTTGCGCCGTCAGTGCCGGTGCCTTGCCAGTATCCAACCTCCGTGAAGCCATCGAGCTTGTCAAATTCATTATGGAATGTGTCAGAATACAGATATACTTCAGCATCTTTTACATACTCAGCAAGGAATACAGCTTTAAGACGATCCGCTGGGGTGTATGTTATATATGTACCCTCGTTATACAGTGTGCTGGCCTCGGCGACGTATTTTTTATAGAGTGCAATTGTTTTATTTGCGAATCTTATGGCGTTAGGATCGTGCCAAAAATCATCTGCGTTTATAGGTGTAGCTGCTTCTGCATTGTATAATGGAAGTAAATTTATTCCCTTGCCTGATACTATTTTATAGCCTATAAGATTTCGGATTGTTGCCATAATGAGGGCATCTGTGCAAAGGATTCTCTTTGTACGTATTCTGTTTTCAATCATCGAAAAAAATCTGTTCATTTCTGAAGCACTTCCGAATGCACTTTTAAGCTGTTCCCTTGCAAGTGTTATAGGCACTTCATAAGTAATACGCTTGTTATAAAATTTTGCGTTTGCATTAGGCTTATTTAAAACGAACGGATCCAGTCGAGAGGGGATGATAGGATTTCCCAAAGAATCTTGATCATTTGATAATCCCGTACCGTTAGCGATTTCTCCAAGCTGCCAAGTGGTATTATCTTTCGCATCCATCAGTTCGGCACGGCATTTCATTAAAATTGATCCATATTCCCAGCTATCCTTTAATATATTCGGAGCCTGCGACACATATGTCCGATCAACAAAAATTACTCGTCCCACCTGGTCAATTAAGTTTTTCATAAAATTATCAAAATTGGCACCGTTGGCTGCGTCGGTGTAATCGAGGATAGCTTTGCCTGCGTCAACTATATTGCTAAGATCATCAGCAAAAACGGCCGTAGATCCTACCATAGTTGAGTTTAAGTCATTTAAAATTCCTGCAATCTGTTTAACTAACATATAAATCACTTTCCTTTCAGTAAATACCCACGACGATTTCACGTTCCAGATCTTTCATTAATTCATCGAGAATATTAAATTTTACAACGTTTCTTTCAGCGGTCAAAAGCTCCTGGCTTTTGGTCACGCCAATATTACCTTGTCTTATCCGCTTTTCTGCATAGTATCTTTCCGGGCCATTAATTGCAACTCCAAAAGCACTATCTTTGGAAGCTATTTCAAATAGCCCTGACTTTTGCCAGGTGCCGCTTGCGCTATCATATGTATAATTTGTAGCCGGTTCGTTTTGTGCGGTGGTGGTTTCGTGGTAGTTATCTTCAAACGTTTGTTTTGACAAAACCGGAGATTGTACTGTTTTATTGTCGAGTTGGCTTGCCTCCGATGTGCTATTGTTGTTATACGGATTTACATAATTTGATGTTATCATTTCTGTTGGTGTACCGGCGTTATTTGCTCCGCTTACGCTTACTACTGTACCGCTCGGCGTTCTGGTATTGGTAATATCTCCATAGGTTTCGGCGTTGCTGTACAGCTCGATGCCATCCACGTTAAACAGAGGATTATATTTATATCCCATTGATTCTATTAGCTTCATGTACTTGTATTTATTGGCCTTGTATATGGTTGCAATCCTAAATCTTAGATTTGCTTTATCATCGCCGTTATCATAGCTATATCCTAAATAATTTAGGCCGTATTTGATATAAAAATATGATGTGATATCGTCGGCCGTAAATCCAACATTATAATAATTATAGGTTTCTGTTGCACTTTCTGATTGTGGATTCTGTCGGATTGCTACATAGATAGCAGCAAATACATTATCGGTATTAAATACGTTATTAAATATAATATTTAGCTCGCCGATAGATCCTACACGTTTATCGTACCAATTTTCAATTGTCGTTAGGTGGTTCAGCTTCTTCCTTAGGTTCTCGCTGCTCATCTTCTTCACCCTCTTTCGGTTCGGCATCATTAATCATATCAACTATATCTGATATAGTTTCCTCATTTTCTTCAATTTTTGCAACTGGTTCCGGTTCTGGCTCTGGTTCCGGTTCTGGTTCCGGTTCTGGTTCTGGCTCCGGCTCTGGCTCCGGCTCCGGCTCTGGCTCCGGCTCTGGCTCCGGCTCTGGCTCCGGCTCCGGCTCTGGCTCCGGCTCTGGCTCCGGCTCTGGCTCCGGCTCTGGCTCCGGCTCCGGCTCTGGCTCCGTCAGCTCCTCGACAAGATCGGGAACGAGTACAGGATTTAAGGCAACTTCAAATTCTGTGCCGTACAATTCATTGACTTCATCAAGACCGGCTTGCCAGCTTGTCAAGATTTCTAATATGGATACTTGCAGATAGTCGTTTTGTGTTTCAATTTCATCACTTATTAGGCGTTCACGTTTCAAAACGTTGTTCGCCTTAATACCGATCGCCTGGAAAAAATTAGCAATTATATAATTATGAAGCTCAACTAATTCTGTTATGCTTGATCCGGCGGCTTTCGTATTCATCGGATTTACTTGTAATTTTTCAATTAAATCTGATCGCAGTATTTGATACGGCTTGCCGGCATACATTTTTTTCAGGATTACTTCCCCAGCGATCGCTTGCGCCTCAGAATCAGCCGTAAAAAATGCAGCTACTCTTGCATTGATCTGGCAACAGTTAATTGAGATTATATTGTCAGCTAGTAATGCAGCAGTCTGGGATATTAGATCATATAGTCCACCGCTAAAAATTTCACCGTTCCCAGTATAGCTAAATTGATCTATTGCTGTATTATAAATTACTATTCCATTAACGCCAATTTTTACTTGCTTGCTTCCGAGTATAGGATTAGCAATAGTAAAAATTGTAGGTAAGTAATATTCGTTTGGTTCGCCGCCACGGTTGCCGATGCAGGCATATAATTTTTCTTTAAAATCTGTAATACAAATTTGACCGTCTAAAATCAAGCTTGTTTTAAAGTAGTTCCAGTTGATTGATTTAGTTCGATTAGATTTGTTTTTATCCCTAATTATAAAACAAGAGCAAACTTTATTAGTCAGCCACTTAAAATAAAAATCATAGTTTGCCCGAAAATCACAGACACCGCCACGGCCGGCTCTGATCTGCCAATTGTTCATTTCATCACCTCCATTAGCATATACTTATCTAACATAATGATATCACAAATTCAGAAAAATGTCAAGAACATTCATTCGGATAGAAAGTTAAATTACAAAATAAAACAAATGTTCCGAAAGTGGGAA
>JBGVPY010000049.1:0-12061 GCA_045127235.1 Eubacteriales bacterium
GCGGTCAACCGGAATATCCTTAAATCCATCTGGAATCCAATAGTTACTAGCGCATACCTCGCCCATTTCCTTACCGATGTATTCAGCAATCTTTCTTGTTGCAATTACATGGTCAATCCAAAATTGACGGATTTTATCATCATGGTGGCTAAGTGTAAAGCCATCATCAGAATATGGATGTGAGAAGCATGTTGGGTCAAGATTAATACCGTAGCCCTTTTCCTTAGCCCATTTTATCCAGGCGTCGTAATGTTCAGGCTTAATTTGATCTCTTGGTACATTTTCGCCTTTATTATCAAGATAAATGGCATGAAGACTGATTTTCTTTTTTCCCGGAATCATTGAAGCTGCTTTATCAAAGTCTGCTTGAAGCTCTTCGATATTGCGTGCAGCACCAGGATAGTTGCCTGTTGTTTGGATGCCACCTGTTAATGGACCCTTGCTTTCAAATCCCTTAACATCATCACCTTGCCAGCACTGAATGGAAATAGGAACATTTTTTAACTTTTCAATTACAGCATCAGTATCAATACCAAGCTCAGCGTATGCTTTTTTAGCAAGTTCGTACATTTCGTTAATCATAGTCGCACCTCTTATTTACAAATATTTAAAAATCTTTGGTATGCTTCATCCCACTCACTTGTGTGATTTGGTTCATATACCTTAATTTCAAATGAATTTCTTACGATATCTCTTGCCTCGTAGATATCCTTAAGCTCGCCTGTAGCGATAGTTTGCATTGCTATATTGCCAATAGCGGTTGCTTCAACAGGACCTGCATAAACAGTTCGATTTGAAGCATCAGCAGCGTATTGACAAAGAATTTTTTCTTTTGTACCACCACCAACTATGTTGATTGATGAATATTTCTTTCCTGTCATATCCTCAATGCTTTCGATTGTATTTCTGTAGCAAAGAGCCAGGCTTTCAAAAATACATCTTACAATCTCGCCAACAGTCTCAGGTACATATTGATTTGTTCTCTTACAGAATTCTCTAATTCTACCAGGCATGTCTCCTGAAGGGGTAAAAAGATCATCATTAGGATTTATAAAGCAAGCAAACGGCTTTGCTTCAAGAGCTTTTGCTGTAAGCTCATCAAATGTGTAGCTTTGACCTTCTCTCTTCCACTGTCTTCTTGATTCCTGCTCAAGCCATAAGCCCATTATGTTTTTAAGGAATCTAATTTTACCACCTGCTCCACCTTCATTTGTGAAGTTATATTTAAGCGATTGAGCGTTGATTACAGGCTCATCGTTCTCAACACCCATAAGGGACCAGGTGCCACTGCTTATGTACACAAAATCATCTCCACGCTTTGCAGGAACAGCTATAACAGCGCTTGCAGTATCGTGGGAAGCAATATTAACTACATCAGCAGTAATATTTCCAAGCTCGGAAATAAGAGCAGGGGTTAACTTGCCTATTTTATGTCCTGGCATTACAACCTCTGAGAATAATTTCTCGTTAATGCCGAACTTTTTAAGTAAATCAACTGAAATATTTCTTGCTTTAGCATCAAGAACTGCACCGGTTGAAGCGATTGTGTATTCAGTAAATTTTTGTCCTGTTAAGAAATAGTTAAGAAGATCAGGCGTAAAAAGCAATCTTTCGGCATTTTCAACCATATATGGTCTATCTCTTAAATCAGCTACTAATTGATATATTGTATTGAAATTTATTGTTTGAATACCTGTAATGCCGTATAATTCCTCAAATGGAACTGTTTTGAAGGCATATGGTTGAATACCGTCTGTTCTTGCATCACGGTAATGGTATGGATTAGCCATTAAAGCTCCGTTTTTATCAATAAAACCATAGTCAACGCCCCAAGTATCAATACCAATGCTTTTAATGTCCTTATCATCAGACAAGGCACATTTAGAGATTGAGGTTTTAATTTCATGAAATATTCTTAAAATATCCCAATTGAAATTACCGTTAGTGTTTACTGGTTCATTAGGAAAACGGTGGTTTTCCTCAACGGTAAATTTTTTACCGTCAAACTTACCAACAATTCCTCTACCGCTTGAAGCACCAAGGTCAATTGCAAGCATTTTTAATTCAGCCATAGTAGTATCCTCTCATAAATGAAATAGTTGTTTTTTTACACAGAACATTATACCAACAAGGGCATAAAATTTCAAGTCTTTTTTATAATTTATATAATCTTTAGCGTTTTAATTCAATAACGGTTACACCGAAGTCACCTTCGCCGTATTCTCCGTTTCTATATTTTTTGATTCTATAGTCTTTTCTGAAAAATTCCCACAGTCCCCTTCTTAAAACGCCTGTGCCTTTTCCGTGCACAATCGTTACGCTGTTTACTCCACAAATAATTGCCTCATCAAGATATTTATCAATATCCATCCATGCATCCTCAATATTTTTGCCACGAACATCAAGAGAAATAGAAAAATCTCTTGAAACAATATTTTTTGGCTTTGCTTGAGATGATGAATTTTCATTTTTTTGTTTTGTAGTAATCAAAGCAAGGTTTTTGACATTGATTTTTGTTTTAATTATACCAGACTGTACGGTAACATTTCCGTTCTTATCAGGATCAGTTAGTAGAACACCCTCAGTTCCTAAATTTCTTAAAATTACATTATCGCCTTTAACTAAAGCTCTAGGTAAAACATAATTATCATCAATTTTTTCAACAGGATTATAAATATCATCATCCTCATTGAGTCTTGCTCGCAATGCTTTTTTTGCATCAGCGTATTTAGAGGTAAAATCCTTAGAATCCTTTTGTTTTTGTAGCTTATCAAGCTGGTCAAATATAAATTCAGCACTAGCTCTTGCACCAGAAACATACTGTTGTGCCTTTTGAATCATCTCTTCACTTTTAGATTCGGCGTTTGCGAGCTTGTCCTTTAACTCTTTTTCCGCCTTGATTTTAAAGCTTTCAAATTCTCTTTTTAGTCTTTGCGCTTCATTTTTTTCTTTTTCAAGCTCAATTCGTGTTTTTTCAAGCTTTTCAATAACAGATTCAAAGCTTCGAGAGTCATCAGAAATAAGCTCCTTCGCCCTTGTTATAACTTGGCTTGACACGCCAAGCTTGCTTGATATAGAAAAAGCGTTCGATTTACCGGGAGCGCCAATAATAAGCTTATACGTTGGCTTCAAAGTGTTTATATCAAATTCACATGAAGCGTTTGAAACTCTCTCTGTATTTAGCGCAAACGCTTTAAGCTCTGCATAGTGGGTAGTAGCGGCGCAAATTAAATTTTTATCAAGCATTTTTTCAAGTATCGCCTGTGCTAAAGCCGCGCCCTCAATTGGGTCAGTACCAGCACCAAGCTCATCAAATAATACAAGAGATTTATTTGTAACATTTTCGAGTATATTAACGATTGACACCATATGTGATGAAAATGTTGATAAGGACTGCTCAATACTTTGCTCATCACCTATATCAGGAAATATACCATCAAATATACAGATTTTAGCACTGTCAGCAGGGATTTGTAAGCCCGACTGAGCCATCAAGGAAAATAATCCAATTGTTTTTAAGGTAACTGTTTTACCACCAGTATTTGGTCCAGTAATAACCAACATATCGTAGTTATCGCCGATTTCAATGTTAATTGGTACTACTTTCGTTTTATCAAGCAGTGGATGGCGTGCTTTAGTGTATGAAACTACTCTTTTTTCTGAAATATCAGGTTCAATTGCGTTCATTTTGTAAGAAAGCTCAGAACAAGCAAAATAAAATGCAATTTCAGTAATAAGTCTGTAATCATTCTTTATTTGATAAGCAGAATCAGCAATTTGTTGAGAAAATTCAGCTAAAATTCGTTCAATTTCAGCTTGTTCATTACCATAAAGCGTTCTTAATTCATTATTTGCTTCTACTACCGCGATTGGTTCAATGAATAAAGTAGCTCCACTTCCAGATGTATCATGAATAAGACCCTTAATTTCATTCTTATCCTCATTTTTTACCGGTAAAACATATCTACCATTACGCATGGTAATAAGATTTTCTCTTAAATGCTTTGACTTTTCGCCGGATAGATAGCTTTGAAGAACTTCTCTAATTTTGTTAGATTGATACCTAATTTTCCTTCTAATATCAGCTAACAAAGGACTAGCATCATCTGCTATTAAGTCCTCGCCGATAATAGCTTTATAAATTTTTGTTTCTAGTGCTTTATTTGGTACTAAAGACTCAAATATAAGTGAAAGCTGACATGGTTTTATAGAATCAGAATGAATGTATTCAAGCAAATGTCTTGAAGTTTGAAGAACTGAAGCAACGTCTAATATTTCTCTAGGAGAAAGAATAGAATTCTTTTCAGCCTTTTCTACTGTATCTAGAATTTCAGGAACATTATTAAATGATGGAGTTTCTTTAATTCCCGCCATTAGCTTTGCATCATTAGTTAATGATTGTCTTCTTTTTACCACTTCTATATTTGAAGTAGGTAAAAGAGATAGAGCTTTTTTCTTAGCTCCCTCCGTTGATGCAACAGAAGCAAGCATTTCTAAAATTTTATCAAGCTCTAAAATGCGTATTGCTCTATTTATGTTTAACATATTTCTCCTACATAAGTGATTTGTAAAAGCTTAATGAATAAAATGTTCTTTCAAGCTGATTAGTTAAAAATTTTTCGCTTAAATCGTACAAAAGCTGATAATCATCGGGTTCTAACGAAAAAGATAAAAACTTTTTGATATCGGAATTAACTATGTATTTAATAGCTTCAATTACAGAAGGATTTAATAACGCAATAGGCTTTTGCATTCCTCTCTCAAAAAACGGATTCTCCTCTATTGCAAAATTAATTTTATCTCTGCATTCGTTACAAACCGTAATTCCGTCAACCAAATCTAAATATCCCGAAATATTTTCTTCTTTTCCACATGAGCTACATGAACGGATATCAGGTGCCATGCCTATTTCAGCAACAGTTCGTAGCTGAAAAGCAGCACGAATATGCTCAAGCTCATATTTATCAATAGATAATGCATAAATGCTATTAAGAGTTAGTCTTAATAGTGCATCCTCTCCTACGCCTTCCTGAGCAATATGGTTAACTACATCGCAAAAATACGATGCCAAAGAAAGCTTCAAAATATCATTTCTTACAGAAAAGAAATTTTCAATAAGGTCGCTATCTACAAGATAATAATAGTTACCTTTTTTTCGAATTACGAAGCTGGCGTATGAAAATATATGTGAGCAACACATATTTCTGTTTTTCATGCTCTTAACGCCTTTGGCAATTATAAATAATTTACCGTATTTTTCGCTTAAAACGGTTAGCAGCTTATCATTTTCTCCGATTTCTCTGTCAAAAATAACAAGACCGTTTACCCTAAACTCCGTCATTTGAACTCCTTAAGGTTAAATCCAAGCGTATTAAGATTTAAAGTATTATCTCTCCATTTTTCTTTAACCTTTACCCATAGGTTGATATATACTTGAACTCCGAAAAATCTTTCAAGATCTTCTCTTGCATATGATCCGATTCTCTTGAGTGTTTCTCCATTTTTGCCAATAATTATACCTTTATGAGATGCTTTCTCGCAATAAATTTCGGCTCTTATCTTAATGATTTTGCCATTATCTTTAAATTCTTCGATAACAACAGCAGTTCCATGTGGAATTTCATCACTTAAAGTACGAAGAATTTTTTCACGAATAGTTTCGGCTGCGATAGTCTTTTCCGGTTGGTCTGTAATGATATCATCAGGAAAAAACCATTCACTTTCCTGTAAAAATTTTGAGCATTCATCAATTACCGCATCAACACCTTGTCCTTTTGAAGCACTAGTAGGCACAACGGCGTCAAACTTATAATAAGCATCGTATTCAGCTATTGATTTTGCAATTTTTTCAGGAGTTGACATATCGGTTTTATTTAAAACTAAAATGCAAGGAAGCTTTGATTCCTTTACCTTATCAAGAATATTTTTTTCAATTTCTCCCAAAGGATATGATACGTCAGCTATTAAAATAATTGCATCAGAGCCACCTATTGAAGAAGTAGATGCTGCAAGCATGTAATCTCCCAATTTTGTTCTAGGCTTTTGAAAGCCCGGTGTATCAACGAATATAATTTGGTTTTCGTCTTTTGTATATATACCTGTAATTCTATTTCTTGTAGTTTGTGGCTTAGATGATACAATTGCAATTTTTTCTCCCAAAATCGCATTTAATAAAGTACTTTTGCCCACATTGGGTCTTCCAACTATTGAAATAAATGCTGCCTTTCTCATTAAAATCCTATTATCTCCATAATTTCTTTTTGTCTTCTAAACATGTCCTCTTCATCTTCCTGTGAGGTTTCGTGGTCATAACCTAAAAGGTGTAGCGTTGAATGAATACTCAAAAAAGCAATTTCATGATATAATCCATGATAAAAATTGTGAGCCTGTTCACTTGCCTTTTCAAGAGAAATCACTATATCTCCAAGAGGAACTGTATCCATGTATTCCATTTCTTCAGTTGAATCAAACATAGGGAAAGATAAAACATCAGTAGCGGAGTCCTTGTTTCTGTATCTATTATTAAGTTCTTTGATTTTCTCGTTATCAGTAAAAGTAACTGATACCTCAACGTCTTTATCAAAGCCCTCGTAAACAAGAGCGTTAAAAATAGCCTTTCTTATGATAGCCTTCATTGCTACCCTTATTTCATATATTTCCTGATCGTCCTTGAAATCAACAGTTAAAGTCATTTTATGTTCCCTTTTCTTTTATTTTTTTGTTCCTTTTCATATTTATCATATGCAACTATGATTTTTTGAACTAGCTTGTGTCTTACAACGTCCTTATCGGTAAAATGATGAATTGCAATACCATCAATGTCATTAAGAATCTTAACCGCCTCAGCAAGACCACTCTTTTTGCCATCTGGTAAGTCTGTTTGAGATAAATCGCCAGTTACAACAACCTTAGAATTAAATCCTATACGAGTTAAAAACATTTTCATTTGTTCAGGCGTGGTATTTTGAGCCTCGTCTAATATGATAAAAGAGTCGTCTAAAGTTCTTCCTCTCATATAAGCAAGAGGTGCTATTTCAATTATCATTTTTTCCATATATTTGGAACAGTTTTCAGGACCTAGCATTTCATATAAAGCATCATAAAGAGGGCGGAGATATGGGTCAATCTTGCTTTGTAAATCTCCCGGTAAAAAGCCAAGTCTCTCACCTGCCTCTACTGCAGGTCTAGTTAAAATAATTCTTGAAATTTCTTTGCTTCTTAAAGCTTTTGTTGCCATAGCGACAGCTAAAAATGTTTTTCCCGTACCTGCAGGTCCAACACCCAACGTAACTGTGTTTGACTTTATAGCATTTACATATCTTTTTTGACCGACGGTTTTAGCTTTAATCGGTCTTCCCTTTGCGCTTACACAAAAGCAATCATCATCAAGCTCATTTAGCTCTGAGGTGCGATTATCGTTTACGGTGGTAATAACATAATCAACAGTTTGGTCGGTTATAACACTATTCATTTCAGCCATCTTTTTAAGATATTGTAAAACCTCATAAGCATTAGCTACATCGTTATTTTCTCCAGAAATAGTAATACAGTCTCCTAAATCATTATTTAGTGGTCTATTTACTATTCTAACCTTGAATGCATTTTCAATAGCATTAACATTAGCATCACAGGTACCAAATATTGCGCTAGTAACACTTGGCGAAGACGTAGTAATAGTTTTTTCTGCCATGTTATCCTCCGTTATTTTCCACTTCAAATTCAACCACACTACCTATATCTTCTAAGCAGTACAATTCACAAAAAATATAAAAACATTCACTATCATAACTAGTAGATACTTTTTTAGAAATTAATTCGGCGCTTAAAAGCGATTTATCCATTTCATTTTTTAATTTTTGAAATGCAATGTCAATTATTTGTTCGTTGGTATAAGTAAAGTTTTGAATTTCATATTCAAGATGTTTTACTGTTGTACAAAAAATAGGTAGCTCTATACGGTTAAACAGATATATCTGCTCTTTTTTCTCTATTATATCACAAACCATCTCACAATTTCTACATTTATTTAAAAAATTTATATTATAATTAAATACTTTATATTTCTTTTGCGTATATGTATTGCCTGTATATACCTTTTTAGTGTCATTATACGGTACTTTTACTTCAATTTTCTTGTTAACGTACGCTTTAACAGTTCCTTTCGCATTAACATATCTAACTCCTTGTGATTGTGAATCTAAAACACCGGATATAAGTAAATCTCCCTTCTTAACTATATCTCCGATAGATATTTGTTTTCTGCCTTCCTCTACGCTTATAAGTGCTATCTGTCCGTCGTATTTTGAAATAATATTAGTATATTTGCCATTGTGTTCTTCGTTTTCAACTAATTTTTCTTTAATCACTACGTTTGCAACGTTACCATCAATATTTACAGAAACCCAACTGATTTTATCTGAAGAAAGAAGAATTTTATTATGCAGTTCTTTATATTTAATTTTTGGAATAAAGCTCCCTATATGAAAATCAGCTTTTTCTAATTCATCAACAACTTCACCATATGTAAGAGCTACATTGCCGGAAATATTGATTTTCCATACAAAAGATGATGATATAAGTAATGACACTATTAGAAATAAAAAGCCTATCAATATGCCTACTCTATGCTTGTTTCTTTTAATTTTTGATAAAAATCCTTTTTCTGCACCAAAGCATATTTCAATATTAACTTCTAAAAAAGCATTTTTATATTCTTGAATTTGCCATGAAAAAATTGTTATTTTTAAATCATCATTAGGTAAAAACTCTGCTTTTATGTACGTTAAAGATTTAGAAACTATAATATTTAGTGCTTTGGAAGCTTGCTCCTTTTTTACAATAAAATTGGTCTTTGAATATAGTCCGTTCATTGCATTTCCTCAATTTGAAAAGTTAAAATTGTACCTCTCACACTAATCCTACCATTAGAAAAAGTAAGCATTGAAAGATCATTTCCCTTGATAGTTAATACGTGCCTTTTGCATTTAATTACGATGTTGTTTTTCTCGTATTTCTTTACACCTGTACAACCATCAATATGCAAATGCTTATTGCCAATAAATTGAGCATTTGGTATTTCTAATAGGCTATCTAACGGTATGTCAAAGCTATCAGAAAATATCTTTTCAATTTTCTTTTTAATCATTTATTCTATTCTCCAAACTGTTATATCTCATAGTAATATTTATGTGTTAAGTAAGTTAATAATAACAAATAACTATTTTATATATATACAAAATTCGTATTTTTAGACAAATACAGAAATAAATATTATTTTTATTTTAAAGAGTATACAAAAAATTTATTAATTTTAAAAGAAAAATGTTGATTTTTTTCAAAAGCGAATATATAATATCTATGTATAATTTTTAAAAAGGAGATGCATGTATGGACACGGCAACTGGTAGTAAACCACGAGGGTGTAATTTAATGTGCGGTACCTGCTATATATGCATTAGCAAATACCCATATTAAATTCTTAAAAACCCTTTCGCATAATTTTGAAAGGAGAAAAATATGGAAGAATTAAACATTGTCGTAAATCAGCTTGATGAGTTAATTGAAAGCAGATGCTTCAGCGCTATCAAAGAGATTTTAAAGGATATGGAGCCTATGGATATTTCAATAGTGCTTCAAGAATTCCCTAAGAAAATTGCTATTTTATTTAGACTCTTACCAAAGGACTTAGCAGCAGAGGTGTTCGTAGAAATGGATACCGAAAGCCAAGAGGTTCTGCTCTCTTCTTTTACTGATACAGAGCTTAAAGAAATGCTTGATGAAATTTACATTGACGACACGGTAGATATTATCGAGGAAATGCCTGCTAATGTTGTAAGAAGAATCCTTTTAATTTCAGACGAAGAGTCAAGAAAAGCAATAAACGATATACTTAACTATCCCGAGGACTCCGCAGGAAGTATTATGACAACGGAGTACGTAAAGCTTGATGAGGACATTACCGTAGAGGATGCTCTAAAAAGAATACGACGTACAGGTATCGACAAGGAAACTATTTATACCTGCTATGTTACAAGTCCAAACAGACACCTTTTAGGTTACGTTACTGCCAAGCAACTACTTTTAGCAGATGAGGATATTATTATCTCAGATATTATGGATACTAATATCATCTATGTAAACACCCATGAGGACAAAGAAATCGTTGCTAACGAAATGAGTAAGTACGACCTTCTTGCATTGCCTGTTGTAGACAATGAAAACAGATTAGTTGGTATTATTACTGTCGATGACGCCATTGACGTTATTGAAGAAGAAGCAACAGAGGATATGGAAAAGATGGCGGCTATGCTCCCATCTGACAAGCCTTATCTTGCAACCAGCGTATATGAAATTTGGAAGCAAAGAATTCCGTGGTTGTTATTACTTATGTTTACAGCAACCTTTACAAGCCAAATTATTACAAGCTTTGAAGGTAAATTATCGGCTATTTTAACCGCATTTATTCCTATGCTTATGGGCTCTGGCGGTAACGCAGGCGGTCAAACATCTGTTACTATTATTCGTGGTCTTGCCCTTGAAGAAATACGTTTAAGAGACATTTTTAAAATTATCTTTAAAGAATTAAGAGTTTCTATCTTTTGTGGTGGTGTTTTAGGCATTGCAACCTTTGCTAAACTACTCTTAATTGACAAGCTTTTACTAGGAAACGACGGTATAACTCTTATGGTTGCACTAACTGTAAGTTTAACAATAATACTTGTAATAATTGTTGCTAAATTAGTTGGTTGTATACTTCCTGTCTTAGCAAAGCGTATAGGTCTTGACCCTGCTGTAATGGCAAGTCCGTTTATTACAACTGTTGTAGATGCTATTTCTCTACTAATATATTTTGGTATAGCAACTGCTGTCATTATATAATTTCAAAACACTTGCGAATATGCAAGTGTTTTTTATATACAAATCGTTGTCAAATTACCATAAATTACATAGTATAATTATAGACATTCTATTTAAAGGAGGACAAAATATGTGTGTTGCTTCCTTAAAATCAATGACCGTTGCGTTAAAAGCTAAAAAAGCTTTAGAAGATGCATATATTGACTGTGAAATAGTTAAGTTAGAGCCAAATATGACTAAAAAAGGATGTGCATACGGTATAAAATTTAACTGTGTTAATATTAACTCTTTAGAGAATGTCTTAAAAAAGAAAAGAGTTAATTATACAGAGATTTTCAGATTATAAAGGAAAATTTATGATATATCTTGACAATGCTGCGACAACATTTCCCAAGCCGCCAGCGGTAATAAGAGAAATGGCTGAATGTATGAAAAAATATTGTGGTAATCCCGGTAGAAGCTCTCATTCATTATCAATTAAATGTGCCGAAAAAATATATGAAACAAGAGAGCTTTTAGGTCAATTATTTGATGCAGAGCCAGAAAATGTTGTTTTCACCTATAATACAACTTACGCATTAAATATAGCAATTAAATCACTTTTAAAATACTCTTCTCATGTATTAATAAGCGATATAGAACACAATTCGGTTTTGCGACCTATAAATTATTTATCTTTTCAAAAGCTTTGTACCTATGATATTTTTTCAACAAACGGTACTGATAATGATATAATTGAGAATATCAAAGGTAAGCTTAAGAGCAATACGTCAATGCTTGTTTGTACTCATGCTTCAAACGTTGGCGAAAGACGATTACCTATTGAGCGAATCGGTAAGATATGTAAAGAGAAAAACATTACTTTTATAGTTGACGGTGCACAAAGTGCAGGAATACACAACATTTCAGTAGAAAAAATGAACATTGATGCACTATGTGTCCCTGGGCACAAGGGATTATACGGTCCACAAGGCGTTGGTGTAATTATTTTTGGAAACAGCTTAGTTGGAAGAAGTATTTTTGAGGGTGGAACAGGTATAAACTCATTAGAGCTTGAAATGCCAGATTTTTTGCCCGAAGCATACGAAGCAGGCACATTGTCAACGCCAAATATTATAGGCTTAAATGAATCGTTAAAGTGGCTTAAAAATATGGGCATAGACAATATAAGATTTCACGAAGAAAGTTTATATAAAACACTTGT
>JBGVPY010000050.1:0-26011 GCA_045127235.1 Eubacteriales bacterium
CAACAACATCGATTGGTCGGTCCTCAAGGAAGGTAGCAACGAATACGAAATGATGCGCTACTACCAAGAGCTGATTCGCGTAAGACAAGAGTACGCAATCTTTAGAACGCTGAACACCGCCGTGATCGACAACACCTCCTATGGTGAAGGCAGAGTTGCTATTACGCTTGATAACCATGCGGGCGGTAAGGCACTTATCGTTTCCAACCCCACAGGTGAAGCGATGACCTACAACGTTTCCGGCAACTGGCATATGATCGTAAACGGTGTTGACGTTATGGATGCTCCCGAGACAGTAACCGGCAGCATCACCATTCCCGCCTACACGGCAGTCGTTTTTGTAAACGACGCATGCCTCAACGGCTAATTGAAGCCACACATAAAAATTGGCAGGCACCCGAGGGTGCCTGCCTTCTTTATTTTGTGCTATACTTGAATTTTTTATTTCGCTTTTGGTTGTTTTTGCACAGTTATCGCAGATGTAAACAAGAGAAATTTCGACTTAAAACTATATGAAACAGACTTTTATGCAGAAATTTCCTCTGTCTTAAAAATAAGGTTTTAAACGCTGTTGACATCTGTAACAAAAAAATAAGACACAGTTATTCAAAACGATTAACTGTGCCTTCTGTTTTTGGGCGAAATAAAAAATTAAAATAGAAAGGAAAAAATAAAGATGATTAAAGTAGCTTACAGATTAACTAAAGTTAATGATTTCAATTATGTAAAGAAAGGAATTGGATTTATCTCAAACTCAAATGAAGATTTGATACTCTATCCAAACACACAATTTGAACGAGTAATTGAGGACTGCATCAGATATTGTTACCCTATTCCATACCGTTCAGGTGAGTATAAAGGTAGTTTTACACAATATGTTGACTGTAATTTTCAGGTAAAAGACAGCATTGAAACTAAAGAAATCGAAATAGAATACAGACTTTGGTACAAAATACTTGACTAATATCAACTTAATAGTGGAAATTTGGCTAAAGATTTAAGAAGTTTTCAACAATAAAGGGTGAATTTTCTTAGATTTTTAGCCTTTTTTTATGTTCATCTACGAGCTTTACACCAAAAATTACACCAAATCCCGCCAATTTTTACGCCAAAATCAAAAATTAGCCTTACCAAAGTCAGATTTAGCAGAGCCTTTTCGTATAATAAATGAAGAAAATTACTTTATTTTCAAGAGAATTTGTTGCAACAAATGAAAAAATATGCAGATTATATTCATATTTTTTCTACGCCAATATGTAAAAAAGCCATACAACTTAGCTTCTATAAGCTAATTTTGTACGGCTATTTTTATTGGTGATTTTCAAGGCTTTTTTTGATTATAAACTACACTTGCACAAAAATGTTTAAGTTGTGTTTAAGTTTAAGTTTTTTAGCATCAAGAAAGCCTCATAAATCCTTATGCCACAAGTGTTTTTACTCATAGGGACAAAAAGTGAACACTGGGTAAAGACCGATACGGATCAGATGGGCTTAAGAAAAAAGTCATTACGGAAGGAATTCTGTAATGACTTTTTTCTATGCGGCGAGAGTTAACAGTTTGTTTACTGGACTTTTTTCTCTTTCTGTGGTAGTGTGTTGTGCTAACAGGAGGTGCAACCTATGAAAAATATAATCAACGAACTATGGCACGGAAACATAATACCGCAAGAGGACAGCCGAACAAACTCGAAGGAGATGAAGAAACTCCTCGGATACATGGCAAGGCATCACGAGGATCTTGAAAAGAGCTTCACGGACGAACAGAAGGAAACATTCGAGAAGTTCCACGATTGCTGGAGCGAGTACATGAGCCTTGCCGAAGCAGCTATCTTCGAGTATGCCTTCAAATTAGGAATGCAGATAGCCATAGATGTATTAACCAAATAAGAACAAATAATCCATCGTTGGCTAAAACCAATGATGGATTATTTGTGTGTTTTTTACTGCGCGTTGCTTGGGTTAATTGTTATATCTAAGATCTTGGTTTTGTTAGGAATTTTAGATATATCTTCAGTCGAAATACCTTTTTCCATTGCTATATATTTAAACGCTTTCATAGTTACTGATGAGTCGCTTAAAGGATTATGAGGATCGTGTTGTACACCAAGATATTTTGCAATATTTGTTAGATTTGACGGAAGTGCTAACGAATGCTTTTTCACGATGTCTTCTACGTCAAAGAACTGTCCTTCAACTATAGGACAATTGTGTATTTTAAGCTGATCGTTTAAAGCAATATAGTCTTCTGTGCCAAAACACACGCCGATCGTATCTTCATCACACAAAATATCCAGAAAATACTTGGCAAAAGAATCAAAAGAAGTCAGAATATTCGCTTGCGCTCTTAATGCTTCGACTTTCCTTCGAGGACTATGTCGCTTAGATACATCAATACTGGAATCTATAAGAATTTCCGATTTCAGTATGTTATAATCGCAATCTGTTAGGATGTAACCAAGCATATAAATCTTTGTGTTTCTAATGCGCTCTGTATCCCAAAACAAATAATTCATACTTATCGAACATACGTCACCGCTCTGTGCGGTGCAACAGAAGTGTTAATAGAAGACTCAATTTTATCCGTTTCAATAATTAAAAGCATAAATTTGGTATTATCGCTCATATTCTATTGATTCTTCCCATAATTGGCTGTTTTGGAGCTTTTAGCGAAAACTCTATATACTCAGTTTCCAATAGCAAATTGTCTTTTTTATCAAGCTGTTTGACTATATAAGCATAAGTACCGTAAGCAAGTCCATTGATGGATTTATAAAAATCCTCTGACGGAACCTTGCATTTTTTGAACAGCTGCCAACTTGAAGGCTTTTTTACTGGACCATATGGTCCGCCCACAGTTACATAATCTTGTGGAATATACAAATAAATTTCTGTATACTCGTAGTCACTACAACAAGGCTGAAAATAGATGTTGATCAAATCTGTACCGGTTGAATGCTTGATTTGTGCGGATTGAAGCATATTTGCCTTTCGGTCAGCCTCTTGCTTCTGATAGTACAAATCTTTATCAGCTTCTACATACTGAACAGAAAAAATATAATCATCAGCTATATTGTCAGCAAATGAAAGTTTGATCTTTTCTGTACGGCTATTGAAATCCAAAACGAGCAAGAAATTACCTTCTTTTCTTTCTGCCGTATGCCATTCACCGTTAATACAGAATTCACAAGACTCGATGTTGGAATTCGCTTTTACTATAAATTCGTATTGTGTTGAGAAAATATCCTCTTCTTGAATCAATTGATACTTGTCCGTATCGTAATCAAAATCAGCAGCGGTAGGAGCGTGATTTTTTACGGATGAACAAGCATAAAAAACTTTTGTGTCTTGATTTTCTAATATAGCTCTTTGGTATTTATTCATAATGCACACCTCAACCCATCTTGCATATATAATCAATGCAGAATTTAAGTTCATCTACCGACATGGTATCATTTGTTTTTTCGGAGTGAACAATGCTATTTCTGCATTTGCGAAGCTTATGAAGATAGCTTACAAAGCCAGCCTCGACATCGTAGCCCCATCCGTCATCCTCACGACCGTATTTTGAACAGTACTGATTAAGCATCTCGGAAAAATCGCCATCATAATGATACTTACCACGCAAAATTGCTTCAAGTCTTACACAAAGCTTAATAATGATAATTTCAAAATTGCCTTTTGCAAGTTCATTTTTGAAATATGCCTCATCTAAATCGTCTGTTACTCTATCCATATCAAGTTTAAGAGCGCAATCGTCAAGAATTTGCTTTTTGCAAGCAGCAATAAAAGCAAGTCTGCCTTTATAATCACTACCAAAAGAAGCTCTTTCTCTAAGTTTCATATGATTTGCATTGCTCTTAGCACCTTCAGGATATGTGATGTTTCCGATTTGCTCAAGGCGATAGTTTAAAATTTTGCCACACGAAACAGCATCTCTTGCGAGGACAAATGTAATAAGTTTTTTGTCACCATTGTCAACAGCATATTCAAACAAATCACGCCAATTATTATTGGAAAGATACTCAATTGCACTTTCGATGACGGCACCTTGAAGCTCATACGTTGTTACAGGGTAGGTTTCAATTGCTTTCTTGATAAGCTTATAATCGTTGGTGGCGAGAATTTCGTCAATGCAAAGAACACCACAATGCAAAGCGGATTGTATAGCAAGTTCATCAGCACCGACCGTGTCATCCTTCTTGAGTTTAGCAACTCGAATCTCATCTGCACTTGCAACATAACACTCAATGCGATTATTATATGCCTTTAATGCCTCATTGATTTTGTTGAACTTTTCTACGTTCTCGATATCTCCACGAGAAAGCGCTAACTCGATTGTGCTTTGGAGTATTCTTACTAAGCCGTGAACGAGAGTGGGTGCAACAGAAAAAGCATAATTATTATTCTCTTTGCAAACGCCGAATTTACTAATATGCAAGTTGTAGCTTCTCGAATAATTATCATAAACGAAAGGCAACTTCGAATAAGCGTATTCATTGTTTTTAATTGTTGTTTCTAAGAGCAATTGAAGCAATGAATGATTTTCGTGGAAGTAGCAACGATGAATCAAATAGGGAAATACAGTGTACCAAACGCACTGCAAGCCCTTCATATTGGAAATGAGATATGCGATGGTGTCATTGTTAACACGCTCATCCGTAACGATTACATCTAAAATATCATCGGTGATGATACAAGCATAATTTTCACCATGCACAGCGTGCTTGAAAAGCTCTTGTTCTTCGATAGATCTAAGTGACTTTATACCGTCAGCACCAAAATTTATATTGAATATAAATTGTCTATCAAGCACCGATGTTTTGTTTGTGATAAGCGCATATTTGATGAGAGTAGCGTTATCAAACTTAGTTACTCGCATAGTTCTATCGTGAGAAGCATGGAGCGAACAAAAATCTTTTCTATCACAGATAGCAGCGAAAACCTTAAGACTTTCATATTGCAGAATATAGTCAATTATTGTTTTGCCGTTTTCATCTTTAGTGGTTACATTGATATCGCTTAAGAGTGAGGGATCGTCAGTCTTCGCACAAAGCTCGGCTTTAGACATAACGACAATTTCTTTTTCGGGAGCTTTACCCGTCATAAGATAGTCAATGCTTACACCAAACAATTCGGCAAGCACCGGAAAGAACTCTATGCTTGGAAATGCATCGTCTTTCTCCCATTTGCTGACCGCCTTGTCGCTAACTTGCAATTTTTCTGCAAGCTCGACCTGAGTCCATCCTTTTTCTTTTCTTAGTGTAGCGATGGTTTTGCCCACGCTGTGTTTTTTATCAAATAGTCCCATAGAAACCTCCTGTGTTTTGTTGATATAATTCTATCACAAGTTCGAAAAAATGTAAACCTACATCTCGTTGATGTGGGCTTTTTCTTTTTTGGAATGAACACAACAAAATTCTACTTCTGGTAGAATTATATCATATATAGCGAATTTTGTCAATAAAAACAGCTATGATGATGAAAGTTTTATGAAATACAACAATCCGTGACAATCCGGGGAACGACATAACAGAGTTTCAGACCGATTGTGCCAAACTAAATATTATTTCCAAAAATCAAAAAATTATTCAAAAAGGCCTTGACAAATTTTTCCGAGTATGATAAAATAAAGCCCCTCACAAAGATGAGGTCTTGAAAATTGAATAGATGTAATTGTGTGCCTATGCTATCAGCCGCCGAGCATTCATATATCGGTTGGAGTATTGATAGCCCCCCACAAGAGTTTTGATAAAGACTCGTATCTGAATTTACATATGTAAGGCACGGAGCATCAGTTTTAAGCGAACAAAGTACCGTTCGCTTTTTGGTGTTTCCGTGACTCGTATGCAAAACAGATACGGGTCTTTTTGTTTTGCCAAAAAGCCGCCCTACATAAAAACTTGAAAGGTGGTGATGCCGATGATTGCAGAAGAAGCAAATCAACAACAGACAGAAAACAAAAATCAAAACAAGGAGTTTAGAATGGCAACAGAAATGAAAATCAGACGAATGTCGGACGTGCAGCTCCAAGAGGTTGCATGGCTTTGGAAGCCGTATATCCCCTTCGGGAAGATCACGATTATCCAAGGCGATCCCGGCGAAGGAAAAACAACGCTTGCATTACGAGTAGCGGCAGCCTGCTCCACAGGCACGGCATTGCCCGGAATGGAAGCGTGCGCGCCCTTCGATGTAATCTATCAGACCGCCGAGGACGGACTCGGAGATACGGTCAAGCCAAGACTCATCGAAGCAGGCGCGGATGAAAGCAGAATCCTCAATATCGTTGAGGACAACAAATCTCTTTCTCTGCTCGACGAGAGAATCGAAAAAGCCATCGTGCAAACAGGCGCGAGGCTGATGATCCTCGATCCGATGCAGGGATACCTCGGTGATAAGATTGATATGAACCGAGCGAATGAAATAAGAACGGTGCTGAAGAACGTGGCGGCGGTTGCGGAACGGACAGGCTGTGCCATCGTTCTCGTCGGGCATCTCAATAAGGCAAGCGGAATGAGTAGTGCCTACCGAGGACTTGGATCGATAGACTTCCGTGCGGCGGCAAGGAGTGTTCTCCTCGTCGGGAGATTACGCAAAGAGCCAAGCGTGCGAGTTATCGTTCACGACAAATCCTCACTCGCTCCCGAAGGAAAATCTATGGCGTTCAATCTCGGCAACGATTCAGGCTTCTATTGGATAGACGGATATGAGGACATCTCCTCCGAGGATATACTGTCGGGCTTCGGTGTCACGGCAGAAACCAAGACCGCCCAAGCTGAGGAGCTGATACGCTTCGCCCTGGCAGACGGCAACGAGATCCCTTGTGATGAGATATTCAGAACGGCAGAAAGAAAACAGATCTCTCGCAGAACTGTGAATGAAGCGAAAAAGAATATCCCCGAAATCGTCACCAAGAAGGTAGGCGCGAAATGGATGTGGTCTATCCCAAAATGAAGATTGCAACATTGCAAGAGTGTTCGTATTGCATTGTTGAATGAAGATGACAGATAAGAGCCGCCTGCATTGTTGCATTGTTCTTTCTCTGCCGTAAAAACGCTATCGACGCAGGGCTTTTTGAAGAAGAAAAGCGAGGTAAGGTATAACCCCACCCCGAACAAGAACGCCCCACAGACCACGCCGTGTTCGGGCGGTTTCAGCCCCAAAACGGCAGATAAACGGCACGGACGAGCAACCGCACCGCAACCGAAGAAACCGCCCCGTGTGGCGAAATTTGCCCCGTTTCCGCAGTGGAAACACAAAACAGAATACCGCAGGCAGCTACCGCCTCTGTACTCTCCTTTGGGGAGAGTGCGAGCATCGCATTCGACTGGTCACGGCAAAGCCGCATCCTGCCTTCTGCTGCTCGGCGGGCAGAAGCCCTGCACCCACTTTTATAAAAACATCATCTATCAGGAGGACAATTATTGAAGGATAAGAAAATGAGTATTCGTATCAGCGAGGAAAACCTCGCCTTGATACACCAAAAAGCAACCAAAGCAAAACTGAATTTTACGGATTACGTCACCCGTGCCTGTCTCGGAAAGCAGATCGTTATTATCGACGGACTTGACGAGATATTGAAAGAACAAAAAGCCATAGGCAGAAATCTCAATCAGCTGACTCTCCTTGCCAATATGGGGAGAGTCGAGGCGGTCAACCTCACGGCACTCACAAAACGTTATGCAGAGCTGAACGCAATGCTGACGGAGATTCTCGAAAGAAAACGGTGGTCGGATGGCAACGGTTAATATTATGAAAAGTAAACGCTCACAGACGAGAGCAGGACTTGCGTTCATCCTCTCCTACTGCAAGCGTGACAGTAAAACAAGATACGGAGATAGAAAACTTGTGTCAGGCATCAACTGTGTTCCCGAAAGCGTGTACCACGAAATGATGAACACCAAGATGCACTACGGCAAAACCGATGGCAGAATGTTCTATCACATCACGCAATCCTTTCACCCCGACGAGCCAATCACTCCTGAAGTCGCTCACGAGATCGCCTTGCGGTTTGCCAAAGAAAACTTCGGTGACTACGAGGTACTGGTGGCAACGCATACCGACAAATCGCATATCCACTCACACCTCGTTGTGAATAGCGTGAGCTGTGAAACCGGATACAAGTATCACTCGGACAATGAAAATATAGAACGACTGCGGCAGGCGTCGGACAGGCTGTGCCTTGAATATTCTCTCTCCGTCGTTGAGCCGAAGGCGAAAAACAATAAGCAGATGTCGGCACGAGAATATCACTCCGCTTCCCGTGGCGAGAGCTGGAAGATGCAGCTCATCGTTACGATTGAAGAAGCAATGAAATACGCTCGTTCCAAGGAACACTTTATCGCTCTGATGGAAGCCGAGGGCTACGAGGTCAAGTGGACGGACGAGCGTAAGAATATCACCTACACCACACCCGACGGCAGAAAATGTCGTGACAGTAAATTACACGAAGAAAAATTTTTGAAGGAGAACATGGAATATGAATTCAGAATACGGGACGAGATCACCGAGCGAGCTGAAGGAATTGGCACGCAGACAGATGAAGAAAGCCACCGAGGTCGTGCCGTGCGTAATGGTCACCGAGGAACATTGGAAAGCGATGATAGAATTACAGAAAACGCAGATCGAGCTACTCACGCAGATACGAGATGCGCTTCCGAGCCTTGCGACGAAGAACGAACTCACGAGTCTTATGGATCAGCAGATAGATACGCTGACGAGGTATTCGGATGCATGTCGGGACGAAACGGCAGAGTTTCAGGAACTGCTGACGAGCTTGGCAACGGACACCGAGAGCAAGATGACAACGGCAGCAGAGAGCGTAACGGAACAGGTTGGGAAAGCGAACGAGAGCTTTTCGAAGAATATGTCTTCGGAGAAGGAAGCGATGGAAGCGTATACGAAGCGGCTCAATCGTATCGCTCTGATTCCGACAGGGATACTCGTGGTCTGGGAAATGATACGGCTTATTTTATCGCTGATCTAAGCAATATCATTGACGAGGATGCCTACGTTGAGGATTGCACCACAAGGCACTACGCACCGAGCAGAAAGAAGAAAGAACAACAATCAGGCCCCGTAATGGGCGGAATGTAATAAGGAGAACTCTATGAACGAAGCGAAAGAATACCTTACAACAGGAAGATTGGGAGCTTACTATCCCGAAAAGGCAACCATTAAAAAATCGGAGGATGGTACGGCAAGAGCCGTCTACCAAGACTCCGATTATACGGTTGACGATGTTAACTATACCCGTGAGCGAAGCATGATTATCAAGGGAAAGCGATTTGTTATATCATCCGTGTTTCCCGTTGAAAGCACAGCAACCGCTACGGATAAAATGCTTGAACTAATAGATGCGGATATGAAAAAGAAGTAAAAGTTATCCGATTTTTTACTTCTTTCCGCTGGACTTCGGCAAGCCGATGTGATATGCTTGGTGTACCGTATCGGCTTGCCCTGCAGAAAAAGGAGGATGCTTATAAATGACAAGCCAAAAATTTAATATACTCTATGGAAGACTGAGTCAAGAGGATGCTCGCATGGGCGATTCCAACAGTATCATCAATCAAAGGTTATTGCTCGAAAAATATGCGAAAGACAACGGCTTTGAAAACACGATATTCCTTGCGGATGACGGTTATTCGGGAACGAACTTTGACCGTCCCTCGTGGAAGCAAATCGAGGAAATGATTGAACGAGGCGAGGTCGAAACCTTAATCGTCAAAGACCTCTCCCGACTCGGACGAGAATACCTACAGGTTGGATATTATACCGAACTGTATTTTCCGAGGATGGGCGTTCGATTTATAGCCGTCAATGATGGCGTTGATTCGCTGATTGAAAGCAGTAACGATTTCAGCCCTATACGAAATTGGGCGAACGAGCTTCACGCAAAGGATTCGAGCAAGAAGGTTCGTGCCGTTAAAAAGCTTCAGGCAGAGCGTGGCGAACGGCTCGGTGGCAAACCGCCTTACGGCTATAAAAAGGTCGATAAGGATAGCAAAGCGATTATTCCCGATGAGGAAGCAGCAATCATCGTAAAAAGAATATTTGCAATGTGTGCGGCAGGTAAAGGCCCCAATCAGATTGCCCGTATTCTGAGTAACGAAAAAAACTATAATCCCACAAACTACTATTATCACGCATACGGAAAGTCGCACAATCAATTAGACACCACTCACCCGTATCATTGGACAGGCAGTACCGTTACCGCTATCCTTGAAAATATGGTATACCTTGGTCATACGGTTGGATTGCGCCACACTACGATATCCTACAAAAATAAAAAGGCGATCACTCGCCCCGACAATGAAGTTATTATCGTAGAAAATACGCACCCTGCGTTGATAACAAAGGAGCAATGGGATATCGTACAGGATCTGCGCAAACAGAAAAAGAGAGTGCCGAAGCAGATGGAAGAACCGAATATATTCTCGGGAATCACATTCTGTGCCGATTGCGGAAGATCAATGGTATTGCACAGAGCAAGCACAATGAAAAAATCCAGTTATAATTTCAAATGTTATACCTACGGAAAGCGTGGCAAAGCGGAATGCTCGCCTCACCATATCCGTGAGGATGAACTGTATGAAATCATACTGGATGACTTACGGAGAGTAACGCATATAGCGAGAATGAAGGAACGACAGTTTGCGGAATATATCAATCGTAAAAATAGCGTAGAACTCCGCAGAGAGATTACCGCCCTTCAGCGAGAGCTTGACTCTATGCGCAAACGCCGTGACGAGCTGACAGCATTATTCAAACGCTTATACGAGGACAATGTACTTGGACGAATCACCAACGAGCAGTTCCGACTACTCTCCGGCGATTATAATGCCGAGCAGAATGGATTGGATGAAGCAATACCGCAGAAGGAAGAAAGGCTCAGTAAGCTGAAGTCCTCAGCCGACAATGTCAATGCCTTCATTGAAAAAGCCAAAAAGTACAAGAGCATTGATGTGCTGACACCCGAAATCGTAAGATTGTTTATTGCAAGAATTGAGATCGGTGAGCGTACCGAAAAATACTCAAGACATTCCACTCAAAAAATTCGAATCGTCTACCGTGACATCGGAGAGTGGGATCAGGAAGCGGAAAGCGAAGAAAGACCACCTCAATGCACGGAAACAATCTCGGAATCAGCATAAAACAACACACAAAACAGTGTAGCAAAGGCGAACAGCTTTCGCCGTCCGCCTTTGCTATTAGTCGAATACCCACCTGTCAGAAAGTGTCCCTATGGACGAAAACAGAAGGCTTCTCAGGTTTAGTTATCTGCTAAAGGTTTCATTGTTGGGAACAATAAAACATCGCGGATGGATGGGGAGTCGGTGAGGAGCATTACGAGGCGGTCGATACCGAAGCCTAAGCCTCCTGTTGGGGGCATACCGTACTCGAGGGCGTTTACATAGTCGTAGTCTACCTCTGCAAGTGAGTTTGGCTCTTCCTTGAGCTTCTGTGCCACTTGGTATTCAAATCTGCATTTTTGGTCAATTGGGTCGTTTAGCTCGCTAAATGCGTTACCGTATTCGGTTGCATTGATGAAGTATTCAAAGCGTTCTGTGAACGCTGGGTTTTCCGGCTTTCTCTTTGCAAGCGGGCTGTTTTCTACTGGGTAGTCATAGATAAACGTTGGTTGGATAAGCTTTTCTTCAACGTAAGCGTCGAATAATTCGATAAGAACTCTGCCCTTGGTTGCATCATCATCAACCTCAACATGGAGCTTCTTTGCAACCTCTCTTGCTTCCTCATCGGATGCCCAGTCATTATAGTCAACGCCTGCATACTTCTTAACAGCTTCTGCCATTGTGAGTCTTTCCCAATGTCCCATATCAATTTCTGTGCCTTGGAATGTGATTTTTGTTGAGCCACAGATTTTCTCTGCAAGAAGCTTATAAAGCTCCTCAACTAAATCCATCATATCCTTATAGTCAGCAAATGCTTGGTAAAGCTCAATAGATGTAAACTCTGGGTTATGCTTTGTATCCATACCCTCGTTTCTGAAAATTCTACCCACCTCGTAAACTCTGTTCATACCGCCAACGATAAGGCGCTTTAAGTAGAGCTCTGTTTCAATACGAAGTGTCATACGAAGGTCAAGTGTGTTATGGTGTGTAACAAATGGCTTTGCACTTGCGCCGATTTCCATTGGAACTAAAATAGGTGTATCAACCTCTAAAAATCCCTTATTATCAAGATAGTTTCTGATTTCCTTTAAGATTTGTGAACGCTTATAGAATGTGTCCTTAACCTCTGGATTTACGATTAAGTCAACATATCTTTGTCTGTATCTTTGCTCTTGGTTTGTTAAGCCGTGATACTTTTCAGGAAGTGGAATAAGTGATTTTGAAAGAAGTGTTGCCTTCTTTGCGTGGATTGAGATTTCGCCTGTTCTTGTTCTGAAAACGAAGCCCTCAACACCGATAATATCGCCAATATCCCATGATTTTTTAAATGCATCGTATGCTTCCTCGCCTAAATCGTTCTTTGAAACATAGAGCTGAATTCTGCCGTCATCATCAAGTAAGTGAGCGAATGAAGCCTTACCCATAATTCTACGGGACATCATTCTTCCTGCTACTCTTACAGGAATTTCCTCGCCCTCAGCTAAGGTTGGCTCCTTTTCTTCAAAAAGCTTAGCAGCTTCCTTACTTGTATGAGTTACATCATACTTTGTGATAGCGTAAGGGTCATTGCCTGATTCCTGCATAACTCTTAGCTTTTCGCGTCTTATAAGTCTTTGCTCGCTGAGGTCTTCCTCAGTTACAACATTTTCATTATTAATTACTTCTGCCATTTTATATTAGTCTCCGATTTTACTATTATTTACCGTTTATTTCTTTGTTCTTTCAATAGACACAACGGTTACTTCCTTTTCGCCTGATGGCGCATAGATGTAAACGATGTCGCCTGCCTCATGTCCGATAAGAGCGCTACCGATTGGGGAAAGGTCTGAAATCTTGCCCTTAAGTGGGTCAACCTCGTTTGAGCCTACGATATCGTATGTCTTTTTAGTGCCGTCCTTATATTCAATTACAACAGTTGAGCCGATTGATACAACGCCCCTTGATGCTTCATCATCGCTCATGATGATAGCGTTCTTAATAAGCTCCTCAAGCTCAGCAATTCTTGCCTCGTTCATACCCTGTTGGGTTCTAGCTTCATCGTATTCGCTGTTTTCTGATAAGTCGCCTAAGTCTCTTGCTGCTTTAAGTGCTTCTTTAATTTCTTCTCTTTTTACGGTTTTTAAATAATCAAGCTCGTCAATTAATTTTTGATAGCCTTCTTTAGTATATTTTTTCTTTTGCTCTGCCATATGGGTTTACCTACCTTCTATATTTTCTAAATTATTAACTATTTAATTTGCGCTTTTCATGCTATTTACAGCGCTTTGTAATTGGTTATCCTCGCTGTCGGTATATTCAAAGGAGCTTTTGCCCTTTAATGCATCACTTAATGTAACTGCCACATCAGGTGTTAAGCCGATACCGTCATAATTGCCTGATTTTGGTGGATTATACTTATTTGTTGTTAAGCGAAGTCCCGTTCCATCAGGAAGCATATAAATTGTTTGCATTGAGCCTTTACCGTAGGATTTTGCACCTACTAGGATTGCTTTATCGTAATCTCTTAATGCGCATGCAAAAAGCTCAGCTGCGCTTGCGGTATTTTCATTTATTAAAACTGCCATTGAGTTAATGCCCTTAACGTAATTTGCGTCCGAGGTGTGTGTTCTTAACACGTTTCCGCTTGCATCGGTAACGTACGCTAAGTCTCCCTTTGGAAGCAAGTAATCAAGCACCTCGATTACTGAGGTAAGAGTTCCGCCCGGGTTACTTCTTACGTCAAATACCAAGGAAGTAACGCCCTTGGATTTTAAATCCTCAACTGCATTTTTAAATTGCTCCGGTACTGCGTTATTAAACTCAATAATGCGGATAACTCCAACTGTTTTATCATATTCATATTGATGATAAAATATTGTTTCCGTTTCCACTTTTCTACGGGTTGCCTTAACGGCAAGCTCCTTACCGTCGCGAATAAGTGTAAGCTGAACTGTTGTTCCGCTTTCGCCCTTAACCTTATCAAGAGCAACGTAATAGCCTAGCTCACTAACGCTTTCGCCGTCAATTTTAATTACTACGTCGCCAGCTTGGATGCCTGCCTCGTGTGCAGGGGAGTCCTTCATAACAGAGAGAATCTTTATTGCGTCATATTCCTGGCTGTAATTTACGTAAACGCCGATGCCCACGGTTTCGCCTTGGCTTTCCTGGGTTAGAGTTTTAAAGTCATCTGCGGTGTAATATTCGCCATAATGATCGCCTGCTCCTGCAACGTAACCGTTCATTACGTAATAAAGAAGCTTATCCTCATCAATTTTGTTAGCGTATGCGTTACGGTAATAATAATCAATCATTGCAAGCTTATAGTAAAGCTCTGCGTTTCTGTTATCCTCAGGCAATGAGTTAAACATTTCAACAACTGATTTAAATACGCCCATTTCGCCGTATTCATCCTCAATTATCTGATTGTATTCCTCGTATATTTCCGCTTTTTCGCGGTTGAATATGCCTGTCATTATTAAAAACGTTGTTTCAAATGTGATAAGAATTGCTAAAGCAATGGACAAAATAAGAACCAACACGCTAACGCCGGATTTTTTTACTTCTGCATCAGCGATTTCCTCATTTTGCGTTTCATTATCAAAGATTTCTTGGTTTTCCACTTTTTACTCCTCTTGTATTTTGTCCAAAGAGGTCTTAGAACTTAACAGGCTTTGATGTTAAATATCTCTTAACCATTAAAGCAACCTTAAATGTGATTGCATGGTCAAATTGACGAAGGTCAAGTCCTGTTAATTTTCTTATCTTTTCAAGTCTATAAACTAATGTATTTCTGTGTACGAAAAGCTTTCTTGAGGTTTCAGACACGTTTAAGTTGTTATCAAAGAACACTTGTATTGTTTGGAGTGTTTCCTTATCAAGCGTTTCAAGTGAGCCATGCTTAAATACCTCAGTTAAGAACATTTCGCAAAGTGTTGTTGGTAATTGATAAATAAGTCTGCCAATACCGAGGTTTTCGTAGCTGATAATTTCCTTTTCGCTTTCAAATACCTTGCCAACCTCAATAGCGATTTGCGCTTCCTTGTAGGATCTTGCAAGGTCCTTAATATTGTCAACAATCGTACCGATACCGATACCAACTCTGCAATAAAATTCAGAATTTAATGTATCGCTAACGCTTTGAGCAAGCTGCTCAAGCTGTAATGAGGTTACGTCGTCCTCAAGCTCTCTTACAACAACGATATCCTGCTCGCCTGTTGAAATAACATAGTCGCGAGTTTTGTCAGGGAACATATTTTGAATAATGTCAAATGGTAAAAGCTCAGTTCTTGAATAGAAGCGAATTAAAAGCACCGCTCTATGCTCGTTTCCATCAAAGTGAAGCTCCTTGCTCTTTGCATAGATGTCGCTAGGTAAGATGTTATCCATAATGATGTTTTTAACAAAAGAGCTTTTATCAAATTTTTCATCATAAAGATTTTTGATGTTTGATAATGCTACTGCAAGAATTGAAGAATACTTTTCAGCAGTTTTATCGCTGCCCTCAACAAACACCATAAATTCAACCTTAGCACCGCTTCCGATATGGCGATATGTGTATCCATCAACTACTAATGATTCAGTAGTAAAGATCATATCCTCTTTTGCTTTTTCATGCACATTGCCGATTTTTGAAAGGTCGCTGCATGCAACTACGCTTCCTGTGTCATCAATAACACCGATAACTCTATCTACTGCATCGTGCATTTGATGAATGATACCTTGAAACAATCTGTTTGACATATTTTACCCTCCGATATTTTTTCATATTTTCGTGATTTTGTGCAAAATGTTCATGGTTATTATCATTTTACACTATTTTTAGGGTTTTTTCAATAGTTTTTTGAAACTTTTTTGTGAAAGTTGCACATTTTGTTGTGATTTTACACAAAAAATTCATATTTCCGTTTCGTATGCAATACAGGAAAGCGCGAAGGTTGGCGCAGTTTCACATCTTAAAATTCTTTTGCCAAGTCCTGCCAAATGCATGCTTTTTTCCTTGGCAAGAGCTACCTCTTTTTGAGAAAAACCGCCCTCAGAGCCTATAATTACTGCAATATCCTCGCCGATTTCGTTGTTTTTTAAGATATCCTTTAAGGATTTTGTGCCGTCGCCCTCATAACAAAAAATTGCAAGTGAGCATTTTGATGCTTCATCAAGCATTGACTTAAAATCAAGAATTTTTTCAACCTTTGGTATAATTCCGCGTCCGCTTTGCTTTGCTCCGCTTTCAGCGATTTTTTGGTATCTTTCTAATTTCTTTTTTTCATCATTTTTGTCGATTTTAACAACACATCTTTCCGATGAAAATGGAATGATTTCACAAGCGCCACACTCAACGGATTTTTGAATTATAGTTTCCATTTTATCGCCCTTGGATAGCGCTTGATAAAGCTTAATGTAATGCTTTGGCTCAGTATCGCTTTGCGCTTCGCTTTCCACCGTAGCATATACGGTTGTGTCGGTTATTTTTGATAGCGCGCAAGAATAAACGGTCTTTTGCATATCACAAACCTCAATTTTTTCTCCCACCGCCATTCTGAGTGAGCGTGAAATATGATGAGCATCATCTCCGCTTATAACAACGGTTTTTTGCCCCTCGTATTCTTCAATTTGTTGTCTCCTAATAAAAAATCTTGGCATAGTACACCTCTTTATTTTATTTTCGCCTTATATATTAGCATTATTATATAGATTTGTCAATAGGGTTCGCTCCGCTCACAGCGGTCAGTGGTTCGCTCCGCTCACAGCTGTCAGCCGTCAGCAGTCAGCCATCAGCGAGATTTGATTATTGATTTTCTTTCGCTACGCTCACAGCTGCCAGCGGTTAGGAGGCGACATAGTTGCGAAGTAATTTACCTGTTGCAAAGCAACAATTTACCTACAAAACGGTAGTTTTGTAATTTACCTGCAAAGCAACGCTTTGCAATTTACCTGTTACGAAGTAACAATTTACCTATCGCGTAGCTATAATTCCCTCACGGACACGCCCCTGACTTGCGAAGCAAATCACGCCAAAGGCGTGTATGTTATCAGCCGTGAGGCTGCATGGAATTGACACGAAGTGTCGCATGTAATTAAAAACAGTCCCGTTGAGCTTATCTCTTGGGACTGTTTACTTTAATTATTGATTTGAGCGAATGATACAGTGCTTGGGGTGTCTTGACCTTCATCAAACAGGTATTTAATCGTCGCGCCATCATATGAGTAAGCACAAACTACAAATGCGGTTTTCATATACTTTTCCGTAGTAAAGCCTGTAAGCTTAAATTCAAAGCTTGAATAGCTGGTGTCAACTGCAACACAGAGTGCTTTTTTGCCCGTGATTACAGACACTTCCCCGTCCTTTATTTCTAAATAGTCGTTTTGCTCATCTGCGACTGCGCAAATTACGCCGTATTCAAGTGTCTTGATGAATGTCTCGGTATATACCTTATATGATGCTTTATTTATATCATAGCCCACACAAAGTGCTGAGCCATCATTCTTGATTGAGTAGCCTAAAAACTTTAAAATTGGCGCATATGTGTCGCTGGTTTTCATTTCAATGTCGCATTTTGCGCATTTTGTAGCTTTATAAAACTCGGTTACCGCATCGGTGTATTTTAAAGCTCCATCATCGGTTTTTTCGTGATTGCCGTTATAGAATACATCGCAAGTATTGTATCCTGTTTTAATTACACCATGATATGTGCCCTCGTAGGTATTTTCCATATCCTCGGTAATAATGGTCATATAGCTACTGCTTACACGCTTAGTTTGGAGCGCGGTTACAAGCGCACCGTAATTATCACCAACTACGTAAATATCAACCTTATTTGAGCCTGCAAAGAATATTTTGCCCTCGTTACCGCTTGATAAAACGGCGGTAGCGGGAATATATACCTCTCTTAGGTATTCCTTGTTTTCGCTTGAGTCACCTATTAGGTGGTAGCCAACCTTGGTTACACCTGCACCTAAATTTAAAATCTCGATTTCAGTGTTACGGAATGCACCGTCACCGATGGTGGTAACGGAGTTCGGTAGCTTAACAGTGCCTGAAAGTCCTGATTTCCAAAACGCGCAATAGTCAACTATTTGAAGGGTTTCGGGAAAATCAAAGGACGTAAGACCTTTACAGCTATCAAATGCATTTTTGTCAAGCTCGACAAGAGTTGAGCTTTCCTCAAAATCAACGGTGGTAAGAGTCGTAGTGCTACCGAATGCGCCCTCGCCTATAATTTGAAGGGAGCTTGGTAACCACACATATTCAAGGGATTCCCATCCTCTATCTCTTCTAAAAGAGTTGTTTGCTATAATCAACGCACCCTGTGGGTAATAAACATGTGTTACATTACTTGGTGAGGTTGGTCCTTCAAGTAAGGTTTCGGGATATTTTCCTGTTTTTGTTACCGTGTCAGTTGAAGCATCATACTTTTGTATCTCGCTTTGGCGCATATCAAAAACCTTAACAGTGTTCCACTCAATTATTTTTGATGTATCCTTATAATCGGCGTAAATGGTTTTACGGGTGTAGCCCTGATAGCCATTCCACGATCCACCCTTTGCAAGATATCCTGTGGTTTCGGTGCCGTCAACTAATGTGAGCTTAACATCAACAAACTCCTTGCTAAGTGCGGCAGCGCCTGCTGAAATGCAAAACGCAATGCACATGAGTGCTGCTATTAAAAGTGTCAGCTTAATTTTCAAATTATCTCTCATAAAACTCTCCCTAAGAATAATTTATTTTAAGTATATCATATACCTTGGCTTATGTCAACAGTATGGCGTGCAGAATTTTTTGTTTAATTTAGCTTGAAATATTGAAAAATAATCCGTCTTATGCTATACTTAATCTTACTGAAAAACAGCATATGAAACGAGGAAATTATGCTAAATAAAGAAGCACAAAAAAGAAAAATTCCCAACTTTTTTGATGGCATTACCACCAAAGAAAAATGGGAAGAAAAGCGAAATGAAATTAAGGAGCTTTTTTTAAGAGAGGAATACGGCTTTTTGCCTGAGAAAATCGTGCCAACCGTTACCGAGGAGCAGCAATACATTGGCTTTGCAGGTAAGGGAGATTGGAAAAGCGTATTTTTTACCTTTGAAAAAGAGGGAAAAAGCCACACAGTACGCACCGAATTAGTTCTTCCAAAGGGAAAAACAAGCGTACCTGTGTTCGTATATATTGATTTTGAAGCAGGCGTGCCTAACAAGTATCTACCCATGGAGGAAATACTTGATAACGGCTACGGCGTTATGATGTTCTGCTACAAAAATGTTACAAGCGATGATAAGGATTTTACAAACGGTCTTTGCTCTTTATTCTGCGATAGCGAGGGAAAATGCTCCTTTGGTAAAATATCAATTTGGGCATATATGGCTATTGCATGTCTTGACTATCTAAAATCAAGGAATGATATAGGCAAGGTAGCCGTTTTAGGACATTCGCGACTTGGCAAAACTGCTCTGCTTGCATCTGCACTTGATGACAGATTTGACCTGGCCTGTGTGAATAATAGCGGATGCTGTGGTGCATCGGTATCCCGTGGCAAGATAGATGCAAACGAAAACATTACAAAAATAACTGACACATTCCCATTTTGGTTTTGTGATAACTATTTTAAGTATAGAGATAACGAGGATATGCTCCCATTTGACCAGCATATGCTTCTTTCCTTAGTAGCTCCAAGACCTGTTATGATAGGCGGTGCTATCCAGGACGTATGGGCGGACAACGAGGGGCAAATGCTTTCCTGTTATCTTGCTTCTCCTATTTGGAAGCTTTACGGTAAGGACGGCTTTATCTCTGAAAACAGACTGCCACGCCTTGGCGACCACTTCTTAGATGGAGATATTTGCTTCCATCTTCGTGAGGGAACACACTTCCTTTCACGCTATGATTGGAACGTTTATATGAAAAAGTTTAAGGAGCTTTTACATAAATAGCGGTTAGCAGTAAGCTGATAGCGAGATTTGCTAAACGATTATTACATTTTTGATAGCAAGGCAATTATCTAACCTTGCTAACATCTAACGGCTTAAAAATTTATGGAGGAAATTTTACAATGATTAAAATTAGCGCATTCGCAGATGAAGCCTCAAACGAGCTTCAAGGACAAATTGAGGCTTTAAAGAGAAACAACATTGAATATCTTGAAATTCGCGGAGTTGACGGACAAAACATTAAGGAAATCAGCTACGAAAAAATTCACGAAATAAAGAAAACACTTGATGAAAACGGTATCAAGGTTTGGTCAATCGGCTCTCCTGTGGGCAAATATAAGGTTGATGACGATTTTGAAAGACAAGTTGAGGAATTTAAAAAGCTTTGCGAGTTTGCCAAGATTTTAGGCGCAAAGCGAATTAGAATGTTCAGCTTCTTCTCAAAAGACGAGGAAAAGATATTTGCAAATTTACAAAGATTTGTTGACGTATGCCCCGAGGACATTATTATGTGCCACGAAAACGAAAAGGGTATATTCGGCGATGATATTGAGGGCTGCTTAAAAATTCATCAAAAATTTGACAGAATTAAAATGGTTTTTGACCCTGCCAACTTTATTCAATGTGGCGTAAATACTCTTGAGGCATGGGAAAAGCTACATCAATATGTTGACTATATGCACATTAAGGATGCGCTTAAGGACAAAAGAGTTGTGCCTGCCGGATACGGCATTGGAAATGTTGAAAAGCTTGTTAATATGTACCACGCACAGGGCGGCACTGTTGTAACCTTAGAGCCACACCTTATGGTGTTTGACGGACTTAAAGACCTTGAAAACGGCGAGAGCATCGTTGATGGTGCTCCTGCATATCCCGACAATAACACCGCTTTTGACGCTGGAGCGAAAGCATTAAAGGATATTCTTATCAAAATTAAGTAAACCTATTAACTAATTAGCTGACTGCTGACTGCTAACGGCTGACGGCTATAAAAATTTTACGGAGGAAAATTTTTATGCATATCGGTGCACAATTCTACACATTAAGAGACCACTGCAAGACTTTAGAGGATTTTAGCGAAAGTCTAAGAAAGGTAAAGGAAATCGGCTACGATTACGTACAGATTTCAGGCGTTTGCGCTTATGAGCCTGAATGGTTAGCTGAGCAATTAAAGAAATACGATTTAAAATGCGTTCTTACACATTGGGGTGCTGAGGACATTAAAAATAACACAAAGGAAGTTCTTGAAAAGCATAAGGTATTCGGCTGCAAGTATGTGGGTATCGGCTGTATGCCACCATGGGCAACTGAGGAAAACACAATGAAATTCATTGCAGATTTTAAAGAGCCTGCAAGAATTTTAAAGGAAAACGGCGGAAAGCTTTTCTATCACAATCATCATTGTGAATTTAACAGATGCTCTGACGGAGAGCTTATTTTTGACAAGCTTATTAATGCTTTTGAGCCAGATGAAATGTCATTTACTCTTGACACATACTGGGTACAATATGGCGGTGGAGATGTTTGCTCCTACCTTGAGAAGCTTAAGGGCAGATGTGAATGTATTCACTTAAAGGACCTTGCTATCGTTGAGGATAAGCACCAAATGGCATCTATCGGCTCAGGTAGTATGGACTTTGCAAAAATCTTAAAGACCGCAAAAGAGGTTGGCGTTGAATATGCCCTCGTTGAGCAAGATAATTGCAACGGCGAAGACCCATTTGAGTGTCTTAAAAAGAGCTACGAATATATTAAGTCCCTTGGTTATTAATCACAGAAGTAACCTTGCTAACCGCTCTTTATACAACCTTCGGTTGATTACATACGACCTTCGGTCAATTCCATACAATGCTTTGCATTGATTACATACAACCTAACGGTTGATTTCATACACGCTTCGCGTGATTATGGTTAGATAATTCAATAATCAAATCTCGCTGACCACTGACCACTAACCACTGACCACTATTTGCGACAAAGGAGCAAATCAATGTTAAGAAAAGATGCACAATACATATACGAAAACGCCATAAAGGACAATCTACCAGATAGCGCGGTAATTAAAGCTCTTGAAACACTACCGAAATATAACGGCAAGCTAATTTTAGTTTCTATCGGTAAAGCCGCATATCAAATGGCAAAAACCGCCTCAGAGTGTCTTGGTAGCCAAGTTGATAACGGCATTGTTATAACAAAATACGGACACAGGGGTGCGGATTTGCCTAATATTGAGATTTGTGAGGCATCACATCCTGTCCTTGATGAAAGCACTCTTATTGTAACAAAAAAAGCATTAAAGATAACTGAAAATTTAACTAAGGACGACTTAGTTTTATTCCTTGTTTCAGGTGGTGGCTCTGCTCTGTTTGAGGATATTTCCTGCCCTCTTAGCAAAATGCAAGCGCTTACAAGCGACCTTTTAAAATGTGGCGCGTCCATTGAGGAAATAAATACGGTAAGAAAGCATATTTCCAACGTAAAGGGCGGAAAATTTGCTCAGCATTGCGCTCCTGCCACAGTTTACGGCGTGGTTTTAAGCGACGTTATCGGCAACCGACTTGATATGATAGCATCAGGCCCTGCATGTAGCGATTTAACTACCGTTAAGGAAGCTACCGATATTTTAGAGAAGTATGGTATTTCAGTTGACAATGATGTTTTAGACCTAATTGAGCGTGAAACTCCAAAGAATATTGAAAATGCAACTCATTTTATATCAGGTAGCGTAAGCGAGCTTTGTCTAAGCGCTAAAAAATACGCAGAAGTGCTTGGCTATAAAGCTGAAATAATAAAAGACAACGAGCAAGGCGAGGCAAGAGCGCTTGGCGTTATGCTTGGAAATCTTGCAAAAGCACATCAAAATACCGATATTCCGTTAGCGTTCATTATAGGTGGCGAAACTGTTGTAAATGTTAAGGGTAACGGCAAGGGTGGAAGAAATCAAGAGGTTGCTTTAAGTGCAGCCATTGAGATTAAGGACATTGATAACGCTTGTGTATTCTCTGTTGGCTCTGATGGAACTGATGGACCAACTGATGCAGCAGGCGGAATTACAGATGGCTACACATACGAGCTTATTACAATGCATGGCGTTTCCCCTGAAGCGATGCTTGACAATAATAATGCATACAACGCGCTTATGCTTGCAAACGGACTTATAATGACAGGTCCAACCGGCACAAATGTAAATGACGTTGCGGTGGTTTTGATTAAGCCAAAGGCTTAATCAGTGATCAGTGGTCAGTGATCAGTGGTCAGCTGGCTACTTTCTCGCAATATCATATTCAATTTTCAAAGAACTAAGCCTTGCTAAAAAGCAGGGCTTTTTTAATGCTCGCTTTGCTCGCAAGCTGTCAGCCGTTAGCAGTCAGCGGTCAGCGAAATTACATATTTGATTTCACGGACACGCCCCGTCCCCTGTCTGCGCGCCTTTTGGCGCAGCTAAATTTGCTTGCAAATTTAATTTACCTGTTACGAAGTAACAATTTACCTACAAAACGGTAGTTTTGTAATTTACCTGCAAAGCAAAGCTTTGCAATTTACCTATCGCGTAGCGATAATTTACCCACAGACACGCCCCCGTCCCCTGTCTGCGTCCCCTGTCTGCGACACGGTCCAATGAAGCACACCTTCGGTGTGATTTGCTTCGCAAGAGGGGGGGATATAGGGGGGGAGTTTATACATTCTTTTTCTTTTTTGGCTGAATAGGACTAAGATTATCATGGCGGCAGCTGTTTGCTTTACAATGATATATTAACATAAAAAAACCGGGACTGACCGGTACAGTTTTGCAAAAATTAAAATATTTCGCGGTGACACGCCCCCGTCCCCTGTCACCATTAGCGATTAGCGAAATTACATATTTGATTTTCGGACGGAGGAATTTCGCCTAGCGGCGAGTTCTATGCAACCTTACGGATGAAATCCATAAATGGATGAAATCGCTCCGCGGTTTAGAAAAAAAGTCGTCCCTCTTTTCCCCTAAGGGGGGATATAAGGGGGGAGATATATTCTTTCATTCTTGTTCTTTTTCTTTTACTTTCTTTATTTCTTGTTTTCTTTACTTCTTTTTGCTTTTTTCTTTTCTTTTTTCTCTCTTTTGCTTCTTTTCTCTCTGTTTTCGTTTCTCTTTTCCTTTTTCTCCCTTTCTTTTGTTCTTTTTTCTTTCCTTTTCTTTGCTTCGTGGGTCACTCGTGGGTCATTTCGTTGGTCATTTTCCTTTTCACGACACACTACAAAGCCTTATGGTATAAGGCTTTTCAGCACTTTTTTCGTTGGTCACTTTTGGCACGGCAGTTGAACATTAGTGACACACTCGTGCCACACCAGCGCCACATTTCGTGCCACACTTTTAAAAATCAAGGTGTTATGAAGCCTTATGCCACGGGAGTTTTTAGACTTTTTTCGTGCCACATTTCGTGCCACACTTTTACTCATCATTGTTTTGAATTATTCCGCAATTAGCAAATCTTGCTGACCGCTAACTGCTAACTGCTAACCGCTATCCGATACTCGCTGACCGCTAACTGCTGACTGCTATCGGCTGACGGTTGTGAGCGTAGCGAACAATAAAAAAGCACTCGAAATTCGAGTGCTTTTTTATGAACTAATCCTGTAAGCCGTGTTCTGTTAAAGACGGTCATCTATCTTTGCCACATGTCGCCATATAGCTCCGCATTTCTGCGTGCCACCCAAGAGGACAGCGTAAAGCTTTATCGGGCAAATAAAAATCCTCTTATACGGTGTTGCTTCGGATAGGGTTTACACCCACCCCATGTTACCATGGCGTGTCGTGAGCTTTTACCTCGCGTTTTCATCCTTACCGATTGCTCGGCGGTAGTTTTCTGTTGCACTTTCCCTAAGGTCGCCCTCGGCTGACGTTATCAGTTATCCTGCCCTGCGAAGCACGGACTTTCCTCGCGATAATACCTTTCGGCGTGATATCACGCGACCGTCCGGTTCAGTTCGTCATTATTATAAATAAAAAATTCACGTTTGTCAAGTTAAAGAAAGAATTACCACCCATATTTTATTTTTTGGAGCGTAAAATAGTAGTAATGACCTTTTTACACGGAGGAAGCTATGTACGATCCTATAAACGAGCATTTGCCAATCGGCTTTTCCATGGCTCTGGCTCATAATGCCATTGCATTCAATACTTTTTTGAAAATGGAGAACTCCGAGCAGGATGAAATAATAGCCAAGGCAAGAGTGGCAGAAACCAAAAGAGAGGTGCAGGCTCTGGTGGATTCAATACCCAAAATGCGCAAAATGTGACGGTATTGTGATGAAATTTTGTCAAAATTTGTATTTTGTATTGAATTCACTTTTTTGGTGTGTTATAATATAAGTGCAAATTTTTTATATGAAAGGAATTCACCATGAGAGAAAAATTAGACAAATTTTTCAAAATCAGTGAGCGTGGTTCTACTGTAAGAACAGAAATCATTGCAGGTCTTACAACCTTCTTTGCTATGGCTTACATTGTAGTTACCAACCCTAACCAGATCGTTAGCTTCAATAAAGCAGGCGACCTTGGCACTATCTGGTATGCAACATATGTAGCATCTATCTTGGTAGCAGTAGTTGGTACGCTCCTTATGGCTCTCTACGCTAAGATGCCCTTTGCACAGGCGTGTGGTATGGGCCTTAACTCCTTCTTCTTCGTATCCTTCGTCCTTCCCGCCCTTCTTTCCGGCGGAGATGTAATCAAGGGATATCAGGAAGGCTTGCTCATTATCCTTCTTTCCGGTATTGTATTTATGATACTTTCACTTACAGGTCTTCGTGAGTACATCGCAAGAGCTCTTCCCGAAAACCTTAAGAAGGCTATTCCTGCAGGCATCGGTCTCTTCATCGCATTCATCGGCTTTAAGAACGTAGGCATCATCCAGGCTAACCAGTACACATTCGTACAGCTCTTTGACTTCCACGGCGCTGTTGCAGGCAAGTCAGTATTTGAGGCTTGGGTTGCTATT
>JBGVPY010000051.1:0-41051 GCA_045127235.1 Eubacteriales bacterium
AACATCGTCTTGATAGCTTTTTAGAGGAAGTATATTTCCCTTAGGTTTGATTGGCATAATTGTATTGCAGCATTTAGAACATAGCCCGTTTTCGTGATTATCACCCAAAGCTAATTCTTTGCCACAGTTTAGACATTCCATATTGTGCTCCTTTTATTTGTTGTTATTTAATTGTTTTAATAAAACTATTACTGTCTTTTTGCTCAATGATTTTAGATTGCTCTCAATTATTCTCACCATAGCCTTGTTTGAGAAAACAACTTTTTCTGAATATTGTCTGATGTTCTTAGAAGATCCATGATCTGAAAATCTGATTGTTTTATTTATGTTGTGTGAATTTATAAAAGACAGATAAACACTTGAGGTTGATTCGCTTTTTTTGATTGAGTATGTAACGTTAGCAAATTGATTTTTCATAATTTTTTCGATTTCGTTACATATTAGTAATTGTTTTTGCTTAAAGTCGTTAACTTTTTCAACTTTTTCTACAGACACCGCCACCTTTGCGGGTGCTTCAGCTTTCTTTTTCTTTCCATAGATCAGCTTCTCTTCAAGCATTTTTTTATGTTTCTGTGCTTTTTCTAATTTTGTCTGAATATTTTTACGTTGATATTCCCCGCAGTATTTTTTATTGTCTAGCGTTGATTGATATTTATCAATAGCAACTTCGATTTCCTTAATGGCCTGCTTCAAATTTTCTTCACTGCCGTTCGTTGACAGCTTCTCGTAGACAACTTTTGCAAGCTCTCTTCTTTCCTGTTCTAACTTCTTGATTTCGTTCTCATAGCTTTTTTCTAAACTGAACACAAATATCCATAGAAGTATAACTAATATAGGGTTGTGAACAAGCATTACGGTTGCAAATGCTTCATGACCTATGCTTAAGCTTATAATACCGACTACAAACAAAACAACTAAATACGATGTGTAACATATCAATTTTACTTTATCTCTTTTTTTCATCTGATTCTCCTGAACTAATTTGTTTTATTTTTTCTTCTAACTGTTTTATATATTTGTTTTTCATATCCCAGCAAAATTGTACCGCAATCACTTTCGCTGTCTTCTTTCCGTCTAGACGAGCATAATTAAAGAACGCTCTGTCGTTATTTAGCCAGCAGTTCGAAAGCATTAAAGCACAATTTCTTACACCCGCAGACACATCTTGATATCGTGGTTGTTTTTCAAACCACTCTTTAAATTCTTCTTTATAAGATTTTCCCATTATTCCCCCTGTTTCTTATCTTTTTGTTTTTTAGCTTTAGCTTTGATTAGCTCCGCAATTAAAATTCCGCTTTTTGTCAACTCTGCATCTGTGCTCATTAGATGTCTTTTGTTTAAGATGCACTCTACACCGCTTGTTACTATTGTTAAATTTTCAGGAACGATGTTAGAGTAATTACCGTCTAAGAATATCAACTTATAACCTTTAGGAATTTTGCCAAAAGCTTGCTCGTAAACTATCTTTCTTTTTTCTCGCCATTTGTTTGGCTCGGCAACCTTTACCCACACATGGCCATCAGCTCTAACGGTTTCAGTCCCAACGGGTTTGTAACTGCTTGGTACATGACCTTTCTTAAAACAAGTTTGCAGAGATTTTAACTGAGATGCCTTTGGCATAAACTCATCCCATTTTTTGCCCTTACAATGTGGCGTCATTCCTTTGTTAAATCTTCCACCAATGAGGCCGCTTTTAGCCCCTGCATAATGCTTGAGATTTCCAATTGTGGACACCGAAACGTTTTCTCCAAATTTTTCGTTAAACATTTTCTGTAAATCTTTTTCAATATTTACTACATTCTGTCTGATAAATTCCAAATGCTCATCAGTCCATTTTCTTTGTTTCGATTGCTGATTTCCCATCATCACCACCTAAGCCTAAAGCTTTAGCTGTGTCGTAGCCATTTATTCGAACACCGCTTTCTTTTAGGAATTTTGCGCCTTTTAACACTGTGTCTGCATTTTTTACAATAGCTAACGCTATAGATGCGGTTGTGTTTGCTTTTGCAAGTTCTTTTTCTAATTGCTTGTCCGTTAAACTGTCATCATTTATTCGCTCAAGCGATTCAAATAAGTAATTGTTTAAATCTGATAATTTATTTTTCATAAAATTTCTCCTTTATTGTCTATAAGCTCGTCCATAAACATCTGTGTTCGTATTCTGCTTATATTCTTGCTTATAATTCTGCTTATGTAAGCTTGAGAAAGATTGTATTTAGCTGAAAGCTCTTTTTGAGAGAGCTCATTTATGTAATAATCATAAGCCATTGGATGAAGTTTTAATATAACATCTTCAACAATGTCTTCCTTTGCAATAACGTCTTCAATATCAACTTCTTCCCCTATAACATCTGCAATGGTATGCCCCTCTTCATCAATTTCGGCATCAACGCTAATACTCACGTGCTTTCTTTTGCTTGCATTTTGCTTCCTGTATTCTTTATAGCAGGCCATTTTACAAACATATAGTGCAAATGTTGTGAATTTGCTTCGCTCCCTATCGAACTTTGGCATCACTCTCCATATTTGCAATAATAACGACTGATAAGCATCTTCCCAAGAGCCAAAAATCTTGATCGTTGATGTATATTTGGTGATATAATATTTCACCAATCTTGGAGCATCATTATTATAAATCTCTTCCAATTCTTTACTCACTTCCATAACCACCTCAATCTTTATGATAAGTTAGTTTGCTTTCGTCCCAATCTGGATAAAGCAATTTAAAATAGTTTTTAAATTTGTTGCGCATTTCGTTTCTTTGTGAGGACTGATCGTAGAGAGCATGGCATTTATTGCATAAAGTCAAAACGTTTTCTTCTATCCCTAAACCACCTTGAGATCTCGGGATATAGTGAGCGTTTGGCATCGCTTCAGCATTTCCACAATTTACACAATATCTGCCATCTCTTTCCCAAACAATATTTTTCACCTTTTGAGAAATATCACACGCTTTGCTACGTTTAGATTTCATATCAACCTCGCTGTGCGTTTACAAAATTGTCAAATTCTTCTTGTGTCATAGCTTTGTGGTTGTTTGACGGTTGTAAGATGCAACCTAATATGTAAACAGCTCTATGATTGATTTCTTCATTAAAGGTTATTTGAGAAATAATGCCTCTAAATCTATCGCAGTCAATTTGTGAAACTTGTGTAAGAAATTCAGTAAAAGAATATTTTTTCGATTTGAAGATTAACCCTTTATCTCGTGTAGTTTGTTCTCTTGCTTCGATTATTGTATCTATAACTTCTAGTGCTGCATCGTAAAACTTGCCTGAGCGGTTATAATCAAAGAATTCCTGATAGTGTTTTAAATACACACTTCTCTCTTCGTCTGATTTAACAGGAACCCTTGCGCACGCACCCGCATTGATATAATCTTCAAATATATTTATTTTTTGTTTTTTAACTAACTCAGAAACATTAACATTACCATTAACATTATCATTTACATTAAGGTTATGGCTAGGTTGTGTTAGGTTTTCTTGGGTTTTTCTAGGTTTTTCTAGGTTTTCATTTTCGCAACTAGGTTGTTCAATTTCGTTGCTAGTTTGTTCTTTCTTTGGTCTTCCGCCTTTCTTGCCATTTTCAACGCTTGCGTGATACCTGGCAATGTTATTAGTCATACCAACAGAGAAGCTTATAAGGATCGCTTTAACTACAGCAGAAGTGTCTTCTGGCATTTCTCCTGTAAGTCCATATTTAGTAAGCGCCTTATATGCTTCAAGTTGATATTCATCGGGAAGAGCCTCGATACTATCCGTCCAATTTTTGAATAGTATAAAACTTTCTCTAACTATCCCCATAAATCGCTTTCTCCTTTTGTTCAAATTCGTTTAATGCTAATTGCATAGGTTGGTCATAGTGGCTTATATCCAAATTGTAATCTTTACACATTGCCTTTAGTCCCTCAACTAATCTCCAAAATTGCTTTGAATCATAAATTGAACTACCAAACCAAAATTTTACTGTTGTGTAGTTTTTATCGACCGTACTTTTTCTAAGCTCTTGAGTTATCCAGCCATCACCCCTGCTTTCCCAATCTCTAGTGATAAATTTCAAATCTTCGTCTTTTACAGGATAAATTGTAGAAACTCCATATTCTCTAATTAAATCTCTGTAGATTGATAATTGAGTGATTAAAGCGTCATTGATGTGTTCAGCAAGCTCGCCGCACATATCCCAAAATAATCGATTATGGCCGCCACTACGCTTCTTTCTATATTTATCAATAGCAACTTCAACTTCAGAGCTTAATAGCTGTTTATGGTCGTTTATTTGACTTATAAGTCGATTTTGTTTGTCTTCGACCTCTAGTGAAAATTCCGTGTTGCCATTATACAATTTTTTAACTTCTAGTTTTTTAGCTTTGAATTTCATCTAACACCACCTTTCTCCAACTTTCCCAACAGATAATGCAATTTGCAGAATATTTTGTAAGCGTCATTGTTGGATATTTTGGCGATAATTTTCTTGTTTGCATTTTACTAATCAAGCTTGTATCGTTCCAAAGTTCCGAACTAGTTTCTTTTACATATTCATCACCAATCTTGACGCAAGAATCAAACGTTCCGCTCGTCTGCTTTTCTAGCTCACGTTTGTTTGATGTGAATAATATATAATCGTTTTGATTTTTTACAACAATAGCATCTCTATCGCTGCCACTTATAACATAAACAATACCAACAGAATCGTCATTTAGAGATTCCCAACCAATAGGCGGAGAATAGGGTGTAAACTCTTCCTTTTCTCTATACGATGCTTGTTCTTTAATTTTTTCTTGAGATTGTTTCTTTGATGAAAAGAAGTCCTCGTTTTTAAGCTTGTTGCCTTTGGCTGCTTTAAACTCGCCGTCTAAATTAACGCAAACTTCAACATCTCGATATAGAGTAAGATTTCCGCCAAAATCAATAACAGTGCAACCTGTTTTGCCTTTAGCAATTCTTAACCCTCTACCCACTTTTTGTATCCATTGAGTTTCGTTACCGTTGGTATCAAAATCAACAACATTTCGCAATTCTGGATAATCGTAGCCCTCTGTTGCGATGTCTACATTTATAAGCTCTTCTGCTTCGCCTTTCTCGAAGCTTTCAATAACATAATTCCTTTCATCATCAGGTATGTTGCTAGATAGATAAGCAGGTGTTCTCCCTTTGCTTTCTAAAGAGCTTTTAATTAACTGACAAATCTTATGGTTTGGAGCGAATATTATTGATTTTCCTGGCTCTTTGTTTTTAAGATATAAATCTATCAGATTGTCTACAAAAGCAATTGCTTCAGGACTTTCCCATTCTACGTTTTTAGCTAGATGTCCGACATCTTCTCCAAATCTTGGCGATAAATCAATAAACTTAGGGCGGACAAGATAATGACTGTCTATTAAAAATCTTGTTGTTATCTGATAGAAGTTATCAAATAAATCAATTAAAGGAATTTTGTCTCCACGATTAGGTGTTGCACTTACGCCCAAAACATAAGTGTTGGCATTTTTTTCTTTATTCTTATTGATAATTGATAGATAGCTGCTGGCCATACTGTGGTGAGCTTCGTCTATAACAATTAAATCAAATGCGGGTAGATCGTCTATGATATTTGAAACGGTCTGCACCATGCCAAAGTGAACTAACCCGTGAATAGATTTCCTGCTTGCTACTATTTCACTAGTTGCAATACTTGGTGCTACCCATTTAAACTTTGTCAAGTTTTGATTGTGTATCTCATTTCTATGTACTAGAACTAGCGTGTGCGGATATCTATCAAATTTTGACTTATAAGCGGTTGTGAAGCGTCTTATTGCCTCTGATAGCATAATTGTCTTCCCTGCACCCGTTCCTGCCACTATGAGCGAATTTTTAGAATTAAATAAATTATCAATAGCAAACGTTACCGCTGTGTTCTGATAAGGTCTCAACTCAATCATCTTTATTCTCCTTTGGCTCCTTTAAAATAAATCTTCCATTAGAGGCAAACGATGCTGAATATCCTGTAGAATCAATAAATCTACTACAATTGTTACACATTGCAAAATCTATTATTTTCTGCATTGCTGCTTTTTTGTTTCTATCTGCTTCGTCGTAACGCTTCTTTGCTTCAGCAAACTCTGTTAAATCATATTCTTTTATTAAATCAGGGTTATAAAACGAATTCTGTCTGATTGAAATAATGATATTGCTTACATTATCCGTTTGAACATAAGGTTGTGGCTCTTTGCGATTGTCTACGTCTTTAAAGAATCTTTCTAAGCAAACCTGGATCAGTTGAGACAATGCTTCGTTATGATTAAAATAAACATATTGAACTTTAACTTTGTCTTTCACATATTCAATAAATTTTGATTTGCTAGTGTTTGCTAAAGACGTTATTTTCCCTCTTTCGAAATCAGTGTCTTTTTCTAAAATCATTAGTTGTAGCATAAAGAATTTATATTTTGACATTGTAATTTGATACTGTGCTTGAATAACATACTTGAGTGGCAAGTGATCTTTGTATGGAGAGATTGTTTTTTGTTCACAAACGAACTTTTCGCCTGGCTTAATTTTTCCGTTCCCGAAATCAAAATCTCTCACATCTACATCTTCGCTTATACCACTAATATCAAGAGAAGCTATTAGTTTGTCCGATATAAATACTTCACCTTTCTTTAGTTTGTTTTTACGATTTTCTTGTAACAACTTAAGGCCGTATGTTTCCATTGCTAAACCATATTCTCCTAGCGCTGGATCTAATAAAGCTTTTTGGTAAATACCGTCTTGAATAATTTTGTGATATAACGCCCATGTAGAAACAAATGGAAGTTCCTGTCTAAACTTATAAGCGTCAATACCGCAATTGTAAAGCTCGTTATCTGTTGCATAATATCTAACAATATCAAAAACTTCACTGCTACCTATTCTTGTTTCTTTTGCTGTTTCCCAAGCTCTTGTTCCTTGCTTAATTTTCAACTTTTTCATAAGCAACCCCCTGGATAACGTTTTTAACTAAAGGATATGTGTTTGGAGATTTTGACAAGTTTACAAGTTCAGCGTAATATTTATTTCTAATTTCATTTATTGGAGTTCCTGCTTCATAAGCCGCTTTTATTTCTTCAGCATCAGATTTTGCCGCCGCAGGGTTTTGCATATAAATTTCTAAAACTTCTTTAACATCTTCTTGTTGTTCTTCGGTTAGGTTTAACAAATCAACATCTGTATTAACAACACCATCTATATTAACAATAACTTCTTCTTCGTCTTCTGTACGTTCAGGATATTCTGTATCAAATGCCATAATCGTTTGAGTTAACTCAGGAATTGTCTCTTTAACATTTTTTAAAGCTCTGCGCATTACTGTTTTTCTTACCATTTCTGCAGTCCACTTAAACCACATACTGTCTTCGTTGTATTTAATATCGTTGCCTTTTGTTCCATCATAGATAACCTTATATTTCTTTGCTAACTTGGTGCCTTGTTTATAAACAACTTCACCTTTAGCATTGACTACTTCTTTCCATTCGGATAGAAATATACCATTATCAGACGCTGATTGAGCGAACATCACTTCTTTATTAGACATTTCAGAAACAAGCATAATTGATTTGCCTGTTGCAACTTCTTTTAATTCAAGGCGACATAGAAACTTATCAAAATAATTCCCAGCCAATCTTTCAGCTGTAATTTCTCTATCTGTGTTAATTCTTTTATCTTTTAATAAATAGATAATTCCTGCACCGTCTCTATAGCTTTCTTCGAAGTAAATATCGTCTCCTTTAGGTACTGCTACTATGGTATCAACCAACATATAACCTTTGCGTCTAAAAGCTCTCATTAAAGCTTGAACTCTTGCAGAAACAGTAACCACATTGCCACGTGTTACAAGATCAATCTTGTCATAATCTTCCGAAGTAATACCGCCTTGAAATAGCGTTTGTAAGTTATCTAAAATAGTATTTGATACTTTTTTAGCTTCAGCATCGGTTGTTATTTTTAAGGCATTTAAAGCGTCTAGTAATCTGACAGCAAATGGCTGGCAGCACTTATAACCTATTTCTGTATTTACTGTTTTTATTAGTTCTGCTGTAGAGAGTTTCATTTTTTGAAAAACTGTCAATTCTTTCATGTTTACCCCCTATAGCTTTCTATTGCTTTTTCTTCAAAGTAATCTTTTAACGAATCTTCGTAAGTATCAGATAGCTCGTCAATTAAATCATTATCCTTTAAGAATTTGCTTAAGTTGTTTTTTAACATTTTTTTCTGATTTGCATCAAGCTTAACATTGGCGCCAATCTCTTCATTAAAGATTATAACCCCCAAAGCTTCTTCGATTTCATCATTGCTGACATTGTAATCATAGTCAACAGTGTCGCAAAATTCTTCATCTGTCTGCTCGCTATATCTAGAGCATCCAACTTCAATACAATAATTAAATGTTTTGCTCATTGACATCTCCTTGCTTAGCGTTAAGCCCCAAAATGCGTTTTGCTCTATCTTTAGAGTTTTCTGCCACTCTTATTTCTTCAAGGGATTGCTCTGCAAGTTTTTGAACTCGCTTTTCGTCGTCAAGCACTTCAATGGCAGATCTTAAATCGTCAATATGCACTTCGTCTGCACGTGTCATGGCTAAAATGCCTAATTCGATAAGTTTTTGTTTCTTTTTGCTCTTTTCTGCGAGCTCTGCGTAATATTTTTCCATAATTTCTCCTTAATTGTTTGATTTTTTTAGAAGAAAGTGGTATGATAAATATTGAGTATTATTTGGTATGCGTACCACTCTCATAGGACGTTGCGGTGTTTTGGTAAGCAGCGTTCTTTTTTTGTTTTATTAACATCAACTTCCTTTCAAATTTTAGGTAGCATCTGTTGATAAAATCTGTTATGTTTCGATATCCTAACAATCTTAGGTTTTCAGGTGTTAAAACCTCTCTCGCTTTGTTTGGCAATCTTGCCTGTAGATTGTAAATATCGGAACTATTTTTTGTTGTGGTTGCCGTGCTTTTAGCTTTGCAGTATATTTCATCCTTTTTGTAGATGTCTAACACGTCGCATTTTAGCTCTGCACAAATTCTAGTTAACATACTTGGTATAGGTAGACATTTGTAGTGTTCAAAATTGCTCATCATTGGAGCATTTGTTCCGACCTTTTGCGCTAAATCTGCTTGTTCAATACCTGCTTGCAACCTTTTTTCTTGCAAATTCATACATCCCCCCCCCCTTATATCTTTTCTTCTTCAAACATTGAAACCAAAATTTCAATAGCTGTCTTTAGTGCAAAACTTTTGTTTCCCATAGCTTTAGCATTAACATAGGCCATAAATCTTTGATTAAGCTCGGGCGTGATAAAAGCACTGACTGGAACTGTATTTAATTGCTTTTCTGCTGTGTTAAGTTTCTTTTCTTTCACTTATAACTCTCCTTTTATATAAAAAATAGACCCATCAGATATAAGATGAGTCCTTTATAAAAAAACCTCATTGTCTTACTCTGACAATGAGATGGTATCATAATATTTCATAGATGTCAACTGATTTTCATAGATTTTATTAAATTTTATTAAATTTTTTTAAATTTCTATGTTTTTTGTGTTTTTGAGAAGTTTATTGGATAAAAAAATAGGAATAATGGTTTCTTCATCATTCCCATAATAGTTATTCTTGCCTTTAATGTCAAACGATTTAACAATATTCAATGAAAAACCTATCCCCTACTAGTAGGGGAAGCCCGCCTTTATGTATTATTATACAATATAATTATCTATTAACCTTTATATTATTAAGCCGCATAAACCTGGCGAATTGTTCGCTGTGCGGACTTTTTTACAAACTTAACATAAAATTCTTCTTTCTTTTCTTCTAATAACAACAGTAAGTCGGCACGCTTTTCCAAAGGGCTCCACCATACACGTTTTCCGTCTCTGTCTGTACAAGCCGAGTGAGGCCTATTATTGTAACGAATATTCCACTGCATCATTTTCTTTTTAAGCTCCGCAAGGGTTTTAAAGGTTAAATAGTTATAAAAGCTTTCCTGATCACTTCTATGAGACCTTTCAACTTTGCCATTTAATCGTGGTGTATACGCTCTTATAAGTTGGTGTTTTATTCCAAATTTATTCAGCAATATATCTAACGCATGGACTTTCTTCGTCTGAATTATTGAGCCGTCTTTATAGTGTTTCTCTTTATGATTGGTAAACTCTAGTCCATTGTCTGTTTGTATCCTTGCGGGAACATATCCGAAATAAACAATCGCACGTTTAACAAAATCAAGTGTAGAAGTAACATTATGCTCTTTATACGGGAATAAAAATCTTTCACGTGTTGCTTCATCAATCATTGTGTATTGGTAGAATTTATTATCATCTCTGTGTATTACTTCACCTTTATAACAACCAACGGGAACGTATTTGACGTCCATTTGCCACTTATAACCCAGCATTTGAGGCGTATCGTAAGGTTGCGGAACATATTTCTCAAGTTCTTTTTGAGGTCTAAGATTATGTTTTACTATATATCTATAAAAACCACAATACGTTCTACTGTAGGCGTGTTTTTGCCTCATTATTCCGTACATTTCATTGTATGAAAGATGTGGCTTGTTTTTAACAAGCTTTTCGATTTGTTCAACTTCGTCTTTAGTGTGCATATTTGGATGTGGCATATTTTTTCTGCTAGTGTTTGGCTCTAAACTTGCCAAAGTTCCATCGTATATAGCTTTCCATCTCCATAAGCTTCTTTCTGTACATTTGCAGTGTTGACACACTTTTTGAATAGGCCATTTCTCCTCTAGCCACAGTTTTAGAGCTTTTCTTTTTTGATATGCTGTAAAATTGACACCTCTCATAACTTACCTCTCTAGCGAGATTATAAATCAAAAAAATCAACTTTTCAAGACGTCTTTAAAAATTTTATTTTGCGGGTTGACTTATAAGCTGCATTGTGCTATCATAATAGTGCGACACAACTTAATAATTTTTTAACGCCCTAGTAGGAAAGGTTATTTTTTGCCTATTTCGCAAATTCTTCCACCTACATAGGGCAAGTTGTGTCGCAGCAATTGGAGGGTTTGTTTTGGATAGGACTGTGCCTTCCTAGCTGGAGGGCACTTTTATTTTTAGCCCTCTTTAAAGAAATGTCTTTAAGTGAGGTTTAGATGTCTAAAGATCTTTTTAGAATAATTTATTGTCTATTTTTCGATATTTTATTTCTTGCAGTATCAGTAATTACTATTTGGCAAGGCGCAGGCCTTTATTGTTTAATTCCTATTGCCTTTTTAGCAATGTTTGTTTATTACACAATTAAATCAATTATATATTACAAAAAGACACCTGGTAAAAAGGACTAACACATTAGGGATATTATGATTTATAGATTATTTGGAATATTTGCTATTGTTTTTATTGTGTGTTATATTTTGACAGCATTTACTGAATCACGCTCTGTAAAATGCGTAGCATCTGCATCTGTATTTTTAATATCGCTATTTGTTATTATATGGTCGCTATTTATTGCGTTCACTGAGGGTGTATACTTAACTTTAATATTCACGGTATGTTTTATTTTCCCCTTAATAATTTCAGCCGTGTCGTTTTATGAAAATATAAAAAAGAGCAAGTAAATTGCTCTTTTTTTAATCTTCGTATCCGCTTAGCTCATATAGGTTTTGCTTTTCAGCTTTTGTAAGCTTTAATCTATTGATATAAGCTTTAACCTGATCGCCACCGTTTTTGTTACTGTAACCTAAATACCCCATTATCATATACTTTTGTACTGCTGTAAGTTTTAAGCTTTGGATAAAGTTTTGAACTTTTGTTTTTTTACTGCCTGATATGACTTTGTTGTTGGAATCTAGGTCTGCTTTGTATAGTCGTGCTTGAGCAACGGCTATCGCTAACTTCTCTATAGGTATAGCGTTTGCGAATAATGAAGTTTCTTCGACAATATCCTCACCTGTAAGCTCTTCTAAAGCTAAATTATAGTAATAGTCATATATAAACGTCATGGCTTTAGCTTTCGCTTCATCGTCCAATCTGTTAAACATTGACAAATTCACCATTGATTTAACTATATCTGTTGCTTGAGAGTAAGTGTTTTTGAATTGATTATATTGTTTTTTCGACAAAGTGTAAGTAGTGTTGTTGTAAGTAATCGTCTTGTTTACACTCTTTGGCAACACATCATATCCTTTAACTATCAGATCTCTTGTAATGTTTAAGACCGCATCATCCTTAATCTTGCCTGTTTTGTTGTTAAACATGATGTTGATATAGGTTTCTGCTAGTTCTTCATCTCCGTTTTCTGTTGCTTTTTGTATTCTGTTAATGTATGTTTTGTTGCTTTCAAGCTTAAACATTGCTTCATATTCTGCTCTGCTTCCAGGAGAAAATTTCCCAACTGTTCCCTTGCTGTAGGTTTCTATGTTCTGTAAAGGAATTCCTAGCAGCTTACTAATAGAAATTGCTGTTTTCCTGATTGCAGCATTTCGTTCCACATTGCTCACGTATTCGCCTTTAACCAGGGCGGAAGTTCCATTATAAAGACCTGTAGCGATATCCACAGTGTCGCTCAATGCCGTATATGCCATATTTGTTGGCTCATAACCTGAGACAATATCGTAGATATCTCCACCTAAAGGAATTAAGCTAAACAAGTTCGCTTTTAGTTCGTTTTGCGCAATCTCAGACCATTCTTCGTCGTCTTTCTTACCCTTTATCCACTTAAATGCCATAGCTATAACTAGCAGCATCAACTGATTAAGAATAAACGCTGTGCCGGCTTTTGCTATGCCAATTTTCGCATCTTTAAGCATAGATTGACCACGATTAACCAATTCTGAGTTTCCGCTCTTAATCATTTTTTGAGCTATTCTAAATTTATTAACACTAGCAATTAGTCGGCCTGACAACTGTATTGAATCACCCGTAAACATTCTAGCAAATTTAACAAATTCGTTTTGGCTTCGCATCCACTCACTTCGGCCTATCGCATCGCTTGTTTGTTGAGTTCTGAAGACAACTTCATCTAAACGTTTTCCAGCTTCGATTTTGTTTGCTTCTGTTCCAACCTCGTATCCTGCGCCAAGCTTGTCTGCAACCTCGTACTGTGCGGCAAACCATAGCGATTGAATAACATTGCTATCCATCCAGGAAATAGGTTTTGTTGTAAATGTGTTTATCGCCTTTGTAGCTTTTGCTGTAATTTTGCCAAAAGTTCCTATTTCTTTACCTATTTGACGAATTTCGGCGATATCAACGCTGTTTCCTATCTCCATACGCTCCCACATGAGTGCAGAGTATTTTGAAAGTTCCGCTTTTTCTTTCTCACCAAAGAAATGCGCCATGCCTTTTGCCACATATTTACCGTTAAATTCTGATAAAGCAGATGCTAGAGAAAGCGTTTGAGTAAACAATACTTTCGGATTTGCACCAAGCGCTGAACTTGCTCCTGCCCATCTTATTTTAGACAATAGCGATGATATAAAACCTTTGTCGGCCTTTCTTATACCCTGAACGTCTTGCCATAGAGTATTCATGTAAGATTCAAACTCTGTGTCTATTTTTTGAATTTCGCCACGCATATTACTTGTTGCGTCTGCACCCTCAAAGGAAACAATTTGCTTATTCATAATTCGGTTATAAGCCATTAGTGGAATTGCATATCCGTAGTACAACGACATATTTTGTATATGGTTTGAGATAATGTTGTCAATGCCGTCGATTACGATTTTGTTCTTTGCGTTTGGCTTAACGGTTTTATTCATTCCCATATCCAACACATACTGATTAACGTTTGTGTTGTTTTGCCCAGCTTCAGTGTATATCTTGTCGCTAGACACTTTTATAGGAAAATAATAGCCGCTTTCGATATTTGTTAAGCCATAAAGTTTTTTGTCAGTTTGAGTTTTTGCTGTTTTAGACAATTCGTTGAAGAATTTATCTACAATCTCTAGATATTTTTTATCAACATCTGTCAGTGATTGCTTGATTTTTTCAATTGTTTCGGCTGTGATTGTTACATCTACACCCTTAGCAAAAGCTTCAAGCGTTTTTCCTTGCGTTGATAATTTATTGTCGGTTAATCTTATGTGGCCGAGACCGCTTCCCTCATTAAATAAGTGGCTTCTACCTTGCTCACGTAGAGATGTGGCATATAGAGCTAAAGCTTGACGTTTTGTCATTTTTATATCGCCAATCACAATTTCAGATTGCAAATCTTTTAAGTAAGATTTATTTTTCTTCAAAAACTCATCAAACAAAGCATTTGCATCTCTTACAAATTCCGCTCTTCTTCTGTCGCCCGATAACATCTCTTTGTATAATCTTACTGTTATTGAATTGTCCCTGTATAAGCCCATTTCAGCCATTCTATCATAAGGGTTTGCATAAACTTTATTTTTAAACTTAATTAACGGGTTGCTACCTTTGGCTAAAATTGATTTCGCTTCCCTGCTTTCTTTAACACCTTTTATTGCTAAATTTGTTATAGATTGCGCAGATCCCTCAAACTCAACTTTATCATAGTTTCTTAACTGCCATATAAACTGCCTTAAGATGGCGTCGAGAGTTCTCAATTCTTCTGTCGACAATTCGCCTTGACCGTATGCCAAATCTTGTATTATATCTCTGTAAGGATAAATTTCTTGTTGAGCTTCGTCAAGCACGTTGTCTAGCTGTGTTTCGAGTTCTCTCAAATATTCTCTTGCACGTGAAGAAATATCATTTCTCCATGTTTCGATTTTTGATATTTTCTTAACAAAGTTAACAACTTGTTCAGGAACGTTCCACCCTGCGGGTTTATTTTTAACAAACTCATCTCTCATTCTTTCAACAGTAGAAACAACGTTATTTTTTGCTTTATTATAAGCTTGAATATCTCTAACCGCTTCTTTTAATTTAGAGATTCTGTTTGTGTATTTTTCTATAGTTTCTGCGAATCTGGTTTTGTGTCCCTCTTTATCGAACGCCATTAAAATTTCACGAGCAATTGATTGTCTTAATTCTTGTTTATCTGTTTCGCCGATAACGTCTTTTAATCTTTCTTTAGATGTGCTCTTAAGGTTATTAAGGGCCTTTTTATACATCTCGTCCATTTCGAAGAAAATATCGGCTGCGTTATTGTGATTAAATCTAATACCAACTTCTTCCAGCTCTTGCGCTATTTGATCAGGAGATTGTCCGTTTGTGCCTTTTCTCTTTCCCCATCTAGCATAAGGACTATTATCATTGTCATATCTGTGTTTAATTTCACCACGTATTCCATCTAGGTCAACTTTGTGTAAATAATCTCTTAAAACATTTATAACAAAGAAATCTTCTTCACTATCGCCGCTTTCGTACATATCTTCAGCCACAGCATTGTTGATGATGTAGTCAGCTATTTCTAGCGCTACAGGAATTCTGTATCCCTCAGCTTTTGTGTTTAGAGCGTGCCATAGCATATTTGTAACTTCTTGTTTTGTTTTATTGCTTATTTCGCCATATTTATCACCAAATGCTAGTTGAGTGTTTACAATTGCGTTAATTGTTTTCTCTGCGTCCGATTTATCATAAGCTTTACTTTTTGAGTGCTCTGCTACGTATTTTGCGATTTGTCCTTTAGAGAAGTTGTATTTGCTATTTCCATCTTTTAGAGAAAATTTTGCGTCTTTAATACTATTTAGCGCTAATTTTCTTGATTCTTCGTTGCTTTGATCATATAAAACATAATCTACGTTAATTTCCTTTAGCTTGCTAGTTAATTCTTTTGAAGAGTCGTTTGGAATAATTGCAGCAATAATCTCGTTGAAGCGCACAACTCTTTCAGGTTTTGCTTCGAAGTATTTAACAGGAAGCTTTGCAACCTTTTCAGCAAGTTTTCTAATTTCTGAAATTTCAGAATCTGTAACATTAAAAGTGTAATCTCTTTTGAGCAATCTTCTGACTTGCTCGTTAGTGGTTGTTTTGGAGATTATGTCGAAAATCGCATTAAGAGCAATGTCCCTTTCTTCCAGGAAGTTGCCTGTATTTATTCTATCAGATATTCTATCTGCTAGGTCATGTAGGTCTTTGTTACACTCTTCGTACAGCTCTGCACTGCTTTCGCTTGCATCTTGCAAAATATCCTCGTTGTCGTGCATATCAGATATGCTATAGAGATTTTTGCTTAGCGCTGCTTTAATTTCTCCAATGCCAAAGCCAAAAATATTTCCGCCCTCACTATTCTTTCCGCCTTGCTCTTTCATCAACATTACGGCATTTTCGGCCGTATATGATTCGTGTAAAGCATCAAAACTTCGTGGGTTTCCAGAGTTGGTGTAATAATTTTTATTGTTTCTTAAATACTTTTTGTTTAAAACTTTATCAACTTCATTTTCAACATATTCATTAAATTGCTGATCTTCTTTTAGTTTATTGATTGTATTTTGTCTTGTTTGGTAGGTGTCTTCTACTTGCTTTGCAACTCCTTGAGCAATTTCTTTGTCATGATTATATTGATCTTGCAAGATATCATATATAAATTTATCATCTCGAGCATCTTCTAATTGCCTCAATATTTTTTCATAAGCGTTTTGAATTAAATTTTTTCTAAAATCTTTTTCTTGTTTACTTTTTGCGTTATCGATAGCGTCTTTAAATTCCTGTTGCACTTTATCGTTATAACAGAAATCATGGAACGAATAATCTTTGCTTAAAAAATCTTTTACATCATCATGTAAATAAATTGTGCTTGAGTATGACGCATCTTTATACGCAATCTCTTTCTCAATATTAAACTCCCTTAAATAATGATTTATAAATTGGTCATTATATTTTAAACTGTCTATTATTCTATCTCTACTCTTGCCCTCTGAGAAATCGTTAGCTTCCAGCATACTTATGCTGGTGTTCATCTTTTCAGCTAGTTCTCTTAGCGCTTTCCCGTTTAGAGAGTAGTCAACCTGAGGGAATCTTGGAGAATACGCATCTGCAGAATAAACTTTGTTGTCATAATTTTTGCTTGGATCTATCGCTTCTGATCTTAATACTAAGCTGATGTTTCCAAAGTTTTCATGCCTCATTCCATCTTTGATGATGGCAATACTTGGCATAGGTAAGCCGCCCATTTCAATAGTATCTAACAATTTGCTTGCTGTTAGATTGTGTAAAGCTATTAAATTTTTAGTATACTCAGCAGGGCTTTTTAATGAGAACTGAGCTCCATCGCTTTCCTGAGAATCTGCGTTTCTGTTGCTTCCAGATTCTCTTCTAGCCAATCTGTCATTTCTAACATCTGATCTTCTGTTTTCAACATTCCTGCTATTCCTATTACGTCCGCTTCTACTAGCACTTCGAACTTCATCAATAATTTCATAAATGCTTTGACCATCGGTTTGTTCATTTTTGATCTCCTCATATATATTTTTCATCACATTATAATCGCCTTGCGCCAACTCGCTAAAACCACTGTCTCCGTCAGCCTCAACTATCACAAACTCGTCTGCAGATGGTTTATAAAACATTCTCACGTCGCCTTGTTGCGTCTTCGAGTTTGCAGCCCATTGAAGAACGTTTGTGTTAAATTCGTTATAATATGATTTTCTTGAATATTCAGCATCATTATAACCGATTTCGTCAGAATTTGCAACCCCATTTTCTTCTTTATCTTTTAATTTGCGAATTTTTCTAGCAATTCTGTCGTAACTGTAGCCAGCTTCTTTAATTGCTTTTAGGTAAAGATTTTGAGCTTTTGTCAATCTTTTGTATTCTGCTTGTTTTTGAACATTGCCTATTCTTTCAAACATTTCTTTTAAGTCAAAAATCTTGTTAACAATTTTTTGAGCTAGAGATGTTTGTTTGTTTACAATTTTATCAATGAAAGAATCATTGCCTAAATATTGCTCTGTCATGTGAGCGTTTACTTCTGTCATGTAGGTGCGTAATAACTTTTGCTCGCCAGGGTTTAGGTCTATAGAGCTATTATGCTTGTTTATTATTTGTTCTAGCTTTGCGATATCTTCAGATGAAAAATATGCTTTCGATAACACGCTATCGATAGCTCCGTCATATAGCGTTTTATCGCTATGTAATATTTTCATCAATTTTTCATATTCGCTAGTTCCCTCAGCAAAGTGAGTATATTCGTGAACAACCGTTTTAGCCCACGTGCCATTTTCAATCATATCAGATGAAATGTAAAATCTTTTGTTTAGTAAAACGCCGTTAAGGTGATTATTTGGCTCAACAACTACAATGCTTAAGCCGTCTTTGCTTATGCTATTTAGCACAGAAACTGCTTTTTTAAATTTAGCATAATGAGTTTGTCCCGCTTCGGTTAGCTCTCCAGCAAAAGTTTTAAGTGTAACTTCTTGTCCCACTTTTTCGCTAAGTTCTGTAGAGATTGAATCTAAATCTGCTTTGATAGAGTTCTCATTTCCTCTAAGTCCAACAGAGTAATATCTGCGGTCAAAATTATCACTTATAAGCGTGTTTTGAGCGTTGTTTTGAGTGTTTGTAGTATTTGTGTTAACTATTCCAATTCTGCTAGCAAAATCACTATTTATTGAACCATCAGGGTTAAACGCCTCATGCAAACTAAACTTCTCAATCAGAGAAGCTCGTTTTTCAGGTGTTGCGTTTTTCAACACTCTTTCTATGTTTTGATAATTAGAGATAATGTTTTTGCTTAATTGCAATTCGTTTTTATCATCAAGTTTGTTAGAGTTGAATAAATTTTCAGCTTTCTTCCATTGATTTTGAATTTCTACTAAACTATCGTTAATGTCAGCTTCAATTCCAACGTGGCCTATACCCAACTTTGACAAACCATAACCAACCGTTCCTGAATATGCTGCAGAAGTTAAAGCTCCAACTATTCCTGAAGTTCCGACCTCTTTCCAATAATCTGCCGATTGATATTCTTGTAAAGCGTCTTTGCCTTTGTATATAGTTTTCGCAAGCGGATTCGCTATGCTAGATGCCATTTCTTCAACACCCTCTTCAGCCATATCACTAAGAACTCTTTTTATTCCTGTTTTTGCTGTTGATTCGCCGATATCATCTAACATACCTTTACCAAACACACCGCCTGTGTTGGCGCCAAACATTTTTTCTGTTAGGACTTCTATTCCGCCGCTAATAATACCATAACCCAAACCCTCGTAATAACCAGCACCGTCTTTATAAGCTTCTTCCATGCTTGTACCGGCCGCACTAGTTCCTAAGGTTGTTAAGCTTGCTATTTGCCCAACAGATCCGCCACCTGTTACATAAGCCATAGCAACCGCAGGAAGCATTTGACCGATACCGCTAGCTATTCCTGTGATTACTTCTCCACCATAACCCATGTCGTCCACGTAGCTTATTTCGTGTAAATTTTGTTGCCAATCGCCAAGAAAAGAATTTCCAACATAATCTTTCTCAATAAAGTTCTGTATTGTGTTTCTAAAATCTTTAGTTCCAACACTTCCTACTATACCAGCTCCAAAATCAATTATACCCTCAATTCCTTTACCAGCGCCATAGAGAAAGTCAACCCCAATTTCACCAACGGTTGACATTGTACGTTCAAACCAATTTGCTTCAGCTCTTTTTCTAGCGATTTCAGCTTGACGTCTTTCTTCTTCTTGTAAAGCAAGTTGCTCATTTAGTTCCTTTTCCGCTTGTCTGTTAGCATCTAAACGTTTCTGAGTTGTATAAAGTTTGTCATAAGCACTTCCTGTCATTGTTTCTCCTTAATCAATAAATATTAGCCGTAATATCTATATTCTACGGCGTTAAGGTAGATATCCATCAACTTCTCATAAGTTTCTTCAGCGTGGAATTTACCTTTGTAGTATTCGTTAATTTCGCTCAAAATACTGTCTTTGTCGATTTGTGTTAAATTGTTGTTTTCGTCTGCAAGATGACTTATCATTGCGTTAATACGTGTCGCTGCAGCATTTAGCCAATAATTATCGCTTGCCTCTTTTTCTGCTCTATCTTTTTCGGCAGCGTTTAACTGTCTGTCCGCTTCAGAGTTTGCAATCTCTTTCCTATAAGCGTCCATCTTTAATTCCCACTCTTCTTGTTCACGTTGTCTATTCTCAGCATTTTCTTTGAGATATCTTTCTCTTTCGGCAAGTTCCCATTCTCTGTCTTGCTTATCGTTTGCGAGTTGTTGATCTTCAATTTCTCTTTGACGATATTTGTCAAGAATATTTATTTCGTTGTTATGAGCTTCTTTTTCATTTGCAGTTTTGAGAGAGTAGTAGCTATCTAATAAATTTTGCTGCTCTGTGGCCGCTTTGTTATTTATATTTGCACGTGTGTTCATGTAGCTATTGTTGGCATTTATAAAGTCGCTAGATGTTTGACCTTTAGCCACACCGCTAGACAATTGCACTTGACCTAAATACTTCATCAATTTTTCGTTAGAAATACTAGCGCTTTGTTGTGATTGCGCTTGAGCTTTCGAAACGGCGGCTTGTTGATTATTTAGATTGTTTTGCAAATCTTGATTTTTTTGAAGTTTAAGCGCCTTATTCATATTTAATTCATAATCTTTATCGCTCATATTGGCAGGTTTAGAAGAGTTGTTTGTTTTATACCACTCTAATAATTCTGTATCTGTCATTATATTTCCTCCGTGTTTTTAGTTTCTAGAATTGCATCATCTTGTCCGTCTTTTATGGTTTTTAATTCTTCCTTAACTTCTTTAATTGAAGCTAGTCCTTTATCGCATTTGAATTTTTGCATAAAGTTTATTTGACGCACTGTTCTTTTTCTTAAATCTTCTTTTACGAAGTAGCGTGATTGCATAAATTTTATTCCACCCAATAATAAAAATGTTGCAACTTGTACGAGAGCAGATATTAAATAAGCCCAACCGAACAAGAAACTTACTGAGAAATATGCAAACACTACACCCATAATTACTCTTGAAGCAAGATCAGACCTGGCATCCATTTTCTGATATTGCTTTCTATCTATACCTAAATTGTTAGGATCATTATTTTTGATAGTTGTGGCAGTAATTAAATCTGTAGAGAGTAATGTTATCTTTACTCTTGTGGCTTTGCGGAACATTTTGCGTTTTGCTTTTACTCTTTTGTTGTTGTATTTAACTTTCTTTTTTTCCAGCTTGTATTTTTCTATATTTTCATAGTCGGCTGGAATTGGCATCGCTTCAAGCTTGAATTCTACGTCATTCTTTGCAATACCATCAGCATCAAAGTAATCATCGTATTTCATACCCTCTTGGTTGAGTAGACGCTTTCTTATTTTTTTTAAAGCTTTATCATTCTCAAGCTCGCACCAATCGTCCATTTCGTTAATTTTAGGATCTATATCTTCTACGCACTTGGCATGAAGTTTGTTTGTATCTATAACATCTTTTTCATTGTCGCCTGAGTTCATACCTTGTAAAGAGAACAAGAAGCTGATAGACCAGCCGAACAAAAATATCACAAAGCTTTCGCCTATAATTTGGATAATTGTCTTGCCTGATGCTTCAAGATGCACCATACCATATACAACGTAAGCAATACACGCAAAAGCGATAATGAAATAAATAAAATTATTTCTGATAAATGTTTTTACTTTATTTTCACTCATGAACGTCCCCCGCCAACATAATTATCCAACATTTCTTTAACTTTAGCAGTTGTCTTTGTGGCACCTTTTTCAAGCAGTAAATCTTCTTTCCACTTCTTTAAAAGATGTTGACAAATTATTATATCCAAAACCTCGCCAAGAGTTGCCATTGCTAGTAATAACATAGCGTCATCTAATATCGCCTGTAAGAAATAACACAGACACAAAAAGAATAAATACAACACAACTCTTTTAGCTGGCATTTTTAATTTTCCGATTGCTTTGAAGAATAACAATATGAGAACTATAATGCCGCCCACTGACAATTTAACAGCATCTCCTGGTGTTTTAACATAAACGTCCCACCTGCAGATGACGGTTATTATTAAAGGGAGAATAGTCAAAACAAAGCTAAGTATTTCCATTAGAATTATTTTGCGTTTCAATTTTTTCATCGTTTTCTCCTAATAATTTCATAATCTCATTAGCATATCCATTTTTGACAAGTTCCGAATTATTGCAAACTAAAATTTTAATAACGTTTATAACCGTCTTTACATCGCTAGAGATGGCGGCTATTTGTTCTTTATTTTGCTTAAAGCTTTCTTTTATCTCTGCACTAGTTTGCTTTGTTTCCTTACATATTGTTGCAACCTGGCCTTGAGAATTTTTTACAGCTCCTACCATAGTATCCATATCTGTTTTAGAGTTTTTGAAAAGCTTAACCCCGCCTGATATTGTATTTAACACGGGAGCAAGTATTCCACATATAGCCACAATACCCGCACCCACAGCAACCAAAACAGGCATAGCTTTATCTTTAAACCAAACGCCCCAATCAAACTTTTCTTCAGTTTCTTCTTGAGGTGTTTCGACAGTTACTGTTTCGCTTGATACAGATGCTGCATAAACTCTCATTTCTTTATTACATTCTCCTACGGAATTGCAGAGAATAAAGCCGAACATAATTATAAATAATATGCTACAAGCTAAAATTATTTTAGATGTTAGATTTGTTTTTGGTTTCATTATTTCACCTCTTCAAAAATATTATTAAATAATGTTTGATCATAATTAGCATCGTTTTCGATGGTGTATTCAGGGCAAGCGCCGTGTCCAAGATAGTACCATTTGCCGTCTTGACCTAAAGTGTACCATCTTTTCATTTCATATCTAAGATGCTCTTTTTCGCCGCTTATAAGCAGCACTCCCGCCTTAATTTCAACGTTGTCATTTAACTTTCCATCTACACTTGTGATGGGCTCTGATTTAACTGTAAACATATTCTTCTAATCTCCTGTTTTTAAAAGTATGGATAAAACCATTTACCGATCCTTTAAATCTTTCAAGCGCTTCAGGATCGTTCTTTTCGACAATTTTTCTGTATCGTTTCCTTAACCTTAACAGTGTTGTGTGGCTAGGTTTGCGCTTTACAAAGTTTTTATTGGTCAACGTCCAATGTCTATTTAAAAACATAAAACCTTTTTCTAATTTCCACAGTTTTGTCTTTTTGACATTTATTGTTAAACCTAAGTCCGCAGCCATTTTAATTATGCAATCTCTAGCTCTTATAAGCTCGTTTTTATCATTGCTAATAAGATAGCCATCGTCCATATATCTCCCGTAGAATCTAATCTTTAGCTTTTCTTTCACGTAGTGATCTATATCACTAACAAAGAACAAAGCGCACACTTGAGATATTTGGCTGCCTAGTCCCAACCCTTTATCGCCATCAAAGCTGTTTACAAAGTAAGCAAACATATTATAGAGTTTATCGTCGAGAATAAGCTTTCTCACTTTGCTTAAGAGTGTTTGATGATTTATACTTTCGAAAAACTTTGAAAAATCGAAAGTTAACACGTAGCCCACGTTTCCTTTATTTCTCCTGTAATATTTTTGAAGATGAGCTTCGAGCTGGTCTGTTGTAAATTTTAGGCCTTTTCCTTTGAGGCAAGCTCCATTGTTGTATATTAAAGATTTGCTTAGTAGCGGAACTAGAAAATAATCACAGTAACACTTCTGAACAACTCTATCGCTAATATGTAATGCTTGGATGCTTCTTGCCTTTCCTCTCTCCGTTCTTACAAACCTGGAAAATGGCTTACTTTTATATGTGCCATCTTTTAATTTCTTTAGGGTTTGAGAGACGTTGGATATCGCCTTTAACTTATATCTAGTTGTTGACGGCTTCCAATTCACGCCCTTACAGCAGCTTGTGTATGAGGCAAGCATATTGTCAAACGTAAACACGTCGTCAAACTTAAGATTTTTGTAATATTCTAAATTACAAGTTCTTTGTGAGTCCATAATTCTCCAAGCACCGCTTACTTTAAAAGTAAGGTGCATCAAAGTTCCAATTTTTAACCTTTCGGTTAGGGAAGCACAATTCCTTTTGCTTTTGCCGTTTTCACACTCATTTGAGGTTACTATGTCTGGCATATATTGTAAAATCAGAGCGAAGCGTAGTTAGTGTTGTTGGCGTTGTTGTTGTTGGAATAGCCGTTGTTGTTCCAATTCGCAAAATTGTTGCTGTTGTTCACGCAAGGCGATTTACAATTGTGCACCCGTATTTTCTTTTTCTTCTTTTAGCTTGTCGCTTTTAATTACGCCTTTAATTAAGCTTTCGCAAGCTTGTATTAGCGTAGTCCACTTTATAAAAGCTTTTTCTTTTGCCTTAGTGTCGTCTGTTTCAACTTCTTTTTGATTTGAAGCTGATTTTTTCTTAAACTTTATGTAAGGTACCACAATTTCAAGCAATACCTGGATAGAATCAAGATCTCCGAGAGCCGCATATAGCAGTAATCTTCTTTCATGATTAAATTTTACTACATCTAATCTGTTGGCGTGCAATAAGTTATCCATTAACTTATAAACAGTTTCGAACAATTTTTTGCCGCCGTAGAAAGTGTATTTTTTTGATATTTTTTGACACATTGATGTTGTATATCTCACCAAGTCCAACGCCCTGGCGAGATAATCAACTGAAGATGTTTTTCTTAAATAAGATGGCACGCTCATGTTTTGTTCCTCTTCTTTTACTATTTTTTCAAATTCTTCCTGCGAAAATTCCTTTATTCCGCATTTATAAATTCCATTTTCGTAGCTTTCATATTTTAATTGCATATTTTAGTCCTCTGTGCATCTTTTCAGATGCACGATTATTGCGATTAGAAGCAAAAGCAGAGCGAAGCGGAGTAAGTGTTGTTGGCGTTGGTGTTGGTGGAAGAGCCGTTGTAGTACCAATTCGCAAAAGTGTAGCTGTTGTGCACGCAAGGCGATCTAAACCATCTATAATCACTTGAGCCTGTGCTCCATCTAAATCTATCTTCTACAAATTCTTTGAAAGCTTCGTATGGTTCGCCCTCTATTTCAAATCTACTATAAGCCCCTGTTCCTGTTAGGCGTCGGTTGGCATTGCCAAACACTTCACAATCTGCAGGAATAAACATCCAATCTTTTGTAGTGATTACAATATTGTTTTCTGACGCTTGATTTGTGTTTTGAACATCTCCACCGTATCCTTTCCAGGTTTTCTTTTTAACCTGAACAATATAGTTAAGCATCTCTGCAGGAAGCCCCGCAATGAAAGCTCCATCTGCGCCGATGGTTGTTTTTGTGTAGTACTTAGTCCCCGCAACGAATTCAGCAGGCAAAGATTGAGCAACAAACTCTTCGTTGACGTCATCATACACATAATAAGTGCCCTCTGTTGATTCATTTACATTTAAGCTGTAAGTATAATAGCTTTCGCCAGATTTTAGACAGTTTGCTCTAATGAGTGATCCAACCCAAGAAACACCATTTATATTTGTTGAATTTGAATCATTGTGCTTATATTTTGAGCTTGTTCTATTCAACATAAATGTTATACCAGCTTTGCCGCCATTTACCTTGTCGTCGTGATCAAACCCTAGAATATATGCTGTTGTATAGGTTGAAGTAGTACTTCCCATAAAAGATTCTAGTTTCTTAGTATCCCAAACCCTGAACATATATTTAGCGTAACCGTTTTTTGCAGCTCTGTTAATTTCTTCCCAAGTGTAATCTTCTAGAGTTAAACCGCTCTTTACGTTGTAAACGCCTGGATCTGTTATTGAAACAGTGTTAGTCCATAATAAAATCTCTGTATTTGTATAAGCTTTTACTGTGTAAAAACCTGATGCTGTAAGAGCAAATGAAACTTGTCCGCCAACACTTGCGTTTGTTGATTGTGTGCCCATTAACTGATCTGAGCTATTAAACACCTTAATTACGGTGTTTGGTCTTTCTGCGGTTATAATAACATAACCTTGAGATGCCTCAATAGTTGGTCTGTTATTATCTATTGAATTTATACCAGCTATCAATTCGTCGGGACTAGGATTTGTTTTTGCAACATTAACTCTGCCGCCCTTGTTGATAATTGCATTTCGCATCTCTAAAAATTTTCTTACTACGTCATTAAATGTACTCATGATTTCTCCTTTTACTCATTTATTACTACATAAGCGCCGTTAAGTATTTGATCGCATTGATAAGATGGCATAATTGTATATGAGCCATCTAAAACCAAATCGTAAACGCTACTTCCACTTGCTCCGCCGCCACCACCTGTTTGGATAGAAGTAATTTCTTCAGCAAACGATGTGGCCGGTATTGCTTCAGTGGTTCCTTTTTTCTCTCTAATAGCATTTGCTATTTGTGTAAATAATTCAATTAAGGTCATTAGTATTCACCCCCAACTGCAACACCTATGGCATCATCAATCATTTGTGATATTTGAGTTGATGTTAATATGCCCTGTACTTTTTCTTTATCCGCATCCGTATAGTCGTTTGAAGATAACGTCTTACCATCCTCTTTTGACACTTTGTTTGCAATAGCTTTGTTTAGCGCTTCTATCAAGTTCTTGTTTCCTGTGATAGCTGTAGCAATTTCATTTAAAGTGTCTAGAGTTTCAGGTGCAGAGTTTATAAGTTCAGCTATTGCTGCTTGAATATCGGACTTATAAGCCAATATTTCGGTTGTTTTGGCGCCGTTGCCATCTTTTACAACAACCTTAGGGTTTTTGCCTACATTGATGCCGTTAATATCGATTAAGCAGTGAAACAATCTTAAAGCAAGATCTTCATCGCCAAAGTCAATACTTTCGAAGCCGTCAGAGTTTTGCAAATGTATTACATCTGCAGAGCTTCCGTTTCCTCGTGTTGCAGAGAACTTCTTTCCATCAGCCAGCTCGATATCGCTATTAAGCGATTGTTTCGTTTCGCTTGCAAGTTTTACGTTTTTAGCGTCCAGGAACTCGATGAGAGCTTTTTGAGCAATAGACACAGGTTTGTTTGCGTCGCTTGTGTTATCAACATTTTCAAGCCCTAGCGTTTGCTTTGTTATTGTTGGAATTTCTTGAGCCCTGTTAAAGTAGGCAAGAAGTATATTTATTGCTTCTTGAAGCTTCTCGGGTTTATTTGCTTCTAATAGTGTTATTTGTTCCATTTTTTCTCCTTTTAATTTTGAACTACTATGTTATTCATACGGAATCTTGCTCCGTTTCTTCCTGAGATGTTGTACACTTCGACTTTGCATGGCACGTATGGAGAAGAAACAGAGTGTGTTGTTATTCTTCCTGAGCTGTAGCTCCCTGTGTATATTAGGTCGAATAACCATTTATTGTTTGTGAAATCGTACTCGAACACCCTAAATGAACTGCTGAAGCCGTAGTCCGTTCTCCAGGTATTGGAAGCTAAAGATTTGTCATTTGCGTCAAACACTTCGAACTTTAATGTGAAATCAGACAAGCTCTTATATGCTGAGACAGATACTCTATATCTGAATAGTTGAGCTCCTGTTACTATGTTCTTAATGTAAATATCAACAAGATTATATGTTCCGCCTGGATCCCATATATTTATAACACCGCCGCCGAACTTTGTACAAACGGCGTTTAATTTTGCATATCCGCCAGCGTAAAAATCTCCGTATTCCTTGTCATAATTTACAATTTGAAATCTCTCATCTTCTCCATAAGTTGAAAGAGTGTTGTTTGTATCGAAACCTAAAATCTTTTGTGTGCCCAAATACGCTTCTTTAATAAATTTGTCTTTTAGAAAAGGACATATTCTTGATAGTTTTTGATATAGCATATATCCCCCTTAGTATCCGATTAGGTATAAAACTCTGTCATATCTTGTTGTTGGAGCTGTTGTGCCATAGTAGATAATCAACGTTCCAGCAGGTGGTGCAGCTGTTGGAGCTGTTGTTACAAACTTAATTGAGCCAGCGACATCAGCGTTACCAGCAGTTAAGTTAGGATAATTGCCATTTTGCTTGGCGTAAGTGGTTTTGAACGGGTTACCATCTGCGTCGTTTGTTGCTTTCCCTGCATTGTCAGCGTTTCCTGCCGTCAAGTTAGGATAATTTCCGTTTTGTTTTGCATAAGTGTTCGGAATATTTGCTCCGTTTGCGTCTTTAGTTGCCTTATCTGCATTTGTTGCATTTGTTGCATTGTCTGCTTTAGAACTGTGGCCAACACTCATGTCTGCATAGGTGCCGTTCTGTTTTGCATAACTACCTTTAATATTTTGGCCATCTTCGTCAGCTGTTGCTCTGTTTGATTTCTTTGCATTTCCAGCTGTTAAGTTGTCATAAGTTCCATTTTGCTTACAATATCCACCAGCTAGATTAACACCGTTTTCGTCTTGAGCAGCCCTTGTCGAATATTGTGAGTTTTTAGAGGTGGCGGCATTTCCACTTTCTTCTGCATATACCGCTTTCTCTGCATTTTCTGAATTTATAGAAGAATTTACTTTTTGAGCTCCTGAAATAATTTTTGATATCATGATTTCATTTGCCACAATTTGGTCTGTATCAGGAATATTGTCTAAGTCCTTATAATTGTTTGTCATTGCAACGGGAGCAAGTCCAGCAACGTGGCTAACGTGAACAACTAAATCACTTAAGATATATCCCTCACGCTTAATATATATATTTGCAAAACCTGCACCGTTTGTTTCGTGGAATAAAATAACGTTTCCGTTGATATCAACTTCATATTGGTTAACGCTGATATATTTACCTGTTGAATCTAGCAGCATCATATCAACGCCTATTTCTTTATAATCTTCAATACCATGTTCAGACACAGGAACTGTTACTATGTACCTTTTTTTGTCTTGATCATATTCCCATACAGAACTATCTAATAAAACTCTGTACGGCTCAGCTATTAAACTGTTGTTTATAAACTCATTAAAGTTTTCTTCTGATTGAGATAAAGCTTTGTTTGTTTCGTCAACAACTCTGTCGAGCTCTGACAACGTTGAATTGGCAGCATCGAGAATTGGTTGATAAAATCTTCTTCTTATTTCTTCGCCCGAATAACCACGCTCACTAGGATTCATTGGCAATGTTTGCGCCGACTTCCTAATCATCGCATTTCTAGTTTCTGAGCTAACTTTTTTAATAATTGGTATTTGTTCCATTATCTGACTCCTTTATTTAATCTGTTAATTTTATAACGGACTGTAATTCCGTTTACTGCACACTCTTGAGATGTGTCGCTTACGTACCTAAACACAATAAAGTTAAAGTTCCTTTCCTTAACCCTAATAGTATTACTGCTTGTGAACGAACTCTCAAATGAGAAATCTTGGAAATCTATATCGTTAAAATCGAAACCTTTGGTACCATAGGTCATAAAATCTCTATCAACGTTTCTAGTTTGATAACCGACAGTAATCTTCCCTTTAATCAATGGCTCTGTGGTTATAGATAGGCCGAAGAGTGTTTTACTGTGTGCATTTGTACCAAAGTCGCAAATTGGCGTGTACCATTCCGCCACCACGTTTTGATTGAAGTGTATTGTCGCCATCAATTGAGTTGGCATAACAAAATCATAAATTACTAAATCAAGAATATCTCCGCTAGCATATTCTCTTAATTGGAACGTGCTATTAACACTGTCAACATTTGCCACGTATAACAGCTTATTTGAGATGTTTTTACACAATCTAAAACCTAGTCCTGTAGGAGTAACCTGCTCCCCGTTTTCGTTAAGTAGAGGAAACCTTAAGTTATCTAAATCAACTTCGCCTATAAAGTATTTAACGTTTGGTTGAAGTCCTGTGTCGTCTGTTCTGTCAGCATAGCACTCTATTCCTTGATAGATTTTGTAAATCGAAGCTTCGTCTATAATTAAATATCCGTCTTCGTCAATGCCAACAATTTCGCCATCTTCTTCGCTACTATCAATAAACGCCGCAAATAAATCACCTAAAGTAAATTTGATGTTGCTGCTTTCGTTTAACGATTGCACCAGGTTAAGATTGTATTTAATATAGTTGTCATTGTATAAAACAGTGAGATCTCCAGCTTCTGTGTCCTGATATGTTAAATCGATATAGGTGTCTTCTGTGAATTTACAAATTTTGCCATCATGTGTGCCGAAGAATAAGCTGTTGTCTATTTCGCACCAAACACGTGCATCTACGTTGGTGTAATACCACCACTCGTAATTATAATTGCCACTTACATCGTCGCTAGCAGCAAACGTAAACTTGCTATCACAGATATAAACAACGCCGTCCATAGAAAGATAATATTTATCTTTAAACACTATTGCGCAAGCGTTTTCTAGTCCAGGTTGTTTTAAGAGCTTGTTTCTTATGTTTCTGTCTCTTTCTCTAACCCTATAAGCGTTAGTTGTTATATTGTCGTATAACTCAAGGCCTTTAACACCATTTTTTGTAAGAATTAAATTATCACCATTTAAGCTTGCTGTGGCATATTTAGCATAAATAGTATCAGAGACGTTTCCTGCATATTTTGTAAACTTTGTAATAAACTCGATGTCGCCTTTGTAATCTTCTTGAGATTCATCCGTTCCGCTTACATAGTAAATTGAAGCATCACTTCCATTTTTCTCTTTGAAGACAAGCAATATACCGTCTGTTGCTCTTACGTAACCCATGATAGAACTGTCATCGCTTCCTATTTCGTCATAGTTAGAGTCAGCAAAATAAGCGAAATCGTACATTTCGCTCCAAACATGAATATTCTTTTGTTTATTGCTTCCACTTATAAACAATCTGTTAGCACTACCGCCGCCACCGAAGATTGTGCTTATACTTCCTTTGGTGATAAATTCTTCTTGGCCTGCTGTGCTCTTTTTGAAAGTTACAACAATGTTGGCTGTATTATCTTCTTGAGGTTTAGTGTTTATGTTTAGAGTAATCTTTCCTGTGGCAAAATTAACAGTTCCAACAGGATCGATATCGTTGCCCTCTTTATAAAGCTTTGTTTTGTCGTCCATAATTCTATTATCAACAACAAATGAAATGCTTTGACCATCGATATCTAAAGTATAGACCTCTATTTTGATCTCGCTATTATCATCTATTGGATATTCAACACCTTTGATTGCAGTGTCAACAGTCCATGTTGCAGAATTTTCATCAACGCCTAAAAGCTCATTTTTTCTATAAGACGATAAGATGTTTACTTTGTCTAAAGATGATCTATTTTCATCTTCAACTCCATCTTTGTCTATGTTTATAGTTGTGGTAGGAATATATGTATCTTCATTGTCGAAGACACGTCTTAATTCGAACTTGCCGTTATATTTTCCGTAAACAAGGTAATCACCGCAACCGATGATGTACGCCTTGCCTTTGTTGATATAAACTTGTATTCTTTGGCTTATAAGTTCACTTGCATTAACCTTAGCTGCGCCGTAAGAGCTGCTTAATGTGATATCCGTTGGAATAAGTCGGTCTTTAGTGTTGTTCCAGGTTAAACGATAAAATCTAGTTCCTGCATAAGCGATAATAATATCTTCATTTTCTATTTCAAAAGCAAAAATACCGTTTATTTCTCCATTTAATTGGCACAAACTAGTCCAACCATTTCTCTTTCTAACGGTACCTTTTTCGTAAATTAAGTTTTGAGCAGCTGTTGCACGGTTTTGAGCAACTTTATAAGGCGAAGTTGAAAAGTCAACACCTTTAAAGCTGTCAAAGGTGTACACTTTTCTATCTTTTGTGCTTAAATTTGGGTTGACTCTTAAACTCATAACGCTCCTAATATAATCTGTGAACTTGTTTTACAAAGTTTTGCTTATTTTGATTTTGTGGTTTCATATCGTCCAAGCTTGCCTCGAACAAATTTCTTGCCGCCGCAGCAAGATCGGGCTCTTCTTCTTGGAATAAATCTCCTTTAATAAAGTAAGGAATTAACCTGGCAATTTTATCAGGTATCCATAGCTCATCACCATCAGACACGTTTGAATCTACTGTTTTGACAGATGGGTAATAAATTATCGTGATGTCTGAGTTTGAATTTGCTAAAACAAGGTTGTCTGCTTCAAGCTCATATTCGGCATTTGCATCGTATTCGCAAGCACCCTCAATAACAACTCTGTCGACCATAAATAAATCGCTTATAAGCGCCAAATTAAAGCGCATAAAAGCTTTTCCGTGTGATATGTCTGCAGGGTTTACTTTGTACGATTTTAAAGGCAATACGCAAGCGTTTTCAATTCTATCTAAAGCTCTTGCTATTGCACCGTTCATATTAACAATATAAGAGCTGTAGTTTTCATCGCTCAATAATCTTTGAATATCGTCAACTTGAATATCATATCCGTAATTGGCAAACATTAACTTGATTGCTTCAACTTTGATTTCACCTATTTTCATAATTTCTCCTTAATATGGCGGGCTGAGCAGGACTTGAACCTGCAACACACTAGCTCATTGCTGAGATTCCTCTACCTATTGAGTTATCAACCCGTACTTGGACTATGCTGGACTTGCACCAGGCCGCACACTCATCGGCTCTCTTATTTCATAGTCCATAAAAAGCGTAGCGTTAAACGTTACGCTTTTTTAATCATTAAATATGGCCAGCTCTTTCTAAAAGCTTCTTTACAGGTAGTGGAACAGTAACTTCAACACCTCTTTGAATTTGGTAGATGTATCCGTTAATTGACACTGTTACTTCTGTGTCAGCTTTGTTGAGTTGGTTTAAAGGAACTTTGATTGTTACTTTTTTGCATTTTGCAAGTTTAGCAGCAACACCTTTCAAAAGCTTATCAACGCCTTTGTTGTCCTTTGCAGATGCGTTAGCATCATTTGTAGTTGTGTTTTGATCTACGTCTTCGATTCCGTCCGTAGGTTTATTTTTGTTTTCAGCCATGACTTTTCTCCTTATTTGTTTGTTTTGGTTTAACCAATTTCAGTAGCAGCTGAATTAACTCTGATTAAAGCAAGGTCGTTAAGGATCTTAGCAGTAAACATAGCTTTCCAACCGATAGTTGATTTTTGGTTTAATGGATCGCTTCTATCGCTATCGTCATCTTTAGCAATTTTAACGATTGATTTAGGTTTTGAGCCGTTTTCGATATCAACGATACCGTAAGCGTTCTTAGCCATTGCAAGACCACTGAATACAGAAACGTTGCCTGTGTTGTCAGCAGCTTCTAACAATGTAGTATCGATGAACTTAAAGCCGTAAATTTTACCAATTTCGCCTTGTTCAACGTTGCCCTTATTTGCATAAGTGCTTACATCTCTCCAAAGAGGATCTCTCATAATGTCTGCAGCTTGTTCAGGAGCCAAGAACATTAAGAAGCAACCGTCAACGACAGGTTTCATGTTTCTTCTTTTGAAGATTGTTTGAAGTTTTAAAATGTCGTCTGCAGTAAGTTTGTCTTCTGCAGTGATAGCGTTTTCATCGACGCCGCCACCTACGTTGTATTCACTTGTTGTCGCAAGTAAGATGTCTCTTACTACGTCGTTAAGTGTTTCACCTGCTTGTTCGCCCTCTAACTCAATTGTTTCACTGATAATAGGATCGATTGCAGTTTCTTCTAACACGTCTGTTACTTCTACAACATCACCATATTGTGAAACAGCAGCTGTGATATTTGTTACACTTAAGCTTTTAGCAACAGGTGGTTGACCTTCTGTTAAAGGTGTAGTAGCAGGTGCTAATGAATTGAATTTTCTAAATTCGATTGTTTTACCGTTTCCTTTTGGAATAGGTTTCTTTTGGCCATATTTTAAAAATGGCAAATTAGGCAATGCTCTTTCAAGCAATAACCTGTCATAATAAGTTTTTACCTCAATAGGCATTGAGCTTGTGGTGTTTAATACAGATGTATCTGGCATAATTTTTTCTCCTTTTTATTAACTGATTCTTTCACCTCGCTTAACTCTAGCCACAACTTTCTCAAACTCTGCCGAACTCATTTCACTGTAGCTCTTTGCAGGTGGCGGAGTGTTGTTGGTTGATAGTTTGCCAGGTGTTGCTGATGTGTTTGCGAGTACTTGTGCCGCTCTATCACGTGCACGTTCTTCAATTTTACCGATAAAGCTATTGTAGTCCGTATAAATATCAGACATAGGCATTGCGCCCACTTTACCTGTTGCAAAAGTCCTAAAGGTTTCATCAGACAACAGCTCATCAAGATTTACATCAGGGTGTTTGGTTATAAAGTCCTTTTTGTCGTTTTTTAACCACTCTTCTTGAACACTCTTTGCTTCTGCTTGTCTAGCTTCATCTTTGGTCTTTTGTTTTACGAATCTAGAATAATCAGCTATCGGATCCTTACCCGACTTTTCGATTTCTCTCATTGTTAGGTATTCTTGGACGTCTGCTTCATCTTCCATTTTTTCGTGTGTGTATGGGTTTTCTCCATTTAAGGCCTCGATTGTTGCTTCAATACGTGCCTTTTTAATTGCTTTCTCTTGCTCTGCTTTTCTTCGTTCACGAGCATAGTCGGCATTTGTTTTTTGCGGTTTATTGTTTTCAGGTGCTGCTTCAGGTTTTGATTCTGCTTTGCCATTATCAGCAGGAGCATTATCTTGTTCTGAAGTGTCTGTAAACTCCGCTTCGTTGGTAGTGTCAGCGATACTACCATTTTCGATGTTGTCTACGTTTTCATCGATTGTTTCCGCTGTCTTTTCGATATCTGACATATCTATTTCTCCTTTCGATTTTTACGCTGTTCGACTGCGATAAATTATAATCAAAGCATTTCGCTTGGACTACCTGCGTTATTAGGCATTTGAGCTATGCCTCTAGCTTTTGCCACTTCGTTGGCCATAGATTTAGCATCAGAATAGTATTCTTTTGCTTTTCCCATAAGATCACCAAGTATTTTATTGCCTTGAGCAATTTTACTTGAATACTCTGCTTGAATAGCAAGAATTTGTTTCTTGAGATTTCTATTCTCGTTGACCACACTAGCTGATTGATCAATCGCTTTCTTGTCTTCTTCAAGTTGCGCAATAGCTTGTTGTAATTGTGCTTGAGTTTCTTGAAGCTGTTTCGACATGATTGCAACTTGTTCTTGTTGTTCTTCTTCGATGCTGTCAAGAAGTTTTTGTCTATTCATAATTGCATTTTCAGGGTAGCTCTTCAAATATGTTTCAATTGATATAGCTCCTTTAGAAAATAAGCCATCAAGTAGATTGATATTAGAAACATCGCTCATTAACGTTCCTGCGATAGCTTCCGCCACCACATCAAAACGTTCATTTTCAAACTCTTTGCTGTTAAACGTTTCGTTGTGGATATTGTTTTCTTTATCCTTGTATTGGAACGTCTTGTCTTTATAGAAGAATCTGAAGAATTGTTCTAACACTTCACCTATCTTCTCCATGTGGCGCCAATAGCCACGTTGTAGATCTTCGATAGGTTTTAAAGCTTGTGATTGTAATTGTGCAATTGCCGCTCCGCTCATTCCTGCAGATATAACTTCGCCGCTCATAACTTCACTGCTACCTGTAGCAGCTCTTGTAAGGTCGGCCATCTTATCTACGAGATTGATGCTTGCTTGCGACATTTGAGGTTTTTGAGGGAATTTAATACCATCTTGAGTGTTACTGTAATCAGTGAGTATTTGTCCTGGCTCATTTGTTATTCTTTGACCTTTTAACGCATTAGGTCTAACAATAACAGGGCTCATACCCTCGTTTTGAGCAACTAGAATTTGAAGTCCCAACGTCCAATTTATTGCTTTTTGGTTAGGTATCATTATTTCAACTTCGCCACGTCCATAAATTGATTTATCTCTTTCTTTCCATGAAGAGAAGACGATAGGATATAAGGTTGCCTTTCTTTTGCGTAAGAATTGATTTTCTTGCTTTTCAGGTTGTGCTTCAGTTTCTTCAGTATCACCTGCTAAAAGCTTTTTATATTTTTCAACATCAGGTGTAAACGGTCTTGCTTTATTGAATATAGCTCCTTTTGTAGCTCTTTCATAATAAACTTCTCCATTTACCCTAAAGAAACGTGTAATAACTGTTGCAAATTTGGTTGTTTCGCTTTCTTGTTCGTTGTAGATACTTTCATTATCATCTTCAGTGATTTTAGCCATATCTACGCCCTTGTCCGCAATTTGTTTAATACGTTCTACGTTTTCACGTGAGACAATCATTATCCAATCTTGCTTTTGCTCGTCCTTTTCATTAGGGTTTGCAAATAGTACGTTTGCAGGATCAACAACTTGTTCAGCAATATCTCCCTCTTTTAGTCCATCAAGGCCAATAACAGAATCGTCCCAATAGAAATAAGAGCAATATGAACCCTTAATGATACCATCTAGGATAGCTTTATTATTCAAGTCATCTTGTCTTAATCTGCCTTGCTGATATTCTGCAAAGTGATTAAATTTATCTGTGTCTGCTTTGTGGCTTTCGCTTTCATAAACGATTTTTACAGGACTAGACAACACTTGTGATTTCTTATTGTTGCAGTTCATCTCAATAATATTGATTACAGGTCTAGGGAAGTGTTTTGTTGCGTTTGTAGCTTTTGGCCATTGGTCGCCCTCGTAAAACCTTACACACTCAGGAATAGTTTTATTGAGACCGATTGAGTTTTGATAAGCAACAGCATCTCTATACCATGACCACAATTGATCTAGCTTGGCACCTATCTCTTTCTTTTTAGATTTACGTGTTTCCATTACTTATCACCTCTCCTAGTTTCTTCTCCTGTTTGCCACTCTCTCATTAGCTCTTGTTGAGTTAATGGTTTAGCTTCATCAGAAGAATTGTTTATTATAAACTTAAGGTCTTCAACTTCTGCCTTTAGCGCTTTATTGTCTTCTTTTGTTTGTTGCAGCTCTGCATCAACGCTTTTGAGGCATTTAGTTAAAGTTAAGATTGATTCTTCTAACTTTTCAATACGTTTCTTTGTTTTACCGATTACCATTCGACATATTCTCCTTGTTCCTCTTCCCAATCGTTCTCCTGGAAGAATTTTTCTATTGCTGTTCTGCGTTTGTCAGGTTTATTTATCTTCTGCCAATTTGGATCACCCTGCTGCATAGCTATGAAGTTAGCTATTGCTTTCGCCATAACTAAGTCGTCATGATAACCCTCTTGAGCTTCTGTGCTACCGTTTTCCTTTCTGACAAACGTTAACATCTCTTTAAGTGTAATAACATCACACTCGGTATTAACATCATCTCTGATATCTTTAATCAAAGATTGAATAATGATAGGTTTTGTTTTTCTTGAAGTTTCAAAGCCGTATTCTTTAGTTGGCTCCTTGTTGGTTTTATCTAGTCGCTCTCTTTGGTATAGATTAGGATAAGACAACTCTTGCAGCTCTCTTGTTGGAACTCTCGAATAGTTTACCTCTATGCCTATTAGCGCCCAATTATAAAGCCAACCTAAGCAGTACATTTGATCAGCATATAAATCTTCATTGATACGCTGTTTTCGAAGTGTTGCAACCGTTTCAAGCGTATCGTTAGTTACAACCTTTCCTGTATAATAGTCATCGCCTAGCCCTGCAGTGTCTCCGCCAAGAGAATATCGCCTTTTAGCAATAATATCTCCGTCTTCGTCTTTTTCGTAGTCAGGCCAACGGTGTATAGTTATAAGTCCGTTTTCTTTTTGTTTGAACTCAATGTTTGAAATATGTTTCTCAACCGCCACCACTTCGTTCTTTTCGTTCTTGATTGGTGTGTATGTTTTATCATAAGTAAACTCACCTGTCTTCCACTCGCTTATAAGTGGTCTTTTAGCGTTGATTTGCTTAATGATGGCTTCTTTATCAAAGACACACTCACCACTAGCTAAAAACGCTTCTTCAGGGCAAGCAGGATATTCTTGCTTGAAAGTATTTATATCGCCGCTACAGTTGTTTCTTATGCACCATCTACGCCAAGCTATTTGCTCATTGTCTAGGTTGTACGTTGCTTTGATTAGTTCCTCTTCTTCAGTAAGAACAATATATCCACAAGGAAGACGATATTCGTCCATTTCCCACCAGGCACAGAACAATGGCTCAAAATCACTCTCTCCAGCACAAGCTTTGTCCCACAACTCTTTAAAGTAGTCGTAACCGTTTGCTGTGCTTTCGATAATGATAAGTGAATCAGGTGTGTTTGGCACACATTGAAGAAGTCCGTCTAATTGCTCTTTGGCGTGTGGCCAGAAAGCAACTTCACTAAGGTGTAGATTTTGAAACGTTCCGCTTCGTCCTATTCCCTCACCACCTGCAGTCATACATTTAATCTTAGAACGTAGTCCTTGATTATCTTTGGTATCAAATATAAGTTCGTAAGCGTTTGATGTTTTGGTTTGAGGTTTTAACGGCTCAGGCAGCTTCTCGTAGAATAGCTTTGACATATTAAATAAGTTTGTCGTAGCTTCACTCTTATGCGCAACAATACCACTTGTTACGTTTGATGATGTTGCCGTCTTCTTAAAGATTATGCTTTCCGATACGGTAGAGAAGCCCATCTGTCTTGCTTTGAGAATAATAACTCTTTGAGGTTTTTTCTGCTCTGCTTGACGTTTTAATAAGTTATAAAGCTTGTTTTGTGGCTTGTTTAACTTAAACGGAACAACTTTACTTTCTTTTGTTTTAATCTTCAAGTACGCTTCAATGTACTTCTTTGTGTTAATAAGCACTGTCGCCCTCTACCTTTTTGATTAAAGATTCCAAAGATTCAACGCCGATATTCATTGTCTTTTCATTGTTGGCCAACGCTTGCTTGTCGTACATTGTGCCAGCTATAGACGCTAATGAGCCAACGTTCTCTATCTTTAATGAGTTTATCTTGTTGATAACGTTTAAGCGCTTGGCTCGTTCTTTCTTATCTTCCCAGTCCATAGAATCTTCCATCTCTTCAAGAGCTGCATCTAAATTCTCTTCCTGAGTTAACGCTCTACGCAACTTTATCTTCATGAGCTTGTTAGCATCTGATATGATATCCCAGGCATCATCGATAAACGCTTTCTTCTTTTCGTTGCGAAGTTTCACGAACTCATCGTTATTTTTCTCAGCTGCATCTTTCCACGTCTTCAATGTTGAAAAAGGTATCTGCAACTTGTCTGATACTTCTTGGATACTTGTGCTAACAGCCAACATCGCCAACGCTTGCTCTTTGGTTGCTGCATCATATTTCTTTCCTTGCATATTTCTCCTTTCTCATCTGTTTATATTATTTCGTAAAAAAAGGGACATTTAGGGACAAGTTTTTATACATAAGAAAAAAGAGCATTTTACTGCTCTTTTGAGTTAATCATTTCTAATAGCATTTCAGTAGCACTGCGAACTATTCTTTTAATCTGTCTTTCGCAATACGCAAGCTTGCAACCGCATAAGTGATATGAGCTTCCTTTGACATAACATTCCATCATAACAAAGCTTTCTATCGATGGCAGATCTTCGAATAAAGGTCTATACTTAACAATCAGATTGTTTGTAAGGCCGCATCTTTCTAACTTCCGCAAGCTTTTAAGTTCTGTTCTGATTTCTTCGATTGTCATAGCTCACCTACTTCTCTTCGTTTTCTGTTGATGGTAATGGTTGTATTTGAGCCATAAGAGATTTGTGCATAGCTGCAATAATTTTACTCAACTCACTTAAAAGAGTTAAGTTAGAACTTATGCTTGCCTGCTTCACAAACTGATTTAATTGTTCTCTTGATAATACTAGTTTATCCTTTTTGTCTTCATTTTTATTCTCTTTCTCCATAACTTTCTCCTTTTAGATTTATAAATATTGGTTTGCTCATCTTATCTATTAGATTATTGAGAACGCCGACAACGTCAAACTTGTTCACTATGTTATTTATTTCTTTTATTATTTTATCCGAAGAATCTTTGTCAATTGTTATAACCTGCTTATAAATTTTTGTTTTCCCTTTCTTTGTTTTTGTTTTAGTGATATCAATTCTCATACAACCCCTCTACGTAACACCAGCTTTGAGGTGGTCTTTTTAATGGTTTTGCCATAATCTTACAACAACTATCCCATTTCACATATTTACAATCTCTACAATGAATTACATTTGCATTTGTGCATTTTTGCCCAAACTCACTCAACTCTTTTGGCTCATCATAGATTTTAAGGTCATCTATATGCCAAGCGTAAAGACAAGGTTTTCCGTATTCATACTCAATCAAATTTGACATACCCACACAGCTATCTTTGCTTATTCTTTCTGTTTGCTCTACATTTTTTCTATAATCTGTTGTAAAGCACTCAACATCATTAAGTGTAAATTCCGCCGCCACTTTCCCTCTCTTGCCTAGCATATAATTTGTTCTCATATCTCCCCAAGAACAATAAATATATACTTTGCAAGGCAACTCGCACTTTGGCATTGTTTTTCTAATTTCTAATGTTTTCTTTTTATGAACAATCATTGCAACCCATTGTGGTTGAATACTAATCATTATTGATTTCATCTTTTATTTCCTTTTCAGCTTTTTCCGTAAACTCTTTAACCAACATTTCTTCTGTATTTTCAACAGGGTTTTCCATCGAGTGTCGTTTGTGTCTTAATTCTTCCAAAATGCTAATTTCTCTACAGGCAAGTTTCAATGCAGTATGCTTTACAATTGCGTCGTTATATCCGTTGTTGAGAAGTTTTTGTATTTCGTAAATCTCTCCTGGCTTAATAAATTTAAACCATCGCTGCCATGCTCTTAAGCCAACAGGTCTTTTTTGTTTCTTTTCTCTCCAAATACCCATGTCAAATATCGGCTTTTCGTAGAAACATTTTAACTTACCGTTTGAGTTCCTTGCTATATATTTAAAATTGTCCGGAATAACACTTATAAGCGTAAATTCCGCTTTGGTTAACATATTCATAATTTCTCCTTTACCAATCTAAAATAACACCTATATTATTCATCCTTTATAAAGCAGATAACAGCTATTATAAGCACGATTACGCCTATTAAGGACGCCCAAGCCGAGACGCTTTGAATATTCTCGGCAACGTTGGCAATACTGCCACAAACGATTAAAAACGTTGAAATCAATATTAAAACTAAACTAGCCATTTTTGTCCCCCTTGTACTCTTCTAAGATTTTATCTAAAAATTCCATAAAATCACTTTCGCTTATTGTTACATCGTCTTCACAGTAATTCGCAAAGCTTTCGTAGCCGTCAGGAAAAGCAAAATAGCTTTTGACTTTTTCTATAATTTGTTTTGGCTGTTCCGCAAGTTTCTTTTTTAAATCTTTTATTTGAAATTCAAAGTTATACTTGAGAGCTTCAACAATCATCACTTGCTCCCTGCTGAACTCAACACCGTTAACAACCT
>JBGVPY010000052.1:0-45028 GCA_045127235.1 Eubacteriales bacterium
CTCCTTTTGCGGTACCGTCTATAATCGATTCCTATTTTTTTGCTGTATGGTTTCAAGATTGTGTGCTTGCAAAAATTTTAAAGTCGATTGGACTCGGATTTCAATATCATATACAAGCTTTGATAATCTTTGTAATTGTTGTTTATATTTTATCATATGCGGTTGACTTTGTCAATATCAGCCTTTATTTTATGATGTTAGAATGTAGTGTACAACATGTGAGAGCAAACATTCTTTTCACATCACCACCGCCTTTTTGATTTTATTGTAGCACAGTTTGTGGCATCTTTCAAATGCCGAGTGGGAAAAGGCGGGGGTGCAACTTTCACATCCTCGCTTCCAAATCATGCCAAAGGCGTGGATGAAATCAAGGCGTAGCCTTGAATGTAATCCGCCGCAGGCGGTATGGAATCAACACGAGGTGTTGTATGTTATCAATCCGAAGGCAGGGGGATACACGCTGGCGCGTGATGCCATACTGCGCGGGGCGCAGATTACATACACGCCCAAAGGGCGTGATTACATGCCAATCCTTCGGATTGGATAAAAAATTAAGCAACCCGATTGGGTTGCTTAATTTTTTGGAGGTGACGGTCGGATTTGAACCGACGGATAACGGTGTTGCAGACCGGGGCCTTACCACTTGGCTACGTCACCACACTATAATTTTATTCGAACATTCACTTTTTGTGAATAAAACAACATCCTCAATTATTGAGGATGTTGAAATTTGGAGCGGATTACGGGGCTCGAACCCGCCACCTCAACCTTGGCAAGGTTGCGCTCTACCAAATGAGCTAAATCCGCATATTTAAGTGCCTCCGGTCGGAATCGAACCAACGACACGGGGATTTTCAGTCCCCTGCTCTACCAACTGAGCTACAGAGGCAAATTGGCGACGGTAAGGGGGCTCGAACCCCTGACCTCCAGCGTGACAGGCTGGCGCTCTAACCAACTGAGCTACACCGCCATGGATAAGCGAACACTTTCGTGTTCGCTCTCTAGACATTGGTGGAAACAATAGGGCTCGAACCTATGACCCTCTGCTTGTAAGGCAGATGCTCTCCCAACTGAGCTATGCTTCCAAATCATTTCGACCATCGCGTTTTTGTGTCTCTTGCCTTGCGACGTGTGTTATTATATCATAGTGATTTTCATTTGTCAATACCTTTTTTTAATTTTTTTAAAAATTTTTTTATTTTTTATTTTCGGCGTTTTTTACCACTTTTCAAGATGGTTTTTTGCGGTGTTTTTTGTCATTAAAATGCTTTTTCTCTTTACATAAGAAATGCGCATTGCATAAATTAAAAATAATTATAAAATCAAAATTTAGGCTTACACTAACAGCCATCTACAATAGTAGAAATTAAAAAGGATTGTTAAATACTCCCCTGTTAGCGGGGGGGAGCCAGGGATCTACAATAGTAGAAATTAAAAAGGATTGTTAAATTTACATTGCCGACTTCGTTTACTACGAATCTACAATAGTAGAAATTAAAAAGGATTGTTAAATAGTGATTTTAAAGGTTCTCGGAAAGCTATCTACAATAGTAGAAATTAAAAAGGATTGTTAAATCGCACGAAGCTCCTTTAAAGTGGGATAATCTACAATAGTAGAAATTAAAAAGGATTGTTAAATTATAGTAAAAATATTATAAATGCAAGTAATCTAGAATAGTGGAAATTAAAAAGGATTGTTAAATTCTTGATCAGGCATACCATAGTAACCCTATCTACAATAGTAGAAATTAAAAAGGATTGTTAAATCCTTGTATAGTCAGATTGACTAAATTTATGTTTGTTTTCTTTAAAATAACTCTTGATTTTTGTGCAAGTTTCATATCTAACAATCCTTTCCTTTGTTATTATATCATAAAAAGACCAAGGATTGCAATATTTATATTACAATTATGTCTTTTTCTTCATTCTTGGCATATCCATAGCGTTTTATTTCTGTTTTCGAATCCATGATAAATATGTAAACACTACCGTTTATTTGACTTTTGCCCTGATATAAATTCTTTTCTACGCCTTGATAAAGGTTATGAAAATATATATATATATCGGGCAAAAGACAAAGTCGTTTAGCATTGATATGCTAATTGGGTTTTCCATTATTTTTGATAATTTTTATCTTGCACAAATTTCAAGAAGTTATAGAATTGTTTTCCCTTTTCATCGGCAACAATTTTACCATCCTGAATTTGTGTTTTTAAAAGCTGAAGTCCTTTTATGGCAATATGGTAAGCACCGTTTGCGTCGCCATCAAGAGGCTCATTTTCTGTCGCTTTTCTTGTATCAAAGAATTTGCCATTCTTTTGCACTGGGGAAAGAATAAAGTCGTTTTCGGCATTTTCATATCTTAATTGCACTGTTACGGAAATTAACCAAAGTAATGTTTTGAAAAATGACTTATCATCTACATTTAGGATTTGTTGCTTTAGGTTGGATTTATAGTCAATTCCATACTTACTGAAAAGTTGTTTCATTTCTGCTGTAACATCAATTTCGGTTGTTGTATCATAGCCATCAACCTTTGTATGTGCAATTCGTTTTTCGCCGATGGTGTAAATACTCCACTCATCCTTATAGTCTGTTTGCTTGAGTGAGAAATTGCTATACTTAAAGTCAAATCTAAAGCAATCTAACTTATCATAGGAAATATCATCAAAAAGTGCAAGAAATTCCTTGGATTTATTTACGCTTTCATATCTTAATTGATTGGATGTAAATAGATTTACAAAGCCTGTTTGATAATCAATTTTTGATGTGTTTCTTGCTGGCACATAGAAAATAAAGCCTGATTGCTTGCCTGATAGCTTGCCTAATTTTTCAAAGCTTTCAAATTTTGAGGTTAATTGATATGCGTGGCGCACTCCGCCCTCTTCATTTGACTTTTTATCCTTTAAAACACAATAGTTGAGTTTTTCAATTAGTGCTTTTTCAAAGTTTTGATATACTTGTCTTTCAATGTGCATTCTGCCTTGCTTAAAGCCAAAATTCAAATCTTCCATAGCAATTATTGATGGATATTTCATCATTAACTTAACTATTTCGTGTACCACCTGTGATAAATATCCCGCTTTTACATCCTTGATTTTTGTAACCGCTTCCCAGCTTCTGCGTTCATCCAATCTTTGTTTTTCTAATGTAACTAATTTATCTTGGTAGTCTGTTTCGGAAACTGTATTAAAGGATTTTTGATATATAATATTTCCTTTTTGGTCAATGCAGCTTATGTAAATTAGATTTCTTTCGCCACGGTCAATACCAATAATATGAACATCTTCGTTTCCATCTATATGTCTTAATACCGACTCGTTGAATTTCTTGTATTTTTCATCAACCGCATTATTCATTGTAATTGGCACATGGAAAGAAATTCTCTCTTGAGAATATCTTTTATCCTTTACAATATCGTGTGGCGCTTTTCTAAAAATAAGACTTGGAAATTCCTTTTCTAACTGCTCAATTGAGTTGCCATTTTCTATTTTAGAAATTGCTTCCTTATAGATATCTTCTTGTACATTATTGCCAAATTTGTCTTTTTTGCGTACTAAAATGCTATTTTCAGTGTGTACAAATGGATTTTCTATACTTGCAGGTCTATAAAAGATTTCTGCTGCGCCATTCAACTTAAATATAGGTGTTACCAAGTTTTCATCAGAAAACAGTTCTTTCCAATAAATTGTATGTAAATTAGGAGTGCCTGTTGATTTTTCTGAAAAGTCCTTATTATAAATTTGGAACAAATACACCTTGTCTTCTTTTACTAATTGTTGTAAATAATCAAAATCAATTATTTCCTTGCTTAATTTATAGCAACACTTTGATACATCATCCACAAACTCATTAATATCCGCATAGTCCGGACTTTCTTTCCACTTCAATGTGAATTTTTTAAAATCATCATGCTTGCTCATTCCTAATTTGTAATAATCTATTATTTTATTCAACGCATTTCTATATTCTTTTTCGTTTTTGTCCCTATGTTTAGTTGTATAGTGTTTACTCTTGTATATATCCTCAACATCCTTTATCGGTAAATTATACTTTTTTACCACTGGGGCAACTACATTTTGCTCTCCTTCTCTTTTAGCAGTTTTAGAATAAAAGAACATTCGTGATAAATTTTTAACATCAGTTTTTAATGATTCATATACATATCTTATTGCAGAATTGTTTGTTTTTTGTGTTAAATTAAGTTTTTCTTCCTTTGATAGCTTCTTTTTAACTACAAGCAAATAATACTTTCCGTCCTTAAAAAGCACCAAAGCACCATTAGTATCGTATTCCTGTGCCCATACTTCCATAAAAGAGCTGCAATCAAATGTCAATTTGTATTTTTCAGTTGAGTATGGTGCTTTCGTTGCATAATTTCTAATCATGTTATACAAGAAAATATTTTCACGCATAACCTTATACACCACATCATAAACTCCGTAGAATGAGGAATCCTTTTCGTTTTCATCGGTGCTGGAAAATATTTTAAGCAGTTTTTCAAGAGATTGGACAGAGTCCATATATTTTTTGATTTCTACATATGATGTTATCTTTGCATTGTATGTAAGTTCTTTTTTGCAATCACAAATTGCGTTGATTTGCTCTTCAATTTTTTCATAAGCTTTTGCTAACAAATCAACATCACAAATTGATAATAGCTCGCTTAAGGTATATTCATCCTTATCCTTGATTTTATTTTCTTTAAGCCTGTCCTTCAATGCATGCCAATCGTTATCAAATGCAATCATTGATAAAAATGACACCATCTTTTTATCTATATATATTTTTTCTGTTTCTACATTTTCTGCCTTGAAGCAATCCTTGAGTGCAGATTGATATGCATTTAGCGTAAGCTCCACTGATTCAGCATAATTTTTCAAAGTCTCGTTTAATTCTTTATCAGAGTTAAACTTATCTGACACAAAGGACATTGTTTCTCTATCGCTTAAAATTTGCTTATAAAGAAGCTTAAACACTACCTTTTTATTTAACATACCCTTTTGATAGCAAATATTACAGCTTTCATTAATGCCTTTTTGCTTTGTTATGCCATCGGATGCAGTAATGCCGCCAATTATGCTATTATAAAAGTCAATTCCGTTTTGTGATAAAACATTATTAAAAAAGTCCAAGCTAAAAATTTCTTGTAGTCTGTGTGAGCCTACTAAAATTTCAACATCATTTTCAATTTGGTTTGCTACATTTTCTGGCAAGTCATTAAATAGCTTCATATTAGCAACAAATTGAGGAAAAATCTCGTTGACTACTCTATACGCAATAGCAGTTGCACCATCCTCTTGATACATATTATCTCTTGCTGTTTGATAATTTATGAAATATGTAGAAAATTTATTGAAGCTATGAAACAGGTCAATGCTTTCTTTCATTTCAGGTACATAATATGTGCCTTTAATTGCGCCGTCAATTAGCTCTTTGGGATTTAACTCTTTAGATTCCTTTTTAAGAAATGTGGAAATCTTTTTTCTATATTTCTTTTGTACGGCTTCCAAACTCTGTTTTTTAGTTTTATCTTTCTGAGCCTCAATCAGAGCTTCATATAATTCATTCCAATCATCACTGTAAATGCTCATATATTTATCAATATATTTGATATGGCACTTATCAAGTATTGGCTTGATTTTTTCGTAATTTACTGATTTTTCTTTATCAGAAAGCAAAATCCCATTTTTTAAAATGTTTTCTCTTGTCTCAAATTGCGGAATTAAAGAAAAACGAAGTGTTTTTGATATGCTATAGCAGTTAGTAAAATTAGAATAAAGATTTGACATAATGCTCTCCTTAAAATGAAATATATTAGCAAAATGTTGCTTAATTTTAGTGTAGCATATGAAAATGCGTTTGTCAAGTTTTTGGTGTACCTAAAACAGTACATCAAAATTTGACTTTTATGTTTTTTGTGGTAAAATTAAAAGGTTAGAGCATAACAAGAATGTAAAAAAAAGCCCTGCGGGCTTTAGGGGAAAGCGCCGCAGGGCGGGGTGGGTTTAGTTGTTCATCGTAGATTATCTATGATGTTTCGCTATATATATTTTAATGGAAGTGAGATGCGATTTTGTTGCAGTATTTAGCAAATTCAATATTTGTCATCTTACTAATGCACTCTCGCACCTCGCGGTATGCTTCCACAAATTCACTTGAGAAGCAGTTTATTTCAGCAAGCTCAGCAATTCTTCTGTCAAGCTCATTGATTGTTGCTTCTTTGCCTTCCTTTTGCTTCAATCTAATATCGAAAAGCAAGTCCTTTTTGAAGAACGGTATCCATTTTTCTATTTCGGATTGAGTAACTCCTTTTCTATTTTCCTCGCTAACCAATCCTCTTTGAATTTTGATAGGTAAAATACCTAACGCAACCACTTGCAATACTTTATCTTCAATCTTTTCTGTTTTACTGATATTTGATTTCATATCATAGTAAATTTGCGCTGCAATTTTATTAGCATCCGAGAACATTCTATTTATGAAACTTCTTGGCGGTGTAGCTCTTTCTATATCAGTAACAAATTCAATGCCATCATCTACAAAGGTATCTAACTCGCTTTTGAATTCCTCACGGCTAATAATCTTCTTATAATTTTCAACGATTGAATTCTTTCTTTTTGGCGTCTTAGTCTTAGAGCTTGAGTAAAAATCATCATCGTATAAGCCCTCAAACATCAACGTTTCCTTAATATAATACTTATTAGCATCAGGGTCATAGCCGCTGTACTCAAGTTCGTACAACTTTTCCTTCTTTGCAACATCTGTTCTTTTGAAGAATGGCTTCATAGAAGATTTAAGGTTTGATGAAACTCTTGATCTCACATAAAACTCTCCTAATTGAAGCTCGCCTAAATCGCTCTTTCTTACGACAGGAATGCTTTGTGTTTGAACTGACATTTGAGCAACGCCTGAATTTCCGATGCCCGCCGACATGATAAGTCCTTCCTTTTCGCCCATTGATTCTGCGAATCTTTTCTTTGATGCCTCGTTATTACAGCCAAGGAACATATGAACATCACAGTTATCAAGAATTGTGGCAGCTATCTTTTCGCCGTAAACCTGATCAAGCTGTTCAAGTGATTGAACTGACATATGCATCCAGATTTTACGTGAACGAAGTGTTGAAATCTTGTTGCTCATTCCAGGAACTTGAGGCAAATTGCCCATTTCGTCGGCAAGAATGATAAAGTCCTTATCAAGGCAACGAGTTGGATTTTTATCTGCCTTTTCGGAAAGCGTATTAATTAAATCGTTCATAAACATCATAGCGATGTTATTTGTGATTTGCGATCGGCTATCGGTAATTAAGAAGATTGCATAATCATCAGTACATTCTGCAATTTCTGAAACCAATACATCGCTCTTGGCTGTAAGAGCGCCTATTGAAACGGCTGAGTACTTGTTAAGCTCTGAGTTGAGGCTTGAAGTATAGCCATCGCGTGTTACATGCGCTTTAATATCATAGCAAGCGCCCAATGCGCCTGCAACTACTGTAATATCTTCAGCTCTTCTTAGCCACTTAATTAAAACTTCGTAACCGTCCTCTGTTGTAAATGACGTTCTTACAACATTATCAAGTGTAAACTTTTCCTTGGTCATGCCAAGCTCCTCGTTTTCAGAGTCACGGAGCATTGTATGAAGAATTGCCTTTAAACAACTTCTAGCACCCTCAGTCCAGCTAAGGTTTTTAGGGTCAGTGTTTAATACTATAATTTCTGCAAGCTCATTGATATATCTATCAATGGAGTCCATCAATTCAAAATATCTTGCAATAGCAACGCTACTTGCCTGAGCAACGCTATTATATTTAATTCCTTTATAAGTGTCGCTAATAGTTTTCTTTTCCATTGCTTTTGCGATTTCACGACATTCTGTATAACAATCATAAATTGTAGATAACGGATTATAGCTTGCTGAGAAGAAAGGATTTCTCATATCTATAATTCTTACCTTATATCCTGCATCTTCAAGCTTTTGGGCGTGACGCATATACATTTCGCCCTTTAAGTCCATAGCTAAAAATGACGGTCTTTTATCTTTTTTCATTTTAGAGTAAAAGTCAATGCAGTTATCGTAAAGAACAGTTGTTTTGCCAGAGCCTGTTGATCCGATAATAAGGTCGTGAGAAAGCGGATAAAGAAGAATTTTTTCATCATCCATATATACAGGTTGTCCGATTTCATCTAATAAAGATATTTCGTCTTGTTCGACCCATCTTCCACCGACCACTTTTGAAGCATCTGTCTTACAATCTATACATTTCGAATCCTCGTGGGCTTTTTCATTAGATTCAAGCAAAAGATTTTCAATGTTTTTTATGCTAGTATTCATTTAGTTTCTCCTTTCATTATAAATATATAGGTAGAATTTTGAATTACTGTCCGAATCCAATTCTTGATGTATTCTTCTGTGAGAATACAGATTTTTCAATCTTATCCTTTTCGGACTCTGAAAGTTTAGATTTTGCTTCGTTTTCAATTTCCACTAACCAATCGATATAGAGTCTTTCATCATCGCTGATAGCCTGAGCCTTCAACGCATACTCATATGCTTTTTCGTTCATGTGAGCCTCATTTGAAACGATGGCTAGATATTCTACTAGTGGGATAGTCTTTTCGGTTCTCATTGCTTTTTCAAAAGCGTCAATCGCCTTTTCGAGCTTTCCCTTTGCATATTCATAATATCCAAGCTCTACCAAGTTACCATCCTTTTTAACGGATCTGTGCCATAACAATTCATTTGTGTAAACAACTGTACATTTTTGAGTATTATAAATATCGTTTAAAGCTAATACTGCTCCGTATAAAACCGGAGAAATATCCTTTTTGAAAATTGCACAAAGTAAAAAGTTTTTGCATCCTATCGGGTTGCCGATATCTTCTTTTTCAACGTATCTGGATGCTTCGATAATCTCGTCGATTTTGGTTGCTTCAATGCTGTTTGCCGTTGCAATCAAACGTAAAATTCTTTCCTTTTGGGCTGTAGAGTAAAATCTTCCCAAAGTAGCCGCGTAATAGTTAAAAAATACCATCTTGATTTCTAAGTTTTCCATAATTTTTCTCCCTTCTTATTTGTGTCCTAATTATACTATTATTTACCAACTAACGGTACGTGTTTTTTCCAAAACAAAACAACTCGCGGAAACTACCACGAGTTGCTTTGTTTTTATTTGATTTTCATTACAATTCATTTTCGCCTTCAGCAGACTGTAAACGGTCATGATACATTAAAGATTTCATTAAATCTTTTTCGGTTCCTATGCCATATCTATAGCATATCGAAAGATTGTCAACGTTGGCAATTGTCTTACCCTTGTTGTAAGATTTCTTGGTCAGCTTGAAGAATTTCTTGTAATCACCATGATCAAAGTAATGGATACTCTTGAACAGATATTTTGTTTCCTTATTAAATTTCATTGATTCTGTAAGCATCATTGCCGATTCATTAAATTCATTATGGTCGGTACGTCTAATTTCATTTTTCAAAAACTCAAATTCACCCGCAAACGGTGATTTTTGAGATTTTGCTTTACTGTTTTTAAACGAATCGTCGGCTATATAACCGCAATTAGGGTTAATCAATAAATCTTCCAATGATTCGGTTTCAGCTAATGCCAGCTTGCCTATGTAATTAACTTTTTCAGGCACTATGAACTTTGTAAGTCGCGTACATCCGTAAAACGCCATATCTAAAATGTGGGTAGCGTTAGTGGTAACGGTTCCGTCAGCGCTATTAAGTGCAGTTAACTGCTTACAACCGCAGAACGCTCTTTCTCCTATACGTGATATACTATCAGGTAAATCAACATTTTCGACAGTTGACCCTTCAAATAAGGATGTTGGCAATTTTTTCGACTTCAAATCTGCTAAATCAACAGATTTTAACATTTGTGCATTAGCAAACGCATATGGATAAACATTTTCCGCATCAATTAATTTAAATCGCGAAACTTCTTTTTTAACAGGGTATTTTATTAGAGTACGTGTTTTCTTCTCATATAAAACACCGTCTTTTGCAAAGAAGCGTTTATTATTGTCGCTTGCGATAAATTCCTTACATACACAATATTTGAATGCAGTTTTGCTGACTCCGCTTACGTTTTCTGCTATTTCATAGCTTTCCGCACCGTTATCAGTAACATTGGAACGAGTGGCGCAAATCAATTTATTTCCCCATTTGCTATATAGAGAGCCTTTTTCGGATTTGCAGCTTAAGTTCCACTTGCTAACCACCAAATGCTTTGTGTAAAGAATACGGTCAAAATTCAAATCGCGTTCGTCGCCGTCATCTTCAATTTCTGCTTTTTTCTGTAATGTAACCATTGATTTTGCGCTATTTAGCGACTTCATTTGTGCGTTTACATTTATATACCAAGGCACGTAAGCTGAATTTACCTTTTCAAAATCAACAACATCAAAGAAAATTTTTGTAAAACATCCTAAGTCAACTAACGGTTTATTTCGTTCTATGTCTACCATGCAACCATTGCAGCACAAAACAATTAAATTTACAATATTTTTAATTGCTTTAAGATGATTTTCGTATCTTGTTTTGTTGATATACTTCTTATTTACATCAAGCTTTTTAAACCGTGAAATGAACTTATTGATAGCTTTATATGCGTTAGTCTGCTCATCATCCGATTGACACTCGTTTTTATAAAGATTTATCAACTCGTTTTTGATTTTATCAGCAAAATACGGTGTTAGGTTTTTTTCAAGCTTAATCAAATTGTCAAAATAAAACAGATCTACGGTAATATTTTTTTCTTTTACAGCTTGCGTAAAAAAGTTGTAAAGCCAAACGCTTTTGAAGAAATCCTCATAAAGCTTATGCGCAAAAACAGCTTTATGATATTTAATTTTAGACTCCTCATTACCACCGTTATTTTCTACTCCCTCAGTGTATTCCTCAAATCGGATAATATGTCCTAATTTACTTTTTTGGACAAGATTTTGTGCTTTTGTTAGCACTCCTTTGTTTGTAATCTTGCATACGCAATACTCAGAAAGTTTAAGCATATCCTCACGGAATAGTATATCATTTCCGTCAGGATTACACGAGTAATATATGTTTTTCAAATATTCATCTATTAAGTGTTCGGCGCATTTAATCTTTCTGATTTTAGCTTGACGGTTAAGTTTCAAGTAAAGCGACATTAACATTGGATTTTTTAAAAGCTCCAATAATTTGTCGTTTTCTTCATTATAAATATTTGGCACAAGCTTTTTGATTTGTTTATCATTCAAAAGAAGAAATTCGCCTTCAATAGCGTTAGGTAATTCAAGTGCTAAATTATTAGACTTTTCGCGCGATGTCATAACGAACATATTTTTATGACCGCTTAGCTCATCAATCTCGCGATATATATCACTCTCGAGATTAGACGGTATTTCGTCCAACGCGTCAAATAAAATAATTAAGTTGTATTTTTTGCTTTCTATCATTTTTTTGATAGAACACTTTTTATAATGATTGTTTAAAACAGATAGTATAGTCTTTTTGTTCGGCATTTCTTTAAAGTCCTTGCCAGATAAATACAAATACGCATATTTACCCTTTTTAAACAACTGACTTTTAAGATATAAATGCCTTAACGTTGTACTTTTTCCTCCACCGCCATTACCGATCAACAATAAATTTTTGTTTTCTCTGTAATGTTGTGTTAAATAAATTTCTAACGGGCTTTTATCTCTTAAAAGCCCTCCCCTTTTGTCCGGTGATTTGAAATAGGTATACTCATGATTTCCCACTTTGATGGAAGGCAAAATGTCAGGGTTGATATCATCAAGTATTCTTTCTATACTTAAGACAGTCCCGGCTTCTATGCCATGCTCTTGACAGTATGCATTTTTAGAAGCCACTACAAATTCATCTTTACAGATCAAATCATCGGGACTATCACCTAAAGAGTTTTTAGCGGTTGATCTTAATGATTCTGAATTTTTGATATTTCCTTCCAAGCCTTCTATGATTATATCTATGTCTTCTATTAGATTTTTGCAATTAACATAGCGTTTTGTGAAATCATCATTTGTGGCTTTGTGCCAAATATCGCTAAGATTTTGCTTCACTCCATAGAAACCCGGCTCCATCTTACTTACATCAAAACCATCGCCTAGTCCATCCTGATTTCCGCAAATCAAGTCTAACAGAACTTTGACAGCCGCTGTAATGTCAAGTACCTTAGCAACAGAATCATCATTTTTTATTGCTTCGCAGTACTTATTTATATCACGTGCTTCGTACCAACCGGATGTGATTTCATAAATGAAGCCGTCTCCGTTTTCGTCCTGTAAATTTTGGATAACTTCTTTACACAATGTAGCCGAACCAAAATCAAAAAGCTGCATCGTATATGAATCGCCCTCGTTAGCTCTGTATTTAAAAATGTTATCCGGCTTTACATCAAAGTGAATATATCCAATTTCATGCAATGCTGCTAAAGATTTTAAAAATCCTCTATATGCTTTAAATAAGGCAATAAATTCATTGGCGTTTTTGGGTTTAGATACGCCGACAGTCGAACCGTTTGTAGCCACAAAGACTTCGTAATAAGTATTGTTTTCTTCTCCGGACCAAATATGTCTCAAAAAATAATTACTGCCCTTTTTTTGGTAATATTTAGCCATTTCTTCGTTTATTTCTCTTATTTTATTCAAATAAGATCCATCAACTGTATTTTTATATAGCTGTTTGACCAAATATTTTCTGTTATCAGCGTAATATACAATGCATGTACCACCGCAAGCAAAAATACAGTTTTTCAAATGGGGATATTTTATTTCCATCTCTGAAATTTTTCTTTTGCCGGCGATTTTTAAAAGCTCATCACTATTTAATCGAGTGGGCGCTAAATTTATTACGCTTCTTAAATTGTTTGTAATTGATCCTATTGCTTCTGTCATTGCTACTCCCTCTCCTAATGTTATAGCTTAAATAAATCAGCTATCTTTTAACAGTAGCGATGACACGGTGAAATTTTACTCAGTTGCGTTATCTTCTTTGTCAGTATCGCTATCGGTTTCTCCGTCAATTTCACCGTTTTCACCACTAAAAGCTGCTTGGTATAGGCTCTCTTCCAAAAATTGGTAGAAAACAAATTCTCTATATGGATATATCTTTGCACCACTACGAGACACAACACCTTCATAGTCAATGTTATGTAATGCATAGAGCAAGAGAAAATCGTATTTGCTAAGCTCTGCATTAAGCTCAAGCATTCTGCAGCTTTCAAGCAATCTGTTGATCTTCTTCTCCATTATTGAACCTGCTTTTCTGTAATCAATAGACAACTCGCCCGCATACGCTTTAATGGTATTTGAGTTTAAAGTTATCAAAATTGTTGCAAGCATCATTTCTCTTGAAATGTTCTCTTGGTTGTTGATCACTCTGCAAAAATCAGCATTAGGTATTTCAAATATTTCGCCAGAGCCGATTCTAGCAAATTGATTATGAATTAAATCAAGTTCCTTTTCTAATTCTTCGCCTGCAACATAGCGAGCATTGTCATCATTTCCTTTACCATCGAGAACATATTCTCTATATTCCTGGTAATCAATGTTGTGAAGATATCTCACACAGTTAGCAAACATTTGCTCACTTAGTAAATACAAACCAACCTGAACATCTCTACGTGTAAGAGCAAATTGTATGATGTCGTTTAGCTTATACTCGTAAGTTTCGCCGTTTCTTCTTTCGTAAAGACCGATTGTATTTTGGCGCTCTCTTTGGGTAACAGTTCGTATAATATTGTCTATTGATATTCCGCATAATAATGAAGCATAGGCAAAATATCTACTTACATGACATCTTCCAAATTCGTGGGCGTATTTTGATACGAACTTATACGCACTCATTACATCACTTGCGCCGTTTTCCGCATCAGCTTGACTTCTAATAGTTTCAATTTTTTCAAAGTCGCGGGCAATATCCTGAGTGAATTGACCGTTCAAGTCTGCTCCGCCGGAGTTAGACTTCTTTTCAAGCTCCTTATCGTTATAAAGCGTACGGAACGTGGTATAGGCGTTGATACCTTTTTTGTCCTCTAATAAAAGCGATACTGCAACACAGAAATCAAAATAATCAAGAATATATAGCTTCTCTAAGCCTAACATTCCGATATCGTTGTTAAAACCCGCTAATTTTTTCTTTCCATGTCTTTTGTGTACTCCTAAGAAAAGAAGAAGGTCTAAATACTTTTTTCTTTCGAGATTTTTAACGCAAGCAGGTAAATTTCTGTCCTTTAGCCAGTTTCTCGCGTTTCTTGCAAACGTATCAACTTCTGCACCGTTTAAGAGCGCTTCGCCTCCGTTAGCAACATATAAATTTGCAACATTTCCAGACACCGAGCCATTGCCTACAGCTTTGTCCACCATTGACTTGAAATACTCAATTCTGTTTTTTTCGAATCCGTTTTCTTCCAACATTCTTTGAAAACGTCTTCTAGCTCTTTCAGTTGTCATTCTTACAACGTTCATTACATTTCCCTCCACAGCACATTTTGTTATTTCTATAGTATCACACGTTGCATAGTATGTAAAGACTTTTTTCCGATTTATTCGTTATTTTTCCACATAATATTGCATTCTACCCCCATATATGATAAAATAAATCGAACAGTAATAAAGGAGAATTTTTATGAGTAAAATTAAGGTTATGTCCTTTAATCTTCGTTACGATAACGAAAGAGATGGGATAAATTCATTTTCAAATAGATTTGACAGAGTTTTAGAGGTTATTTCCAAGGAATCCCCTGATATTATCGGCTTTCAAGAGGTGCTTCCTTCTATGAGAGATAAATTAAGAGCGTCCTTACCTGACTACTGTATGGTTAGCTGTGGCAGGGGCAAGAATTTAGATGGAGAATCAATGCTTATTGGATTTAAGGCGGACATGGTTGAAATGATATCATGTGAGAGCTTTTGGCTTTCATTAACTCCGAGTGTTCCGGGCTCAAGATACGGTGGCGACCAAAGCGGATGCCCAAGAATGTACACCTCTCTTCTTTTGAAGCACAGAGACGTTGAAAAGCCATTTAGATTTATTAATACGCATTTAGATCACGAGGGCGAAAACGCTAGATATCTTGGCGCTGTGCAGTTAGTTCAAGCTATTTCACAATACAATGAAAAATTTGTGCTTACAGGCGATTTTAACGCGCAGCCTGACACTAAGGAAATTAAGCTTATTACCTCTGCACTTGCATACAGAGGCGCTATTGACTGCTCAGCGGAGCTTGAGCCAACGTTTCATGAGTTTGGCAAGCGCACAGGGGATAAGCGAATAAAGATTGACTATATTTTCACAGACGGAAAATGTGATAACGCGTATTTAATTGAGGATGTTCCTGTAAACGGTCAGTATTATTCCGACCATAATGCGGTTTGTGCGTATATTGAGCTTTAGTTAAATTCAACTTGCCTCCATACCGTATTACACCTCATCCGCCTGCTTTGCAGACACCTTCCCCACAAGGGGGGGGAAGGCTATGTGTATTATTCCGACCACAACGCGGTTTGTGCTTATATTGAGCTTTAAGGAGAACTCTATGATTGCAATTAGAATTTTAATTTTTTCTATATCCGCATTATTGCTTTATGCTTCCGTTTGGTCGCTTTGGGTGTTCTTTCATTTTAAGCCTAAATATTGCAGTAAATGTAAAGGCTTTTTAAGGAAAGAGCAATACTTTGAAAAAAGAAAAGTAGGCAGCTATTACAGTGATGAATATACAAAGGATTGGTTAGACTCTGTATATGTTTACAAAATCGATGGAAAGGAATACAGTGTAAGCGGTGGCGCTCACGGTAAAAAAGGCAGCTCTCCCTGTACCGTTGACATAGTTTATCAAACGAAAAATCCCAAGCGTGCATATGTAAAGTTTAAAAGATCATCCCCGCCTCAATACTGGGTAATATCAGTTTTCACAATTCCTTTTTTCGTTTTATTTCTTATTTGCGGAATAATGATGTAATATAAGGTGTTGGCAATTTTACGCCAACACCTTTTTGCTTTTTTAGCATCTTTCCTTAAAATTATGGTAATTTAAAGATGTGTCTTGAAATGGAGCGGAATTTGTGATATGATAATTATGTATCGGCTCTATTAGGGCTACTAATTAAGGGAAAGGAGAAAATAGGAATATGAAGCTAATTATAGCCGAAAAGCCATCGCTTGCAAGAAATATTGTGCAGGGCATTGGCAGACTGCAAAAGGATGAAATGAAAAAGAAAAACGGCTATTTTGAGGGTGGCGACTATATTGTTACCTGGGCTTTTGGTCATCTTTTCTCTCTTGCTGATATTGAGGATTATTCTCCGTCAAGCTCCCCTAAATGGACCATGGACAATCTTCCCTGCTTCCCTGACAGATTTAAGTTTGGGCTTAAAAAGGACGCAAGCAAGCAAGTCGATAGCGGTGTTGAAAAGCAATTTAATACAATTAAATATTTATGTAATAGAAATGATGTTGACACCATAGTAAACGCAGGAGACTCTGACCGTGAGGGAGAGATTATTGTGCGCTTATGCGTTGAGCATGCTTTACATGGTAGTAAATCCTTTGTGCGACTTTGGTTACCTGACCAGACACCTGAAACTATAAGCACAGGCTTAACCGAAATGAAGGATGAAACGGAATACGACAATCTTGCAAACGAGGGTCTTGCAAGGACTTATATAGACTGGCTATACGGAGTAAATTTAACAAGATTTGCTTCTATTAAGACAGGAAAGCTGCTCCGTGTTGGTAGAGTTATTGTGCCTATTGTAAAGGCTATTTACGATAGGGATATGGAAATAAGAAATTTCACTCCGCAAAAATACTATATGATAGCTTCCCATGAGGAAACAAACGGCGAGGCTGTCGAATTAAACTCAAAATTAAGATTTGAACAAAATCAGCTTAGTGAGGCTAACGATGCTTGCGCTAAGTACAACGGTGTTGATGCCATTGTAACATCCGTAAAGACTAAAAAGGATACAATGTATCCGCCTAAGCTATTCTCTTTATCAAAATTGCAGAGCTATTTAGGTAAAAAATATAAAATGTCAATGGATGACTCCTTAAATACCGTGCAAAAGCTTTATGAGGATGGATATGTAACATATCCCCGTACTAACTCGGAATATTTAGCCACCGCTGAGCAAGGAAAAATGAAAACGATTATTGCAAATATTGCAAAGATGAATTATCCTGTTGCATTTCGTTTTTCTAAGTCAATTTTTGATGATGCAAAGATTGAGTCTCACTCGGCTTTAACTCCAACATATAAAATTCCCGACCCTAAGAAGCTGACAGAAAAGGAAAGACAGGTTTACACCACGATTTTTAGAAGATTTGTGGCTGTATTCTGCTCCGAGGAATGTAAGGTTGAAAAGAATGAAATAAAAATCAGCGTTGGCGACCTTGAGGAATTTACGCTTAAAGGCACGGTTATTTTAGAAAAGGGCTGGACAAAGTTTGAAGAGCCTACTCAAAAGGACAAGATTTTACCTAAGCTTGAAAAGGGCGATAAGGTAAACACCTTATTTAAGCCTGTTGAAAAAATGACATCTGCGCCTAAGCATTACACCATTGAAACGCTGAATAACTACTTAAAAAATCCTTTTAAAGAGGACAAGGCTCAGGCTGAGGAAAATGATGATGATGATTACAAGGCGATTTTTGAGGGTCTTGAGCTTGGCACTGAGGCTACAAGAACAGGAATTATTGAAAACGCCTGCAAGAGCGAATACATTCAGCTAAAAAAGGATGTTTACCACATTATGCCTGTGGGCGAATACTTAATTGAGTCCCTTTCTCAGCTTGGCATTATTATGGATAAATATAAAACGAGTCAATTAGGTCAATCTCTTAAGAGAGTTTTCCGTGGAGAGGACACCATAAATGACAGCGTTAATCTTGCAAAAAATGAAATACAAGGCGTATTTGATGTGGCTTTAAATGCTGACAATGATACAGGCAACGCGTGGGATGTGATTGGAAAATGTCCTTTATGTGGTGGCGATGTATTTGTTGGCACTAAGGGCTACGGCTGCTCAAACTATAAAAACGGTTGTAAGTTTACCGTTTGGAAGTCCATTAGTGGCAGACCCATTTCCGTAATGCATGCAAAAGCGCTTATGGAAAATGGTAAAACCGATAGAATTTACGGATTCCTCACGAAAAATAAAGATAAATTTTCAGCTATACTTAAGCTTGAGGATGGAAAAAGCGTTTTTGATGGCATTGAGTATGAGAATCAGTTTAGCGAAAACGTAAATCCCATTGGCGAGATCGTTGGAAAATGTCCTAAGTGCGATGGAAATGTAGTTACAACACGCTTTGGTTACGGATGTGATAAGTACAAAAACGGTTGTAAATTTGCAATTAGTGGAAATATTTGTAGTCGCGAGATTACAAAGGAAGAGGTTTCTGCAATTTTAACAAACGGCAAGACAGAAAAATTATCCGGATTTGTATCAAAGGCGGGCAACAATTTTGATGCAATTCTTAAATTAGATGAAAATAAAAAGGTTGTATTTGATTTCACAAAATAGCAGCAAAATGCTATTTTGAGATATTAGCAGATAGCAGTTAGCGGTCAGCTAATTTGCTATGTGCCTACTAAAAATCAAATACAGTAATACTTCAGTTATCTAACCTACTGACAGCTGGCGGCTGATGGCTGACGGCTATTTTAACGACAAAGGAGTTAAAAACCATGGAAAGAGTTTCAAAAACTAACTATTATTTAGATATCGCGCAGACTGTATCACAAAGAAGCACCTGCTTAAGACGCAGATTTGGCGCTATTATTGTGAAAAATGATGTTATTGTATCAACAGGCTACAACGGCGCGCCAAGAGGCAGACAAAACTGCAACGACCTTGGTGTTTGCATGAGAGATAAGCTTGGTATTCCAAGAGGGGAAAGATATGAGCTTTGCCGTAGTATTCACGCTGAGGCTAATGCTATAATTTCCGCATCCCGTGAGCAAATGCTAGGTAGCACACTTTACTTATGCTGCACAGACCCGAAAACAGGGGAAATCGTTGGCGGAATGAACTGCTGTATGATGTGCAAGCGTCAGGTTATCAATGCGGGCATTGCCAAGGTTGTTATCAGAAACAACAAGCTTGAATACACAGAGGTGGATGTAAACGATTGGATTGATGATGACGATAGCTTATCGGGAGTTTTTGGCTACTAAAATGTCTGTAACTATTTCAAAAATGGTAAGTGATGATGCATTATCTCTTGCAAAAATTGATGAGGTTGTTTTTGGTGGCAGCTTTAAGGAAAATGATTTTTTAAGCTATATTGATAGCGATATTTATTATTTTCACGTTGCGAAAATTGACGAAAAAGCGGTTGGATATATTGGTTATATGATAATCGCAGGAGAGGCTGACATTATAAATGTCGGTATATTACCTGAATATCGCGGAAATGGAATTGGCAATATGCTAATGGATGCTATGATAGATGAATGCAAGAAAAATAGCGTTACATGTGTTCATTTAGAGGTAAGAAAATCGAATTTTGTGGCAATTTCGATGTATGAAAAATACGGCTTTATTGTGGTTGGCACGTCTAAAAATCACTATAAGGACCCTACGGAAGACGCTCTTAGAATGAATTTGCATCTATAATTTTAAATAAATCAGAAAGGATATCTGCTGACGGCTAACGGCTGACAGCTAACCGCTTATGTTTATATTATCTTTTGAATCCTCATGTGATGAAACTGCTTGCGCAGTTTTGGAAATGACAGAGGATAAACGAATTATAAAATCGAATATTATTGCCTCTCAGGTTGATATTCACGCTCTTTATGGCGGTGTTGTGCCTGAGATTGCAAGCAGAGCCCATGTTGAAGCAATTTCAAATATAACATATGAGGCACTTGACAAGGCGGGAGTTTCATTAGATGATATTGGCGCAATTTGCGTAACTAACGGCCCCGGTCTTATTGGTGCGCTTTTGGTGGCTGTGAATTTTGCAAAGTCCTTGGCTTATGCAAATAACATTCCCTTAGTGCCTGTAAATCATATCAAGGGACATGTGGCTGCAAACTACTTAACATATCAGGATTTAAAGCCACCTTTTTTGGCTCTTGTTGTGTCGGGAGGACACACATCATTTTTTGATGTAAAGTCATATACGGAGTACGAGGAAATTGCTTCCACACGCGATGATGCGGCAGGAGAATCATTTGATAAGGTTGGACGCGTTATGGGTCTTCCCTATCCGGGCGGACACGCTATGGACGTTTTAGCCACACAGGGCGACGGATTATCAATTAAATTTCCTTCCCCTGCAATTAACGGAGAAACGCTTGACTTTTCATTTAGTGGTCTTAAAACTGCTGTTATTAACTACTTAAATACTAAAAATCAAAAAGGCGAGGAAATTAACAAAGCTGATGTTGCCGCTTCATTCACCTATACGGTTGTTGAGGCAATAAAATCTAAGGTTGAATTAGCCTTTAAGAAAACAGGATACAAAAATATCGTTTTAGCCGGTGGTGTTAGCGCAAACACTCACATTCGCGCAGGAATTAAAGAGGTTTGCAATAAATTTAACGCTGACTTTTACGCTCCTGAGCTATCATTATGCGGAGATAACGCTGCTATGATTGGCGCTCAGGGATATTATGAATATTTAAACGGAAATATTGCAAACGAAGGACTTAACGCATATCCAAGCTGATTGATGGATGGCGATTAGGTCGCCGCATCAAGAAAGGACTACTATGAGATTAGAGATTAAATATACGGGAAGTATATTAAATTTGCCATCCCGTGTGGCAGATTTAGCGCCTACTGTAAGTAAAGAGGACTTACAGGTTATTATTTCCCTATTTGGATATATGGAATATTTCAGTAATTTTGAAAATGCTATTCCCCAGCTTGCTGAAAAGCTTACTATTAGCTGTGAGGATGTAAAGTCTTCATTACAGTTTTGGGCAAAGGCGGGAGTATTAGCCATTGATGGAATTAGTGATTTTGAAAGCAAAATGGTAACGGAGACATCGCAAAACGGTGTTCCCTCTTACACGGGAAATCAAATTCAAGCCTATATTGAAAAGAACAAGAAAATGGGCGAGCTTTTTGAGGAATGTCAAAGCGTCCTTGGAAAGACATTTAATAAGCACGATTATGATAATGTTATATATTTAAAAGAAACCTACAAGTTTAGTAGCGCATATATGCTTTTGCTTCTTGCCCATTGTGTTGACATTGGAAAACCAAATTGGGCTTATATAAGAAAGCTTGCAAGCGAATTTTACGATAACGGAATTTCTACATATAACAAATTAGAAAAGCATTTTGCTGACAGAAAGAACGAAAAAACACTTGAATATAAAATAAGAAATCTTTTCGGCATTGGAGAAAGAGAATTTATCAAAACGGAAAGAACTGTTTTTGAAAAATGGATTGCTTTAGGGCTTGATTTTGAGCTTATTAAGCTTGCATACGAAATTACCGTTGAAAAAACGCAAAAATCCTCTCCAAGATATGCAGATAAGATTATTGATAATTGGCTATCAAACGGAATTAAGACCGTAGAGGATGCAGAAAATGCACAGTCTCAATATAAATCTAAGCAACAAGCAGAGACATTTGATGCTGATGATTTCTTTGAGGCGGCATTAAAGCGTTCATACGAGGACAAGGGGGATGAGTAATGGCTTATTCTAAAAAGAATGTAGCGGCTGTTTTTGAGCAGTTCGAAGCAATACGCAAGGAAAATGAAATCAACTGTGGTGACAGACTTTTTGAGGTATATGGAAAATGCCCTGAAATTAAGGAAATTGACAAGGAGCTTTCCCGTGTAGGTCTTAATATTTTCGGTGCTACAATGGAAGGTAAAGAGGGACTTGAAGCGCGTTTAAAGGAGCTACAAGACAGAAACGAAAGCTTGCAAGCCCGCAGAATTGAGCTTCTTTCTGATATGGGATACAGCGCTGACTATACCGATATGAAATATAACTGTCCTTTATGTCAGGATACAGGATATCAAGGCGTTAAAATGTGTCAATGCTTAAAAGCTGCTCTCACACTTAAGGGATATGAAAGCTCAGGAATTAAAAATCTTTTATCCACACAGAGCTTTGAAAGCTTTTCCTTTGATGTTTATCCTGCACAGTGTCAGGATATTATGAAGCGTAACTTTAGCAAGCTACATAAATTTGCAGAAAACTTTAAGACACAAAAGGAATTTTTCTTGCTTGTTGGCGGTACAGGCTTAGGAAAGACACATCTTTCAACCTCTGTTGCTAAGTATTTAATTGAAAACGGATACGATGTAGTTTATGAAATTGCGCAAAACATCTTCTCTGATTTTGATACTGACAGATTTAGAGACAGATTTAGCGACACTGAGCTATTGTCAGAAAGATATTTCGACTGTGATTTACTTATTATTGATGATTTAGGCACAGAAATCGTTACAAACAATACTGTTTCCTACCTTTATAATATAATAAACACAAGAATCAACAAAAAGCTACCTATCATTATTAGTACAAATTTAAGCGCTAAGGAAATTAAATCAATGTATCACGAGAGAATTACAAGCCGACTCTTTGGCGAGTTTACTATTGTGAAATTTGAGGGAAGCGATGTAAGGCAAAAAAAGCTGACTAAATAGTGGTTAGCAGTTAGCAGATAGCGGTCAGCTTATTTGCTAACTGACATCTACAAATTATCCTGCAAGGCTACTTTTACATAAAAATCAATTAACTAATCTGCTAATAGCTAGCGGCTATCGGCTGATTGCTAAAAAATTTTCAAAATTTTATAAAAAGCTCTTGACAAAGCGTTTTTTATGTGTTATAATCTCTACGCTAATCCAAAGACAGTAGGTCTCAGTAATTGCGAAAGCTCCCTACCGAGGAAAAGATTTTATATTTTAATATGATAATTAATCTTTTTTCGGTATGGTATATTTATGCTACTTACGAAAAAAGATTTTTCTTTTTGTCCTTACTGTCGGAAATATAATAGGAGGATATACTATGCCAAGTAATTCAATTCTTGAACAAAAGAAAGCCGTTGTTGCTGATTTAGTTGAAAAAATTAAGAAGGCTCAATCAGGCGTTTTAGTTCAATACCAAGGTATCACTGTTGAAAACGACACAAAAATGCGTGCTGCTTTCCGTAAAGCAGGTATCGACTATATGGTAATTAAAAATACTCTTATCGGTCGTGCTTGTGATGAAGTAGGCTACGGTGCAATCAAGGAACAATTAAACGGTATGAGCGCTATCGCACTTTCATACGATGATCCTGTTGCTCCTGCTAAGATCGCTAAGGAATATGCAGACAAGGTTGCTACATTTGAAATCAAGGGTGGCTTCATTGACAACGCTGTATGCGACGCTGCAACAGTAAACGCACTTGCAGACATTCCATCAAAGGAAATTCTTCTTGCAAGATTTTTGGGAAGCATTCAAGGTCCTATTTCAGGCTTTGCTCGTGCAATCCAAGCAGTTATCGACTCAAAGGGCGAGGCTACTGCAGAATAAGGCTTGCATTTGCCTGAAAAATGTAAAAAATAATTTAATTAATTTTTATTTAAAATACGGAGGATTTAAATCATGGCTAACGAAAAGATTACAAATATCGTAGAAGAAATCAAAACATTAACTATTCTTGAACTCGCTGACTTAGTAAAGGCAGTTGAAGAGGAATTCGGCGTATCTGCTGCTCCTGTTGCAGTTGCTGGTGCTGCTGTTGCTGCTGCTCCTGTTGAAGAGAAGACAGAGTTCGACGTAATTCTTAAGGCTGCTGGCGCAAGCAAGCTCAACGTTATCAAGGTTGTTCGTGAGCTCACAGGTCTTGGACTTAAGGAAGCTAAGGAACTCGTTGAGAGCGCTCCAAAGACAATCAAGGAAGCAGTTTCTAAGGAAACAGCTGAAGACATCGCTAAGCAACTTAAGGATGCTGGCGCTGAAGTTGAAGTTAAATAATTTAGCTTGGCATATTAGCAATAAAAACACTCTTGCAAACGCAAGAGTGTTTTTTTGCAGTTATGATTGCCTATCGGCAAGTTATGGTTGCTTCGCAAGTTATGAGACTTTGTCGTTATGAGCCTGTCGGCGTTTAAGGTAAAATGTGGCAATCATATCATAACTTTCGCTTTGCGAATTCATAACGCTTAACGCAGTTAAGCTTATAACATTTGCGTAGCAAATTCATAACTTAAAGCCACGGACACGCCCCCGTCCCCTGTCCGTGTGCGCGCTGACCGCTGTCTGCTTACTACTGATGTCTATTTATTCAGCCTATTCTTCTGAGCTATAATTCTTTCGCAGATATTTGAAATTTTGCAAGTGCCGAATGCGGCAACTACGCTTTTAATTGTATCGTTAAGTGGTTCGTACCAACGCTTTTCAATATTGTCAATACCAACGGCGGCACCGATAATGCTTCCTACTGTGCCTGCATTACAGTCGGTGTCAAGACCGCACATAGTGGCGATAGTTATGCTCTTTGTGTAGTCAAGCTCGCCTGCTATAATGCCGAGTGCAACTACTGCCATATTATTGATTGTACCCTCGTTTGGTATTTCCTTATACTTTTCAATGAGTGCATCGGCGGTTTTGTCCCAGTCCTTTGTTTCGTTATAAGTATCACGAACAAAGGTAATTGCTTCGTAAAGGCGTGATTTTTTAGGGATTGAGGCAAGACCTGTGTCGATAATTTTATCTACTGTTGGATTTTTGGATAGAGCTGCACTAAGTGCTCCTGCTACAAACATACCGCCATAAATACCGTTCTTTGTTAAGCTGAATGAGGTATCTCTGTGGGCGTATTTTGCAGCGTTTTTATAGTCTGCCGGGAAAATATATCCCCAAATATCGGTTCTGATTTGTCCATCAATACACTCTCTCCATGGGTTTATTGTATATGGGATTTTATCAGCTGGTATAGTACCGTTTACTAAATGGTAGTATGCTACTCTTGAAGCGCACCAGCACCAAAGATATGGAATATTATTTGCCCAGTTCCAGCCTACGTTTTCTTTAGTAAAGTCAAGACCATAGCATTCAACTAAGAGCAAGCCTAATAACGTATAGTGAATATCGTCATCGGACTGAGCGAAGCTTACGTGTCCCTTGGCGCTATGAATACAGTCGCCGCGGAGTCTAAAATCAAGCTTTTCGGAATATTCCGGAACGAAATCATTTAGTGGATATGCATCAACGCTTTCAAGGTATTTTTTAATAAATTCCTTGCTAAGTCCCATTTCAAGCGGCTTACCTAAGATAACTGATGCGCATCTACCATAAAATGCACCGTATATTCTCTTTTTATATTCTTCGTCGGTAAGTGGCTCAAGTACGGGAGCAACGGCGGCTTCCTTCATAATTTCATCAAAATCGTTAGGCTCGTAGTATGGATAGTCAGCCCTTAATGGTGTGTCCATTAATTTTACAAGATTTTCGTATGGCTTTTTCCAAAAGTCATCTCCTGTCGGGTAGTTATCTCTTGTTTCAAGCGATGGCATAAATTTTGGCGAGTCTGCGTTATCGTTTACGTATTTGTCAACGTCGTAGCCCTCCCATTTCATTGTTCTAAACTCTTCAAAATATAATTTTTTGTAATCTCCGTAACCTGGCATTTATAAATTCTCCTTCGTCAAATTTTTAGCCGTCAGCTGTTAGCAGTTAGCAATTAGCGATATTACTAAGTGCTTCACTTTAAAAGCTATCTGCTTTCGGCTGTTTAATATATTATTTTGTGAAAAATCGTGCAAAAGTTATTTTATATATTCGATAATCAAATCTCGCTGACTGCTGACAGCTATCAGCTGACCGCTACTTTATCTCAATAAGATAAAGGAACATTTCTGCTGCGTGCCATGAATGAGGGGCGGCACATTTGTTATCAGCGTAGATTTGGGAAAGTGGCGCAATGTATGGATAAATCGCCTCAGATGCTTGAATTTCCCAGCTCATTGGGTACTTGATTTTAAGTAAATCTTCATTAATTGGGTCATTGTTAAAGTGGTATCTTGCCCATGAAAGATATGGGTATTTTTCATCATACTCGTTTTCGTATGGAGTTTCGGTTTCAACATCCTTTTTATCCATCCAGAACATTCTTGCGTATGAGTCAAACTCCTTTGGAATTTTTATATTTTCTGTGCTTATACCAAGTCTTTCATATGCTAATTTTAGCCACAGGGTGGAATATATTTCGTGGTGGCTATAATCGGTAAGACCTGTTAAAAGACCGTTTTCCATAATGCGATTTGCTTCTTTTTCTATTTCATTTATAAGTGGATAATTTTTATCAACGAAGTATGAAAGAATGAAAGCAAGCTGACCCAAGTTATCAGGCTCTTTATTTCCCTTATTGTTTTTGTCGTAAAGGTCGGTAACGCCAAGCGCCCAATTGCGCATTAAATGTAGATTTTTTGTTTTTTCAAGGCACATTGCCATCATAGCGCCATCACGATACCAAGGCTTTTTATATACATAAATATTAGGTACAGGATTGTCGCCTAAAAAGCTGGTTAAAATCTCGTGATGTAAAATTCTTAGCTGCTTAGGGTATTTATAATCCTCAAAATCAGGAAGGTTAATGTATTCTCCGCCTGTTAGACATTGGCTTGAGTTTAATTCTGCGTCTGTTATGTCGTCAAGATATACACCGTAGCTATTTTCGTGAAGCTTGTATATTTTACCATTCTTCGTCCAAATAACAACCATATATCTATCAAATAGAAATTGGTCAGTAATTACGTCTAATTTCAATATAACCTCATTAGTGGAGAATTTTATTAGCTCTCCGCCCTCTTTGTATATGAGCTTTTCGCGGTTGCCCATACCAAAAAGAAAAAACTGTTTTTCAGGCTTAATCATAAGATAACCTCTCAAAAATTTATTCTGTTTTTATTGTAGCACACTTATATAAAAAAGTAAACAAAAAAGCGACTGATCGTCGCTTTTTTGTTTACTAAAGTTTATTATTCTTCTTTGCTTGTTTTGTTTTCAACCACAGATTTTAAGGTTACTGTTGTTGGAACTACGCTTGACTCACTTGCAAGATAAGAAATTTCGTTTCCGTCATACACGTATGCGCAAACTGCAAGAGCAAGCTCATATTGTGCTTCGCTAAAGCCGGAAAGTACAAAATCAAATGAAGCGTAATCGCCATCTACCTCAGCTACAACTGTGTTTGTAGTGCCTACAACGCTGCCATTATCAACAGAAAGAATGTTTTCTGTGCTTAGGGATGCAACTGCACCGAATTGAAGCGTAGGATTTACTGCATTATATTCCTTTAATGCGACTTTATCAACTGAGAAGCCTACACAAATTGCATTTTGCTCCTTATTTGTGGAATATCCGTTAAATGTAAAAATAGCATTTACCGCTTCAGTTAATTCAAGAGTACATTTGCAAGCTAATGCTTTAACACCGCTTGAAAGATAGCCTTTTTCATATACTACACTCTTTAATGTATCGTAGGAGTGTCCGTCCTTAACCGGATTTGTTCCCTCGTTTGCTACCTGCTTTGTATCCTTACATTTTTCGCACTCATAGTTACCCATTGCGTTAATTGGGCAATATGTGTTATCGTAATCTACTAGGTTATACTTATGTGTTGTTTTGTCAAGGACAAAATCGCCGCTCGCTGTTGCAAGCTCTGCAATCAATCCGCAACCGCCAAAATAATCTACTGTGCCTGATGTAAAGTTAATTACTGTGCCATTTGAATATTTTGATGAATCAACGCTTGATTTACAGTATAGTGTGCTACCTGCTTTATTAAATTTTGCATCGCTACCGAATGTAATTGAGTCTGCTAAGAATATAGCTGTGCATTGAGCCTCAAATGCGTTATTTACCTTAGTTACACCCTCACCGTAAACGATAAGAGTTGGGGCATTACCGTTAAAGCACCAGAATGGAGCGGTGATGGTTTTGCCCTCGGATGCGTTTAAGTAAATCATTGTATTGATGTTACATCTTCTAAATGCTTGGTCAGATATGGAGTCTAATGCTATTGGCCAAACGATTTCTGCTGAGCCTAAGTTAGATGAAGCAAATGCTCTTTCGCCAATTGTTTTCATGCTGCTCAAGTCTACAATTTTCTTTCCCTCAAGGTTGTACCACTGTGTTTGTGTATTACCTTGGTCGTAACCCTTATTACCCATTTGGAATGCGCTTGTGGAAATAGATGTGCATTTTGATAAATCAATATAAATTTCCTTAACTGCGCCTGAGCCTGAGAAAACATCGTTGCTTATTGTTTTAAGATTTCTTGACTCAATTGTGATTTTTTCAAGCTGATTACATGCTTGGAATGAGTAATAATCAATTTTTTCTCTATTTGCGCCTTGGAGAACGAGCTCCTTAATGGTGGTTGCTCTGAACACTTGATTATTAATGTAAACGGCCTCAGGAATTACAAGCTTTTCAAAGTTTGCACCTTGGAATGCCGCTGTACCGATAGATGTGCAGTTTGAAAAATCAGGACATGTGATTATAACATCACTCTTATCCTTCAAATATGCTTTTGCATCATAGTAATAAAAGCTATTAGCCTTAGGAGCATTACCGTTTGTTTGGTTTGATGGATTTAAGCCCGCACTATCAATTGATGTGATATTAGAAAAATCAATATAAATTTTCTTTAAAGCGCCTGTGCTATAAGTGTTAGCAATCATGTTAGATGGAATTTTAGTGATAAACTCACTTAAAATTCTAATTTCTGTAACAGTGGTGTTGTCGTAGAATGCATCGGTTGCGATTGTATCAACCTTATAGGTCTTGCCCTCATATTCTACATAGCTTGGTATTTCAGCAATTAAGCTTGTTGCTTTTCTGTTATCTGTATTTACAGTTGCAGTGCCGTCGTTATCAAGAGTGTAATGAACACCGTTAATTTCAGTTGCAAATGCAGAAATTGTAAATAAGCACACTAAAGCCGCTATCATTGCGATAATTAGAAAAATCTTTTTCATATACTTCTCCTTAAAGTTTTATTGTATAAGTATATATTATCACGATTTGTAAATTTTGTCAAGAAAAAAGCCCACTTGATTTTCAAGTGGGCTTAAGCTTGTTGTTAAATGGTGATGATATGAATAAAGCTAAATTACTTCGCTTTGCTTCGTAGCTAAATTAATACTCGCTTCGCTTGCAGTAGCTAAATTTCACTCCGTGAAGCTAAATTAAATTTGCCATCTAAGCTGACCGAAGGTCAATTTAGCTCGACTTGTCGAATTTAGCTGAGCAAAGCTCAATTTAGCTTGCCAAGGCAAATTTAGCTGTAATTTCATTGAAGCTTCAATGAAATTGCACACCAACCGTTTTCGTGGATTTCGTTTATGATTTCAAGGTTATTTGATTTGATTGATTTATAAACATCCTCGCATCTTTCATCAATAATGCCTGATACCACAAGGACTGTATCCTTGTGCATGAAGTTATGTATATCGGGAAGCATACGGATGATTATATCCGCTACGATATTTGCGGTAATTACATCGTATTTTATTTCCTTAACACCCTTAAGTAGGTCGGCGACATCGCACTCAATGTTGGTACAATCATTGTCCTTTACATTCTCCCTTGCTACCTTTACAGCCACAGGGTCGATGTCGTAGGCGTAACACTCACTTGCTCCAAGCTTGGAAGCACAGATTGCTAAAATACCGCTACCACATCCTACATCAAGCATTTTTGAGGTAGGTGTTACATATTTTTCAAGTAATGTTGCACATAAACGGGTTGTTTCATGTGTGCCTGTACCAAATGCCATGCCTGGGTCCATTTTAACTACAACCTCATGTGGCTTTGCATCGTATTTTTCCCACATAGGCACAACAACTAATTTTTCACCAATATTGATTGGCTTATAATATTGCTTCCATGAGTCTGCCCAATCCTCCTCGGAAAGTGAAAAAACCTCGAGGGTGTGTTGGATTTTTAAGGCGTCAAGCTTTTCAGTAATGAAAAGCTTGTAGTCCTCAATAGGCTTATCTGCGCTTACATAAACAGATACGCTTGCATGCTCTCTGTCTGCATTTAAAACGCTTTCATCAATTAAATCTCCATATACGCCGTCAAGTATTCTGTCCTCAATGTCGGAATAGTCCTCAATTTGAAGACCGTTTGAAATCATACTCATAACTGCGCACACAGGGTCAAGCATTTCGCTTTTTACTGTTACTTTAATTTGTAACCAAGTCATAATTTCCTTTCGCTTCGCGGAAGGAAATTAGCCGTCAGCCGCTAGCCGTCAGCCGTCAGCAAATTAGACGGAGAGAGGAAGAAGCAAACGCTTTCCGCGAATTATTATTTAATGATATTTTTGTTGTAGTAATCTGCTAAGTGCTAACATTCGATTATAAATCGATAGTCAAATCTCGCTGACCGCTGACCGCTGGCGGCTAACTGCTAAAAAATAGCGGTTAGCTATTTTTTAAACTTACTGAAAAAGCTTGTTTTCTTGGAGAAATTCTTCTCGCCGCATTTTTCGCCGAAGGAACGGAGAATTTTCTTTTGCTCCTCGGAAAGACTCTTTGGTGTTTCAACAACAACGGTTACGTAAAGGTTACCCTTAGCTCTTGCATTTACTGCATTTATGCCCTTACCTCTTACGGTAAATGTTGTGCCTGTTTGAGTGCCCTCGGGGATTTCGTAATCCATTGAACCATCAAGTGTTGGAATTTTAATAGTTGCGCCAAGTGCTGCCTCTACAAAGGTAATTGGCACATCGCAATAAATATCCACGCCATCGCGCTCAAAGAATGCGTGAGGACGTACGTTTACTTGAATTACAAGATCGCCTGCAGGACCGCCGTTTCTGCCCTCGTTACCTTGGTTACGGAGTGCAATTCTTTGTCCGTCATCAATGCCGGCAGGAATTGATACCTCAAGTGTTTTATTAACCTTTACATAGCCCTTGCCGCGACAGTTATTACATGGGTTTTTAATGATTTTTCCGCTACCGTTACAGCCTGGACATACCTTGGTTGATTGCATAATACCAAATGCTGTTCTTTGTTGAACACGAACCTGACCGCTACCGCCACATTGTGAGCATGTTTCAGCATGAGTGCCCTTTTCTGCGCCTGTGCCACCACAATCATCGCATTTTTGTATTCTTGCAAATTTTACTTCCTTTTTGCAGCCAAAAACTGCTTCCTCAAAGGATAAAATAACTCTTACGCCGATATCATCGCCTTGAATAGGCGCGTTAGCTCTATTTTGTCCTCGGGAAGAGCCACCGCCAAAAAATGAGGAGAAAATATCTCCCATATCAAAGCCGCCAAAATCAAAGCCTCCAAATCCGCCGCCTTGACCGTAGCCGCCGCCTGAGCCGTCAAATGCGCTATGACCGAATTGGTCATACTTTGCTTTTTTATCTGCATCTGATAGCACGCCGTACGCTTCATTTACCTCTTTGAATTTTTGCTCTGCCTCTTTATTATCTGGGTTTCTGTCAGGATGATATTGCATTGCAAGCTTTCTGTATGCTTTTTTTATTTCATCAGCGCTTGCGCTTTTATCAACGCCCAGAGTTTCGTAATAGTCTTGCTTGTCTGCCATAATTTCCTTTCGCTCCGCGGAAGGAAATTAGCCATCAGCCGTTAGCCGTCAGCCGTCAGCTAATTAGACTAATGCAGATTTTAAGCTTCATTCCTTGCGAAGTTTATATTAGATAGTATAAAAATTGAGGATTATTGTTTGAAGTCAATGTATAAGCAATTTTGCTAACTGCTGACCGCTATCAGCTAGTTGCTCAATAACCACTCTAAGCACTACCCGTTTGGGTAGTGCTTGAGATGGTTATTTGTCTGTTTTGTCCTCAAAGTCTGTGTTGTAGTATGTGCCATCTGCGCCTTGCTCTGGACCTGCACCCTGTGCGCCTTGCGCTTCCTGTGCTGCCTTATAGAGCTTTTCGCTGATTGCATAGAAGGACTTTTCAAGAGCTTCTGTGTCTGATTTGATAGCTTCTGTATTGTTGCCCTTTACTGTTTCCTTTAATTTTGCGATTGCATCAAGAACAGGCTTCTTTTCATCCTCTGTTACCTTATCGCCAAGCTCGTTAAGTGATTTTTCGCTTTGGAAAATCATGCTTTCTGCTCTGTTCTTAACTTCAACAGCTTCCTTAGCCTTCTTGTCTTCCTCAGCGTACTTAGCAGCCTCGTTTACAGCCTTATCAATATCCTCCTTGCTCATATTTGTTGAGGATGTGATTGTGATGTGCTGTTCCTTGCCTGTACCCTTATCTGTTGCGTAAACATTTACGATACCGTTTGCATCAATATCAAATGTAACCTCAATTTGTGGAATTCCTCTTGGAGCTGGTGCAATACCATCAAGAGTGAACATGCCAAGAGTTGTATTGCCCGCAGCCATTTCTCTTTCGCCTTGGAGAACATGGATTTGAACTGATGTTTGGCTATCTGCTGCTGTTGAGAAGATTTGAGACTTCTTAACAGGAATTGTTGTGTTTCTGTCAATAATCTTTGTGCAAACGCCACCGAGTGTTTCAATACCTAATGAAAGTGGTGTTACGTCAAGTAAGAGAAGGTCATTTACGTCGCCGCCTAAAACGCCGCCTTGGATAGCTGCGCCCATAGCTACACATTCATCTGGGTTAATGCCCTTGAATGGCTCTTTACCGATAAAGCTCTTTAAAGCCTCTTGAACTGCTGGAATTCTTGAAGAACCGCCAACCAAGATTACCTTATCAATTTGGCTTACTGAAAGACCTGCATCGGAAAGTGCCTTTCTTGTTGGAATCATTGTAGCTTCAACTAAGTCAGCTGTTAATTCATCAAACTTAGCTCTTGAAAGGTTAGCATCAAAGTGCTTAGGACCTGTTGCATCAGCTGTGATAAATGGAAGGTTGATGTTAGATGTTGTTACGCCTGAAAGCTCAATCTTAGCCTTTTCAGCTGCTTCCTTAAGTCTTTGGAGAGCCATCTTATCTTGTCTTAAATCAATGCCGTTTTCTGCCTTGAATTGCTCTGCAATCCAGTCAATAATCTTATTATCAAAGTCATCGCCACCAAGACGGTTATTACCGTTTGTTGCAAGAACCTCAAATACGCCACCGGAAATTTCAAGGATAGATACATCGAATGTACCGCCACCAAGGTCAAATACCATTACCTTTTGGTCCTCTTCCTTATCCATACCAAATGCAAGAGCTGCTGCTGTTGGCTCGTTGATAATTCTCTTTACATCAAGACCTGCAATCTTACCTGCATCCTTTGTTGCCTGTCTTTGAGCATCGCTGAAGTATGCAGGAACTGTGATAACAGCCTCTGTTACCTTTGTGCCAAGGTATGCTTCTGCATCGCTCTTAAGCTTTTGTAAAATCATAGCTGAAATTTCTTGTGGTGTTAATGATTTGTCATCAATATTTACTCTGTAGTCTCTACCCATTTCGCGCTTGATTGAGCTGATTGTTCTGTCAGGGTTTGTAATAGCCTGACGCTTTGCTACTTGACCTACAAGTCTTTCGCCTGTCTTTGTGAATGCTACAACAGATGGAGTTGTTCTTGCTCCTTCAGGATTTGGAATTACAACGGCTTCGCCGCCTTCAAATACTGCTACACATGAATTTGTTGTACCTAAGTCAATACCAATAATTTTTCCCATAATAATTTAACTCCTTTTATGTTAGAAATAATTTTAATCTTAATTTGTTATTAGTTTGCTACTTTAACCATAGCGTATCTAATTACCTTATCGCCTTTTTTGTATCCCTTTTGGAATACCTCAACGATTTCGTTTTCGCCATAATTTTCATCATCAATATGCATTACTGCATTGTGGTAATTTGGATCAAATGCTTTTGTTTCAATTTCGCTTACACCCATTTTTTCAAGCGCTTGGCGGAATGAATTCATAATCATTTTTACGCCCTCACTTGAGGCGTCATCGCTTAAATATGCTTCGGCTCTTTCCATATTATCTATGATAGGTAATATTTCCTTAACTGCATCAATGTAAGCATCTGCATAAATTCCGTCGCGCTCTTTAAGTGAACGCTTGCGAAAGTTGTCATACTCTGCTACAACTCTTAAATACTTATCGTTTAAGTCATAGCTTTTCTTTTCAAGCTCCTCGATTTTGTCCTCGTATTCCTTGTATGGGTTTTCTTCGGACACATTTTCGGCAGCTTCGTTGTTTTCTTCCTGGTTTTGCTCTAAGTCCTTGTTTTCTTCCATTTTCGCCTCGTTATTCTTCATTATTATCAATTTTCAAATCAATATCAAGCGCTTCAGGTAACTGACCGATATCGGAAAGCTGACTGATTTCGTATGATAGCTTATCAATGGTTGCTAAAACCTTGGAATAATCCATTCGGCAAGGACCGATAATGCCGATTGCTCCTATGGTTTTTCCGTTAAGCTTTAGGTTTTTGTAAATAAGCGTTGAGTCATCCATAATCTTTACCATATTCTCTGAGCCGATAAAGATTTTTGTATCGTCGTCGCTTTGGTCAATGGTGCTTACCGCCTTTATGATATCGTTCTTTTCCTCAATGGTGGATATCATTTTTTGGAGCTTATCAAGATTTGAATATTCTGGATACTGTAAAAGTCTGTTTACGCCCTCAAACTTGATTTCTGACCCTAACTCATTCATGGTCTCGTAAATATTCTTTACTACAACCGAAATAAGCTCAGGACATTCATTAAGCTCGCTTTCCATTTTCATCATAACAGGCACATTGATTTGCTCAATAGACGCGCCTGCAAGATTATCGTTTAGCACTCTTGAAAGCTTTGTGATAATTTCCGGTGAAACGCTAAAATTGTGCTTGATGTTTTTAGTTTTTACCGTGTCATGCAAGGAAGCTACCATTACTATTATAAAGCTGCTATTGTCTAAGTAAACCGTTTCATAGCGTCTTATTGTGATGCTTGAGGGTCTTGGTCTTAGTGATAGCGCCGTATAATTTGTAATTGCAGATGCAACCTTGGTGGCTTTATCTAAAATCTTGTCAATTTCGTTTTTCTTTACATTCAACAGATTTTCAAGCTCCGCTTCCTCTCTCTTGGTCCTGTCATATTGACTTACAAGAGTATCAACATAAAAGCGATAGCCAAGCTCCGACGGAATTCTACCTGATGAGGTATGAGGCTGTTCAAGATAACCGAGAGCCTCAAGCTCTGCCATTTCATTTCTTATGGTGGCTGAGGAATACTGAATTCTTGCTTCCTGTGTAAGATATTTTGATCCAACAGGCTCGCCAAGCTTAATATGCGCTTCAACGATTAATTTTAAAATAAGCTTTTTTCTGTCGCTTAGCTCAAATGCTTCTGCTTCAATCATTTTTCATCCTCCATTCACCGAATTTTTTAGATAAAATATAGCGTTTTTCTTAAAAAACCGCGATATTTGTTGTGTTTTTTGGTTTTAGCACTCTTTTTGTTAGTCTGCTAAACTCTGTAATTTAATATACCATGAAATTAAATATTTGTCAATAGGTTTTTTCAAAAAAGTTTAACTTTTTTAGCAAACTAGCGTTTAGAGTGCTAAGTACCATTAGAGCCGTTATTTTATGACAAAATTTCGCTTTTTTCTACATTATATATAATAGACATATCGCGGACACGCCCCCGTCCCCTGTCTTGCGGGCAGATGTAAACCTACGGTTGACAAATGTAAACCTACGGTTAGTAGATTTTTATATATTTTAATGGTATTATAATATTGTAACAATTATAAAACATTAGATTATTGATTTTATTTACAATGTTTGTTATAATTAAACTAGATAATTTTATTTCAAGGAGAGAAAATGAAAAAAATATTATTACTACTATTTTGCTTAATTTTTGTCTTTATTTTAATATCCTGTGGCAATGACGAAGTTTCATCCGATAGCGGTGTACAGGATACTCAAAGCTCTTTAGTTGATTCAAGTAAGCAGGAAGACGGTGATTCCAATATACAGGATTCACAAATTGATTCTGATAATATAACTGACAGCTCCGTTTGCACCCACTCCTTTTCTGCGTGGAAGCCGCTTACAGAGGCTGATTGCAGCAGTGAGGGCGTTAAAATAAGAATTTGTTTAAGCTGCAATACTCCCGATTACGGAGTGATTGAAAAGAACGGTCAGCACAAGTATAATTCAAGCGTTATCCCTCAAACATGTGGGGATCAGGGATATACGTTATACGAATGTACGCTATGCGAATATTATTATAAGGATAATTATTCAGAGCCAACCGAAATGCATGACTGGAAAGAGGACGGCGTTATTTCCAACTGTAAGGAAAAGAAGGTGCTTTATCTCTGCTCTGTTTGCAACAGTCAAAAGGAAGAATCCGAAGAACCTACGGAAAATCATATTTTCTCAAACAAGGTATGTACCGTATGCGGATTAAAGGAAGCAAGCGAGGGACTTACCCTTATATTGAGCTCTGACGGTACATATTATAAGCTCCACAGAATAGGAACGTGCACGGATACAGACGTTATTATTCCCGCCACGTATGAGGGCTTGCCTGTAACGGAAATTTCTAAATCTGCATTTTATAACTGTTCAACCATTACAAGTGTTGTTATTCCAAGCACGGTTACAACCATTGAAAAGCCTGTATTTTCTTATTGCATATCTCTTACAAATATTACGGTAGATAAAAACAATCCTAATTTTGAGTCAATAGACGGAAACCTTTATACAAAGGGCGGCAAGGAGCTTGTACAGTATGCCGTGGGCAAAAAGGACACAAGTTTTAAAATACCTGACGGTGTTGTATCAATTTGGCCATATGCATTCTATGCGTGTGAAAATATTACAGAGGTTACAATTCCAAAGGGAGTTACTACCATCGGAGATGATGCATTTAATTATTGCTATTATCTAACAGCTGTTACTATTCCAAGCAGCGTTGCAGTTATGGGAAACAGCGTGTTTGCATCTTGTGAAAATCTTTCATCTGTTGCAATAGAGGACGGCGTTAAGACTCTTGGTAAAAACACCTTTGGTTTATGCCATTCACTTGATAACGTTGTTATTCCAAACAGCATAACCTCTCTTGATTACAATGTATTTTCAAGCTGCTCAGGACTTACACGCATTACAATTCCCGATAGCGTTGTTACCATTGGGGATAGCGCATTTAATTCCTGCTCAGGTCTTGCAACTGTAGATATTGGAAACGGTGTTACGACCATTGGAAAATCTGCATTCTATGGTTGCGACAGTATTACTGTTCTCACAATGGGAACTAGTCTAAAAACCATAGGCGATAATGCATTCGGCTCTTGCAACATTAAATTGGTAAAAAACAATAGTAGCTTAAAGCTACAATTAGGTGGCTCAACCTATGGCTACGTAACGTTATACGCAACTGCTCTTATGCAAAAAGGCGTTACCACGTTTGCACATTCCGATTATGAGTATATTTTAACTGATGATGACTTTTTATATAAGCTTGCAGATGACAAATACAGCTTGATTGCTTATTGCGGAACAAAGGATACGGTTACTTTGCCTACGTCAATAAACGGAAATCCTTATACTCTTTCCTATGTGAAGGGCATAATCAACGCTGTTTTCCCTAACGGAGTAACCGCTATAAACGAACGCGCGTTTTACGGAAATAGCAGTCTTAAAAGCGTTATTATTCCAGAAAGCGTAACTTCTATCGAAAGCTACGCATTCTATGAATGTGATAATCTTGACGGTGTTATAATTCCAAAGAACGTTACCTCTATTGGAAATAACGCATTCTACCGTTGTGATAATCTAAAAAGCATTACTATTCCAAAGGCTGTTACGTCCATTGGTACATACGCATTCTTCTTTTGTCAAAAGCTTGAGAGCGTAACGTTTGAAAGCACAAACGGTTGGTACACAACAATCAAAGCAGATGGTGCCACCGGAACCGAAATTTCTGTAACAGATGCAAAACTAAATGCTGAAAATTTATCAGACGAACACTATAACCTGTACTGGAAACGTAGTTTATAAAAAATATAAAAAGCACGGATTTTTCCGTGCTTTTTGTTTTGATAAGTTCACACCAAAACAAAAGGCAACCGAAAAGAGGCGTACTCTGAAGGACAGTTTTCAGCATAGCGTATCATCCCCCGAAAGGGGGAGCAAGAACCTGCAAGGTTCGAATATTGTAAGGAATCCTCGAAGATAAGGCGGTTTGAGTGAAAATTCAAGCCGTCTTGTCTTTTTGGATTGATTTATTAACATATATGTGGTATAATTAAGATAATACATCAATTGCTGGACATAAAAAACAAAGGAACATCGACATATGGGCAAAAAAACAAAAAATCAAATAAATACAGAAATTGCCTGCACATCGCTAAGTAATATTTCGAAAATGATTTTTCCGCGAGTAAAAAAAGATATTTTCGATATTTACGAATATACCGATGGATGTCTATTTCACTATATAAAATGGAACAAAACATTTGTTTGCCAGTATGTGAATGACAACTATGAAAAGGGGCTCAAGCGTATTATAAAAGCATTAGAAGATGATGTTTTTAGCGAAGAAGAACAAGTTCTTTGTAAACATCTTTTAGTAGCATTAGCTGATGTTTGTTTGGGCAGACGCAGCGATACCGAGCAAGACAAAAAGGCGATTGTCTATAACCTATTTGTTAAATCACACACATTTAGCGAAGCTGTAAAGTTGTATGCTGAATATACATCCGAGTTGTTAGCGGTTGTATTCTTCAACGCATTTAGAATGTTGGAACAGCAAACAATGGAGAAAATAATTGATGAATATATTTTTCAATATTCAAAAAGAAGTGATGCGTACATTGGTTTTATTGGAGAATTGCATTTCAAGTTTATAAACTGCTTTATCAACCTTCCTTATTGGTCAGAAAAAACGTGCCCGAAGTATTGCGAGTTGTCGGAATATGTTGACATGTCACTTCCGAAAATGAAGTTTAACGAACATCAATGTTATAGCTTTTTACACAATGCAAATCAAGGCGTGGAGGGGTTAAAAGCTTTAAAACCTTTGCAAAGAAAGTTACAAAACGGCATTTGCTGGGTCAACACAAATAAATTGCCCCAGTATATTGAGTTTGATTATATATATCCAAACGGAAAAAGCGGAGATATATTAAAGTATATCTTCGAAGAGTATGGCGAAACCAGTATGAAATCGGGAACGGTTTGGACTGGAAGAATAGACAAGCAGTATGTTAATCTCTTTGAAGTGTTCTACTCGTCTATACCATTAAACATTTCGGACGATATTCGTTATGGTGAGATATTCAAATGCCACATTCCTACAATAATAACCGAAAAACTAACAGAATTGGTTTACAAAAAAGCTAATTATTTTGATAGCTTTAGAGAATATCAAGCTCTTACGATAGCAAATAGCAAGGAACAAACACGAAGACGCACAGAAATATATTCACAGCTAATTCTCCAAGGACAAACATCACCTAAATGGAAATCCGAAGCCCAATTGTACGCCCTTGTTTCAAGTATATACCAAGATGCAGTATATCAATATCGTTGTGAGTGGCTTAAAATGCAATCTTTGGATATTTATATCCCGTCATTAGCTATAGGTATTGAGTATCAAGGTAGACAACATTACGAGCCCATAGAGCATTTCGGGGGAGAAGAACACTTTAAGCATCAACAAGAAAATGATGCTAAAAAGAAAGCTCTTTGCAAAGCTAACGGAATAACACTAATTGAATGGTCTTATACAGAAGATATAACAGAAGCAAATTTAATAAAACATTTATCGGAAGTCCAAAGCAAGAGAAGCAAAAAAACGACTAACAAATAACAATTGAGGAGGTGCAAAATGTATTTTGATCCACTATCAACTTGGCTGGTTGCCTTAATTGACGATGGCATTATCATTTCTGGCGAGAAATTTGGCGGCAATTCGGCACAAGCAGAGTATGACAGAAAACGAATAAAGCAACAAAATGAATGGCTGAATGCTGATATTCGGAGAACTAAAGATAAATTCGGGTTAGTTATGCCCGAACAAACATACGAAAGCATACAACGTAGAATAAAAGTAACAAAAGACTCTCTTGTGTTCAAATACACTAATGCACCAATTATTATTGATTTGGATAATCAAGAATACTTAATTTCGCTTCTTGAGGAATGTTCCAAAAGATACAGCCAATATTCAAGTGAGAAATATCTCCAAAAGGCTGAATGGTTCAAAAATGCGGCTATAGAAGCAAGACGGAGAAAAGAACGATATGCAAAGGAACTTGAGGAAAACCGCATAAAAGAAGCAAAAGAACGAGAGAAACAGCAAACTATGAGCAATATATATTTAGTCATAGGACTTGTGATTTTCGTTGCTTTTATAATATTCTTTTTCTCATAAATATATAGTGCTTTTTATATTAAATGACATAAACATCAATTGACCTTGGTCTGCGTACAACGCAGATCGGGGTCTTTTTTCTCGCCATACATATTATAGTGCCGAGTTTCCTTACTGGCAGAAAAAATGACATTTTTTGATGATTTTATTTATCAAGATGTCATTTTTTCACTATAATATAGCAAAAGCATTTTTTGCTATAAATTTGAAAGGCACAGAATATGGAAGGAGTGAAAAAAGTACAGTATTACGAATGATTTTGAGGCTTTTATATATTGCGATAAAGGTATATATAAAAGTATCAAAATATTTGGATGAAACAGCGGACGAAGTCCGATGCTTCATCCAAATAGGCACGTGAAGGATTTTTGATAAAGAAAAATCCAACATTTTTCTCAAATGATTTTGCAAACGGCAAAATCGACACTATTATAAGAGGTGGCTTCGTTCCTCGGCGTTCGTCAATAATGGAGTTTTAGTCTTAACAAAATTCAAAATGAGAGGTGGTGTGCGTGGGCAGAAAGAACAAGAACATAACCATACAGCTTAATAGGCGTATTGACGAGCTGTTGCGTATTGGGGAGAAGAAAGTCAAGGTGGGTGGGCGTGTGGCTACCATAAATAGCGTTCAAACCGCCGATAGCTACCGTGGAACAGCCAACCGTATAGGAGAGGTCTGCAAGACTATGGGTGTACGAAACATTGAGGACATCGACAAGGCCGTGATTGAGCGTTATATGGAGTCCTACCGCCACGCTTCCGCTTGGACGGTCAGCCGCGAAATTGCCGCCGCCAACAAACTGCTCGGCACTTCCTATACGCCGCGAGATTTCGGCTTCACGCAACGCCGCAAATACACCTCTGTCAAGAACAACCGTGGAGAGTTACCTAAAACAAGTGATTCAAACAGCCCTAAAAATCAAGATGGTCTATACCTCGCTTCTGTTACCGGTTGTCGCAGATCGTCAATTACGACGGTCACGGCAAATGATGCCGTAAGGGATGAACACGGCAAGATATACGCTTTTCACTTTTGCGAAAAGGGCGGACGTGAACGCACCTCGCTGGTATTACCGAGCGAGCAAGGCAATCTTACCCGATGGGTAGATAGTAAGCTCAAGGGCGGTCATTCTCCCGATGCTCCGCTTGTCGATTACATAAGCAAGAACGCACCTTGTCACCGTATGCGTAGCGAGTACGCAAGAGATTTATACGCCGAACTGAAGGATGCCAAGGAGCGTGGCGTGGATGTGTACAATGGTCGCAAGTTTGAGCTGTTCATAGATAAGGACAAGTACGATTACAGCTACCATAACCCACGCTTCAAGTCCGATGTGGTACATGGCTTCGAAAAATCTCTCGCCCTTGAGGTCAGCTTCGCACTCGGTCATAACCGACTTGATGTGAGCCTATATTCCTACCTTATAAGATAATATATACGTTAGCACTTCTACCTTTTGGGGCAGGGGTGCTTTTTTGTTGCCTTAATGAATTTCGCCATTCTCTTATCATTGGCATAATTATGCACTACAATAGAAGTACAACACACCTTTGTAGCGTTGTCGCAGAAGTAGGCAAAAATTATCGACATATAATTTAATGAAGGAAATTTTCGCATTTTCTGTTCATCGACAAAAATCAGCACTACAATATATGTGTTGAGTGATAATCACGAAATGAATTTTATACAATATATTACAAATATTACGCATATATATGCGTTACACGAAAGGATGTGCACTATGCAAGGCAAGAACAATGCGAATGGTAAAGAACAATGCAATGCTTGGGGTGGGGGTACTAATAGTATAGTGCCAAACCATCAAAATCTCAAGACTATTAAAGACTATGAAAGGTAACAGAACTATGAAAATTTTTCTTACGAATTTAGGAAAGTACACCGAGGGTTATCTCATCGGGAAATGGGTAAAGCTCCCCGTCAGCGAAGAAGTGCTTGACAAGGTGCTTGCGGAGATCGGTATCAATGAGTATTATGAGGAATACTTCATTACCGATTATGAAAATGACATCGTTGGACTGGGTGATGTGATTTCGGAGTATTCAAGCGTGGTGGCGTTAAACGACCTCGCACAACGCCTTGAGGCGTTGTCGGATGCGGACACGGACAAGCTTGGTGCTATTTTAGAATACGAAGCGTGTAGGAGCGTATCAGAGGTTATAGACCTATTGGACGAGCTTGACGACTTTGATTTGCTCACCGATGTTACAGACGATGAAGAACTGGGATATTACTACGCAGAAGAATACTGCAGCATTGATATTCCCGAACACATCCAGCCTTATTTTGACTATGAAGGCTATGGGCGTGACATAAGACTTGAGAGCAGTTGCCTTTACACATCGTATGGCTTCTTGCTCGACAACCGATAAGAAAGGAGTTCCGTATGGAAAACAATACTTACAATATTCCCAAGATGATGACAGTTAGGCAGGTTGCCGCAACTGGTCTGTTGCCCGAAAGTGCTATCCGCAGACTTCTCCGAGAGAAGAAGATAGCCGCCGTATATTCGGGAAACAAGGCGTTTATTAACTTCGATATACTATGCAATCAGTTGGCGAACCTTACGCCAGCCGCTGTGTGAAAGGAGTAGAAGATGGATATTAAAGGCGTAACCAAGCGTGGCAAGAACACGTACCGCTTTACTCTCTCGCTCGGCTTTGACGGAAACGGCAAGAACATCCGCAAGACAAGAACGTTCAAAGTGCCCGATGGCACATCTGACACCAAGGCTGAAAAGCTGGTGATGGCGGCATATTCGGATTTTCAGCGAGAGTACAAGTATTCACAAGATTTGGAAGAACATATGCGTTTTAACGAGCTTGTGGAAATATACTTCCGTGATTTCGCACCTAACGAATTGAAGCCAGTTACACGTTACAATTACGAAAAGGACTTGGCTATTCACATCACCCCAGTATTTGGCAATAGAAAGATAATGAGCATCAAGACATCAGAACTTACTGCGTTCTTCACTCACTTGGACTTGGCGGCAGAAACAACGCGAAAGTTAAGAACCATTATGTCAAGCGTGATGAATTTCGGTGTCAAGCAAGGTTACATTCCCAAGAACCCTTGCCACGGTGCGTTATACAAAAGGGAAACTGCCAAGGCAAAGAAGATAAAGTACCTTGACCAACAGCAAAGCCGTAAACTTATGGAGCTTACAAGCGAGTACAGCATCTTCAACACCATTATTCAAATGTTGCTCTTTACTGGTTTGAGAATCGGCGAGTGCCTATGTCTGGAGTGGGATGATATTGACTTTGAGCATAGCACAATTTCGGTCAGCGAAACATTGGCATATGCGTATTATGAAAAGTATGAATCAACTACCAAGAACACGCAAAGCGTTAGAACGCTTAAACTGGGCGAGTATTCTATGTCCTTACTGAAACGCCACAAGGAAAAGCAAGACGAGCTAAAGGCAATCGTCGGCAAGGCGTGGAAACATCCCGACTTTGTGTTTACTACTGAAATCGGGGAATATATCAATTACGGCTCTATCAACGACAAGTTGAAATCACTACTGGAAGAAAACGGTTTGCCTATTCTTACGGTACACGCACTTCGCCATACCAACGCCAGCCTTATGATTAACAGCGGCGTTGATATTAAGGCGGTGTCTGCCCAGCTCGGACATTGTAACATCAGCATTACAGCCGACACATATGGGCACATATTCGATGCCTATAAGGCGAGAATTGCACAAAGCGTAGAAGATAAGCTTCTATGAATATGAAGGTAGCAGTGTGAAACAAAAATCACACTGCTATTTTTCTGTGCCATATTGCAAAAAAGGATATTTTTTGATATAATATTTATAAATCACGGAATATTCTGGATGAAAGAGGTTTTTATGAAATTGAATGTTTTTGACCAAAACAAGCCGAGAACAATAAACAACAAGAATAATATCTTTGCAGACTTTTTACAAAAAAGCGGTTTGTATGATGAAATAGAGGTCACAAAAGAGAATGTATTTCATTTAATTGACTTGATAAATGGTGAAGTGAAAATAGATGAGTATTGTCCGTCGTGCGGGGAAAATCGTGTTTTTAGTATGGAGCCGATGGTGTATTATAGAGAGTCTGAATTCAATGGCACCTATATTCCTGCGTTGATTGCAAATGAATTAGAATCTTTGCAAAGATTCGTTTATGGAGAAACGATCGGTGATGAAGATGATTCTTCATCATTAGAGTGGGATTGGAAGAACTGGCAAATTGATGATACAGTTCGAGTAATGGTATTTAGATTTGCATGCTCAATGGAAAGTTCTCACAGAATAGATTACATAGTACTTTCTGAAGGATGCAAAATAAAGAAAATCGGACAATATCCATCGGTGGCAGACTTGTCGTTTCCTGAACTCAAAGAATATCGAAAAATCATTTCCAAACAAGACGAAAAAGAATTTAGAAGAGCGATAGGATTATATGCACAAGGAATAGGAGTCGGCTCTTTTGTATATCTTCGTCGTATTTTTGAGCGAATTATAGATATCGCAAAACAAAAAGCAATTACAGCAGGAACTCTTGATGAGCAAACCTATAAAGATGCCCATGTTGATGAAAGAATAAAAATGTTAGCTAATTACTTGCCCAAAACATTAGTTGAAAGTACTGTTTTTTATGGTATAGTAAGCAAAGGAATTCACGAGTTAAG
>JBGVPY010000053.1:0-17235 GCA_045127235.1 Eubacteriales bacterium
GTAAAACACCGAATCCAACGCCCAAAATTCTATTAATTACGCCAATAAGCTTTATTTTCGTTATATTATTTATTAATTTAACAACAAAATATAAGATTATCATAGCCACAGTAAAAATCACAAGTACTGCTATTAAAGTAGATAACATGTTTGCAAGTGGCTCAGCAATCATTGTTGTTACGCGATCAACGTTTTCTTCACTTAAATTATTTATGGCTTCTTCAAATTGCTCAAAGTTCAAATCAAACGATGCAAGCACCTTACTGTAAAATTCAGGCGCATTTTGATAAATTTGAACAAAATCTACTGTTTCACTAATTCCACCTATTTTACTGGTTAATGAATTATATACCCAGTTATGGATAGAATTCGTCATAAAAAGCTTATTAAGTAAATCAGCAGCAACGCCTCTAAACATTACAGCTAAAACTACTGAAAGTGCCAACCTAGCTATATCTAAAATTGTCTTTAAAAAACCTTTTATTGAATACTTAACAATTACAAAAATGCTTATAATTGCAAGAACAATATCAACTATAAGGCTTGGTGATAATGTCATCTTTCCCTCCAAAATTCACTTATTTATTCGTTATGTATTAATTTCGATAAAACAAACCTTTAATCCACGCTCCAATGTCAAACTTTTCAAAGAAATCAATAATCATTGATTCGTTCAAAATGTCTTTGTTAAATACATCAGGATAATATTTAGCACCAAAATCTAACAACCACATTATTGCGCTTGAAATAAGCCATACTGTGATAGTTGATATTGCTACGCCGATAAGAATTCCTAAAAGAATGTTTAAGAAATTTAAACCCGGACGCTTTCCAATTTTGTTTAACAGAGATCCTAAAATAGTAAAGAATATTTCCGCCACTAAAAAAACTAAAATAAAACCTAAAATAGCAGAAATAAGGTATGAAAGCTCCTCGCCCAAGCTATTTGACATTTGATTAAGCGCCCACATTGGTGCAGGCTCTTCATTTACAAAATACTGTTGGATCATCCAGTCCTCAACTCCTGAACTAACGGTTAAATTTGTAAACCATTCCGGTATTCCGTCAAATAGTTGGTAAAGAGCGTACTGATCTTCTCCAATTTGTGTTGAACAAAAGGCATCATATATCCAGCCTCTTGCACATCCTAAAAATATTTTATTACTTAAAAATCTAGCAACCGGCGCATAGAATAAATAAGCAAGCAAGAATGCTAAAATTGTTTTTGCAAATGTGATAAAGGATTTAATAAATCCGCGTACTGCGTTTTTTATGATCAAAAATGCACATAATGCAAAAATGATTATATCAAACACTAAGCTAACTGTCATTTAGTATTCCTCCTTCATAAATATATTATGAGCATATAATATTATAAACGCTTTTTAGACATTTGTCAACTATCATATTGAACTTTTTTCAAATACAATCCATGCGCTTTTGCAGTTGACCCCGCAAGCGTTCTATTTTTAGCAGATATAATAGCTGAAATCTCATTTGGTAATATTTTCCCTGCTTCAACCTTTAGAAGCGTTCCAACCATAATTCTAACCATATTGTATAAAAAACCATCTGCGCTTACAGAAAATTCAACAATATCGCCATTGCGCTTTACGCATGCAGAATATATCGTTCTCGTTGTATCCTCAATTTTTGAACCCGAGGCCATGAACGAATCAAATTGATGAGTACCCAAAAAGCATTTACATGCTTCGTTCATTTTTTTAATTCCGTCATCAGTTATTCTTTTGCCATATTCAAGAGCATAATTTCTATAAAATGGGTTTGCTATTTCACTATCATGAATTTTATATACATACTCTTTTCCTACAACACTATACCTAGGATGAAAATCCTTGGGCACCTCTTTAGCATTTAAAATCACAATATCATCAGGAAGCTTCACATTTAAAGCTATAGGAATTTTAGCTAAAGGAACAGTTATATGATTTCTCGTAGATTTAGACTCAATGGTTGCAACAAATCCTAATGCATGCACGCCACTATCAGTTCTGCTGCATCCCGTAACATTACATTCAAATCCAAACGCTTCGCGAGACGCTTTGTTTAACATCAAAGCTATTGTTGGTTTATCGTTTTGAAGCTGATACCCAAAATAGTTAGTACCATCATAAGCAATCGTAATTAAAATTTTGTTCATTATAACGTATAACCACCCGTTGCGTAAATATTGATAAGAATTACTCCTGCGACCATAGCGAATGAAACAAACATCATAAAATAATCCCTAAACTTCATTTTAAGAAATTTCATTCTTGTTCTTCCATTTCCACCGTGATAGCATCTACATTCCATAGCAGTAGCAAGCTCGTCTGCTCTTCTGAACGCAGACACAAAAAGCGGAATAATGATAGGAATTAGTGCTTTTGCGCGTTTAACTAGTCCGCCGTTTGAAAAATCGGCACCTCTTGATTTTTGCGCATTCATAATTTTACCCGTTTCATCAATTAAGGTTGGAATGAATCTAAGCGCTATTGTCATCATCATCGCAAATTCATGAATTGGAACTTTAATTTTTTTAAGAGGCGCAAGTCCAGTTTCAATACCGTCTGTTAATTCTATTGGTGTTGTAGTATAAGAAAAGAATAAACTTGTACCAACAAGCAGGGTTATTATTCTTACTGCTAAAATTCCCGCATTGATTAAACCTTCACGATAAATATCGACACGCCAAACGTTAGGAATAATAACTGTTCCCCAAAGATAATTTTCTCCCTTCGTGAAGAAAATATTTAGAATTGCTGTGAAAAGTATGATTACAACTAGTGGCTTAAGTCCTTTGAAAATAATTCTAAATGGAACTCTACTAATGATTACAAATAAAGTAATCAAGGACACCAGCAAAACAAAAGCATATATGTTTTTCGCCACAAAGGTTGCAACTAAAAACAAAACTACAAACAAAAGCTTGGTTCTGGGATCAAGCTTATGTACGAAGGAATTTGCTTCATAGTATTGTCCTAATGATACATCAAATCCCATTTTTGTTACCTCTCAAGTATTCCTTTATGGCATCCACAGCTCCGTCAACCGTGTATATGCTGGTAGAAATATCAAGCCCTTTTTCTTTTAGCTCGTGTACAACGGATGTAATTTCAGGAACGTCAAGACCAGCGTCTGTAAGCATACTTTTTTTAGAAAAAACTTCTTTACAGCTATCATGCATAATAAGCTTTCCGTGCGACATAACCGCAATCGCATCGCAATACATAGCCATGTCTTCCATGCTATGGCTTACAATTACAACGCTTTTACCGCTGTTTTCACGGTATTCTTTTATTCCGCCTAAAATTTCACGTCTTCCGCGTGGATCGAGACCAGCTGCAGGTTCATCAAGAACTAAAACGTCAGGATCCATAGCCATTACACCAGCCAAAGCTACTCTGCGCTTTTGACCACCAGACAAATCAAATGGAGATTTTTCAAGAGTATCTTTAGAAATTCCACAAAAATATGCGCTTCTTTCAACTCTTTCTTTAACCTCTTCCTCGCAGAGCTTCATGTTTCTTGGTCCGTAAGCAATATCTTCCCATACGGTATCAGCAAAGAGCTGATATTCAGGGTATTGCATTACCATGCCTACTGTATATCTTATTTTGCTGATTTCTTTAGGCTTTTCCCAAATATCCTTGCCATTTACAAGAACCTTTCCGCTATCAGGCTTTATGAGTCCGTTAAACATTTGCACCAACGTAGATTTTCCAGATCCAGTATGTCCAATTATGCCCGTTATACAACCTTCTTCAATTTTTAAATTAATATTATTTAGCGCGTGGATCTCATATGGGGTCTTTTTCCCGTAAACAAAGCCAACGTCTACTAATTCAATAATTGACATAATTATTTTCTCTTTTCTATTTCCTTTTTGATAAGCTCGGTACATTCATCCATATCATATACCATCAAAGGAATATTAAAGCCTAATTCCTTGTTTAACCTATCTAATAATTCAATTGACTGTGGCACTTCAAGTCCTACGCTTATCAAAGCTTCGGGCTGAGTAAACACCTCATTTGGCGTACCTTCTTTATATATTTCGCCATTTTTCATAACGACTACTCTATCAGCTTGAATTGCCTCATTCATATAATGGGTAATTAAAATAATTGTTATGCCTTCTTCTCTATTTAAACGAAGAATAGTATTCATTACTTCCTTTCGGCCAATAGGGTCAAGCATTGCCGTTGATTCATCAAAAATAATACATTTGGGTTTCATAGCAATAATTCCTGCTATGGCAACTCTCTGCTTTTGTCCACCGGACAACTTGTGTGGTGCGTGACGAGCATATTCCGTCATTCCAACAATTTCAAGTGCCGAATCAACTCTTTTACGAATTTCTTTTGGTTCAATACCTAAATTTTCAGGTCCAAACGCTACATCCTCTTCAACGATTGTTGCAACTATTTGGTTGTCAGGATTTTGAAACACCATTCCAATTTTTTTCCTAACCTCAAAAACATCCTCATCAGTAATATTTTCATCGGTAATGTCCTTACCTTCAATGAAAATTTTTCCACGATTAGGTGTCAACACCATATTTATGAGCTTTGCAGTTGTTGATTTACCTGACCCGTTATGACCTAATATTGCAACAAATTCACCTTCGTTTATTTCTAACGAAACATTATTAACAGCAAACATATCCCCTTCGTTTTCATAAGCAGGATATTTAAAGCTAACATTTTCTAGTTTAATTAACGGTTGTTTCATTTTCTCTTTCTTTTATTTAGCATTATCAGCTACCCATCTTGCACTTGCACCGCAAGGGAGATAACTATTTGTTTGAGTTACAGGTAAAGCGAGCTCGCCAGTTTCAGCCTTCCCGCCATGCTTTTTGACAATTTCAATATCTAAAACATATCCCATTGTTAATGGGCTTAAACCTGTTGTGTATGAATTTATAAGCATAAATAATGGATCATCAGACATAACCTTTTCGCATAGTGATACAAAATCACAAACTGCATCCTCTAGCTTCCAAATTTCACCCTTCGGTCCTTTTCCATAGGATGGTGGATCCATAATAATTCCGTCGTATTTATTTCCTCTTCGGATTTCCCTTTCAACAAACTTTCTGCAATCATCCACTATATAGCGAACAGGCGCATTTTCAAGACCGCTTGATGCAAGATTTTCTTTTGCGCATAAAACCATTCCCTTGGATGCATCCACATGTACAACCTCTGCTCCCGCTTTAGCTGCCGCTGCAGTAGCGCCTCCTGTATAAGCAAAAAGATTTAAAACCTTTACTGTCTTGCCCTGCCTCTTCCTCTCTGCAATTAGCTTAGAAAACCAATCCCAGTTAGCTGCCTGCTCGGGAAATAATCCTGTATGCTTAAAGCCCATTGGCTTTAGATTAAAGGTTAAATTACCGTAATTGATAGCCCATTTTTCGGGCACATCATTTTTAATCCAAGCTCCGCCACCTTTATTTGAACGGCGATAAACACCATCAGCCTTATTCCAAAGCTTATGCTCTCTTTTGCCATTCCAAATAACCTGTGGATCCGGTCTTATCAAAATATATTTGCCCCATCTTTCAAGTCTTTCCCCATCAGATGTATCTAAAAGCTCATAATCCTTCCAATTTTCCGCTATGTACATATTTACCTCACATTTTTATGTATTTACTCAAAACATTTGAACCCGCATGTCCATGACAAATAGCAAGGGCTAATGCATCAGCAGTATCATCAGGCTTTGGTGGTTTTGGAAGATTAAGTAAAGTAGTTACCATAGTAATAACCTGCTTTTTTTCCGCTCTTCCGTAGCCTACAACTGCTTGCTTTACCTGTAATGGAGTATACTCAAATATCTTTAATTTTTTTCTAAATGCAGATAAAAGAATAATACCTCTTGCCTCTGCAACACAAATACCCGTTTTCTGGTTAGTATTCCAAAAAAGCTCCTCAATAGCTAAAACCTCGGGCTTGTACTTATCAATTATAGTATTCATGCCATCATAAATTTGATTTAGTCTATCCTCAATCGGTGTTTTTGCAGGAGTTGTTATAGAACCATAGCCTAAAACGCGAAATTTTCCATTTACACATTCTAGCACTCCCCAGCCAACAATTGCAAAGCCAGGGTCTATACCTAAAATTATCATCTCATCTCCTCCGATTCTTTACATACATAGTTATTATATCACATTTTTCATCTTATGTCAAATATAATATTATATATTTTATGGTAATATAAAATAATATTTGGTGTTGATTTTGTTGCTTATATATGCTAAAATAGGTACAATGGTTAATTATGCCTTTTTAATCAAGAAAAACATTAAGGAGAAAATTTGTGCCAAATAATATTATACAACTCCAGATCAACGATATTGTTGAGTTAAAAAAACCACACCCATGCGGGAACAAAACATTTAAAATATTGCGGCTTGGTGCTGACATGAAAATTGAATGTTGTGAATGTGGGAGAACTATTTCTCTTGATAGAATAAAACTAGAAAAAATGATAAAGAAATTAATTTCAGGCGAGGAAAACAAATGAACAATGAAATTACAAAAGAAAAGCAAACTAGCTTTTTAGAAAGAATAAATACACCCTTTGTGCAAAAGGTTGGCAACAAAATTATTGAAAAAAGCTATCTTTATCCATCCTTTCTCTTGCCTGTTGTAATAATGCTACTTGTATATGCATGTCTTGGTATGTTTCCGATAGGCGACAGAACAATACTTATTCTTGATATGAACGGACAATATATTTACTTCTTTGAGCAATTAAGAGATGTTCTATCAGGTAACGGCTCTCTTTTATACACCTTTGAAAGAGCGTTAGGTGGCGAATTTTTTGGTATATTTACCTATTATCTTGCATCCCCACTCTCTTGCTTGGTAGTATTATTTCCTAAGGAATCTATTACAGAAGCAGTAACAGCCATTATGCTTTTAAAGTGCGGTTTTTGCGGCTTGTCATTCGCTTACTATCTTGATAAAACAAGAAAGAAAAACATTCTTGGCTTCATGATGTTTTCCACCATGTATGCACTATGCGCGTACGCTACTACATTTCAATCAAACACAATGTGGATAGATGCGCTTATTTGGCTACCTCTTGTTGCGCTAGGAATTGAAAGGATTATAAGAACAGGACACTTCAAGCTTTTTGTTGTATCCTTAGCACTAACTATTTGGAGCAACTACTATATTGGCTACATGTGCTGCATCTTTGTTGCTTTATATTTTTTCTGTTACTTATTATCACATAGCAGCGATGAAACGAATGAGCTTAATGAAAATTTACATTGGCTAAAAGCGCTTGCTAGAATTATCCTATACTCTGCAGTTGCTATTTTAATTGCTTCACTTATTGTTTTCGTTGCTTACTATTCATTATCCTTTGGTAAAACTGAATTCCAGGACAGCGATTTTTCGCCAAATTTAAGATTTGACATTATTGATTTAGTGGTTAAGCTATTCCCTGGCACATATGACACAGTAAGATTTGAAGGACATCCAAATATTTACTCGGGACTTTTGATGCTTATAATGCTTCCCGTTTACTACTTCACAAACAAAATCTCAGCAAGAGAAAAAATTTTCTATTCCCTACTCTGTGCTATTTTCTTAGTAAGCTTTTCTATTAACACCGTTGACTTAGTATGGCATGGCTTCCAAATTCCTATTTGGTTAAATTATAGATATAGCTTTATGTTCTCATTCATTATGCTAACCATGGCATATAAGGGATTTGAACATTTCAAGGAAATGGAAAGCAAATTTTTCTTTAAAGTATGTGCCGTATTAATTGCAGCTCTTATTGTAATTCAAAAGGTTGCTACATTCTTTAGATACGTTGACGGCAATCTTACTGAGGTTATGCCCGACTATGAGGTTATTTGGTTGTCTATCGGCTTTATAGCAATATACATGGTTGTGCTTTACTTCTGCAAACACACAAAGCTACCTCAGACGCTTGCTGTAATATTGCTTATCTGTGTAAGCCTTGAAGGATTCTCAGCTTCTCTAATTAACTGGGGAGAGCAAATTTCCGATGTTGGCTGGGCGTCAAGAACCAATTACAGAAGCTTTGTAAGCAGACTTAAAATTGCAACAGACATTATTCAAAAAAATGATGATAGCTTTTATAGAATGGAAAAAACCATATTCAGAAAGCCTAATGATGCATTTGCTCTTAACATGAGAGGTGCTTCAGAGTTCAACTCAACATTTAATCAAGGCGTAGTTTCCTTTTTAAAGAAAACAGGCTTTGTTTCAAGATCTCAATCCTCTAAGTATTTCTCGGGAAATGAGGTTATTGACTCTATTCTAGGTATTAAATATATAATCGGCGACGGCCATCACGAGGATGGCTCACTTGTAGATAGCGTAAGCGGATTATACAATAAGACATACATTGAGGAAGGAAACCTCTATATTTACGAAAATCCGTTTGCTCTACCGATTGCTTATGCAGTAGACGACAAAATAAAGGAAGCCACTGTTGATAATGACATAATTTCCCCGTTTGAATACATGGAACGACTTATGGGAAATATGCTTGGAAAGGAAACAGTAAGCTTATTCAAATCTTGCAAGTATTTTATTTCTTCTACGACTAATCTTGAAACAAACAAAGATCCTTTAATTTCCGGAACAACTACTCAATTCATACGTAAAGATAGCAGTCAAAAGGCATCTTTCACTTATTCTATTACTGCGGTAGAAGATGGAAGCATTTATATGTTTTTACCTACTCCGTATTCAACTATCGCCAAGGTGTATGTAAACAGTCATTATATTGGTGAGCTGTTCTCTAATGATTCATACAGAATCTATAACTTAGGAAATTTCAAGGTTGGTGATACTGTTAGAGTTAAGTTTGAATTTAACCATTACAGAATGTACTTCTACAATGATTATCCTTACTTTGTTCAAGTTAATGAGAAAAATTTAAAGGCTGCAACTGATGAATTGAAGCTTGGTGGCTTTAATGTAACAAAGCACAGCGATACAAAGCTTGAAGGAACAATTTATGCCGATAGTGATAAAACTGTATTGACCACTATTCCTTATGATAGCGGTTGGAAGGTTTATGTTGATGGCAAACGCGTTGAAACTTATAAATCTGTTGAAACCTTTGTTGGCTTTGATATAAGTGGAGGAACGCACACGGTAGTCATGAAATATCAGCCTACTATATTCTATATTGGTGTTTGCACTAGCTTAGTGGGTGTTGCATTATTTATTGTTTTGATTATACTTGACAACAAAAAGCGTAGATTAAACCTATACGCCGCTAAGGTTGAATATGTAAATTCTGCTATAAAGACCGCTTCAAATATGCAAAATCTTTTAATTGGATATATTGACTGTTCAAATGAAAACAAAAGATATATTTTGAAGCCAATCAAAACTAATGAAAACGAGGAAAAATAAATGATATATCATTTAAATGGTATTTTAGAATATTGCGAGCCTTCTTTTTGTGTTATTGACTGCGCAGGGGTAGGCTACAAGCTCGCAATAACAGAAAACACATATAGCTCTGTTGTTGGGCATGTAGGCGAAAAAATGAAGCTACTTACTTATTTACAGGTGCGAGAAGATGATGTTGAGCTTTACGGGTTTAAAACAAATGATGAGTTATCAGCTTTTAAGCTTCTTATCACAGTTTCCGGCGTTGGTCCAAAGGCAGCAATCTCAATTCTATCCTTAATGACCCCAGACAGACTTGCATCTGCTATATGCACAGATGACTATAAGTCTATTGCAAAAGCTAACAATATAGGTCCTAAAACCGCTCAAAGAGTTGTTTTAGAGTTAAAGGACAAGATGGCAAAGCAGGTATTTGCCACAAATGTAAGCGTAAACGGTGGCGGTGCTACTCCATCGGTCAATATAGGAGCCGGCTCCAATTTAAGTGAGGCGCTTGATGCGTTAATTGTACTTGGCTACACAAAGCAGGATGCACAAAGAGCCCTTGTTGGCATTGCCCCTAATTTAAGCGTTGAAAAAATTATTCCACTTGCATTAAACAAGCTTATGAGGTGATATTATGATTGAAGAAACACAATTTGAATATGAGGGTCGCATGATGTCATCCGAGGTAAGCTCAGAGGATGGCGAAACAGAAATAAGCCTAAGACCTAAAACCTTTGACGAATATTTTGGTCAAGAAAAGGTTAAGGAAATGCTTAAGGTTTATATAGAGGCTGCTAAGGGCAGAGGGGATTCTCTTGACCACACGCTTTTATATGGTCCTCCCGGTCTTGGTAAAACTACGCTTTCAGGTATTATTGCCTCTGAAATGGGTGTTAACTTTAGAGTTACATCTGGTCCTGCTATCGAAAAACAAGGAGATTTAGCGGCAATTTTAACTAATTTAGCCCCAGGCGATGTGCTTTTCATAGATGAAATACATCGTTTGTCTCGTAATATTGAGGAAATTTTATACCCTGCAATGGAGGATTATGTGCTTGATATTATTATCGGTAAGGGTCCTGCTGCAAGAAGCATTCGTGTTCCACTTCCAAAATTTACTTTAGTTGGCGCTACTACAAGAGCAGGTCAATTAAGCACTCCGCTTCGTGATAGATTTGGCGTACTTTTAAGACTTGAACTTTATAATGCAGATGAACTTGCAACTATTGTAAGAAGAAGCGCTTCTCTGCTTGAGGTTGGCATTACAGAGGAAGGCTCTTACGAGATTGCTTCTCGTTCAAGAGGTACACCTCGTATTGCAAACAGACTTTTAAAGAGAGTTAGAGACTATGCACAGGTTAAGGGTAATGGCGAAATTACTCTTGAAATTGCAAAAACTGCTCTTTCCGCGCTTGAAATTGATGAGCTTGGTCTTGACAATATAGACAGAAAAATGCTTGAAACTATTATTAAGTTTTATGATGGCGGTCCTGTTGGTCTTGAAACTCTAGCAGCTACTATTGGCGAGGAAGCAATTACTATTGAGGATGTCTATGAGCCATATCTTATGCAAATAGGGTTTTTAAATCGAACACCAAGAGGTAGATGTGTAACCCGTCTTGCTTATGAGCATTTAGGCATTGACTTTAATGGTGGCGGTGGCACACAAATTAAAATAACATAACATAAAACGGCAGAAAATTTTCTGCCGTTTTATGTTTTATTTAGTGCAAATAAGTGCTACTGCATAATGTGGTTTAAAGCTCGGTAGTAAAATCTTATCCTTATAGGAGCCTAAATCAGTATTGTTTAAGTAATCATAAACGGAATATTTACCGTTTATTGAAATTTCAATATCCTTTGCATAGTCATCAAAGTTGAAAACATAAATTATAGTTTTATTTTCATTGATTTTTGCTCTACCTATTGTAAATGTGTCATCATCAAATATAGCCGCTACATCAGTTGGTGGCGTTAATTTCTTTAAAATTTCAATGTTTCTTTCTGTAAGCTCAGATACATCATCGCCTGAAAGTACCATTCCGCCACATGCCATTGTATATATAGTATTAAAGGCAAATTCATCATCAGTTATTCTGTCTTCTCTATATGAAATTTTGCCGTCGGGTCCAACTATCTTGATTTTTTGGTTTTGTAATAGCACTGTATCCGGGTCATTTATCCAAAGTCTTTGGTGCTGCCAATTTCGTGGGAAGCATTCTCTTGCAATCTGTTTATATTGATTCCAGCTTCTTACGCTATCGTTGGTAACACGCAAACCGTTAATATAGCCAATTGAGGGCCACATTGGAGAGTTACCACCTAAAATAAAGCTTTCATCTCCTACCGAGTCCATAATTGCTTGCATACCCATTTTATATGCTTCTACACAGGTTTTTGTATCATCATAGCGGTGACCGAATGGAAGTGCTTCCCAAACGATAGCATCAAGCTTAAAATATTTAATATGCCACTCATCATGCATTATTGTAAATACTTCTCTAACATAATTTAATGCTTCGGGATGTGTTGTATCAAGAATGTACCAAGGGGCACATCGCCATCCACCAAAGGTTACCGTATCAGATGATAATGGATTGCCGTTATCATCCTTTACAAACCAATCGGGATGATTTTTAAATAGCTTTGAGTCCTTTTCTGCTACAAAGGGTGCTACCCAAATTGCAGGCTCAAAGCCTTTTTCTTTTATGTCAAGGCAAACCTTTTTTACTCCGCCTTCAAACTTATCGGTAAAATCAAACCAATCGCCCCAATGCGCTTGGTATCCATCATCAATTTGAATGTATTTCAAGTCAAGATTATACTTTTTGATAGCATCAAGATTATCATAAATGTTTTGTGCGGTTACATTTGGACCGTAAACAAGCCAAGAGCACCATCCTGTTGGAATTTCAGAAAATTTTCTTTTTGGATGATTTTTCTCTATTGCTTTTGCAAAATTGTCAATTATATCGTTGTAATCGCCCTGCTCTATATAAATTTGTTCAAGTTTAATTGTTTCATTTGGCTTAATTTTAATATTTTCGCCATTTAATGCAATTTGAATTGTTTCCTCATTAAAACGAATCCAACCGCTAAAGCGGTAACAGGATGCAAAGCCTATTAACACGGGCTTTTGTCCCTTTGGATATAAAATAAGCATATTATAAACTTGATTTATTCCATCAGGTTTATAAAGTTTATAATGGTCATAGTCACTAAAAGACGCAAAAAGCTTTGATTCCTTAACTGTACCATTATATTGAGAAAGCATATTATAGCCCTCTCCATAAATTTTCGTATCTGACGGAAATATCATATCGGCAGAAAATAGCGTCAAATCGCCAATTTTCTGCTCCTTATCGCCATTGTTAGTTAAAGTTAAATCACAAAGATTTCCGCTCCAATTTGCGTATAATCTTAGTCCATTATTTAATTGATTTAATTTAAATATATGTCTCATAAAATTACCCCGCCATAACGGTTTTCTTAATTTTATCATAATAGTTAAGTTATGTCAATAAATACACCCACCGAAATTTAAGGATACTTTGATAAAGTAAAATATTATGCGTTAATTGCAACGAAGAAAGCATCAAAAATCATTACTTGCGATTTCTTATAGTTAATGTTTTTTTAAATACTCACGCAAACGGTATTCTTCTGTTTTTACTTTTTCTAATTTTAAAAACGCGGTCTTTACTCTTTCATCATTAATAATTTTTTCAATTCCGTTTATTTCTTTTAGTTCTGACAAAAGAATTTCACTTAATGACTTTCCGTCTACTCTTATTCCACCTGCTTCCAGAATGTTTTTTAATAATGGTGTTGTGTGATGTTTAATTTCATATGTATCAAAATGCACACTGAAATCACACGCTCTTTCAAGATACTTTATTGAATTTTCTGTATCTTCAATTTCAAGATACAATCTTAATAATGTTTTACAAGCATCAGCTGCGACTTGCGAATGGAATTGATAATCACCATCAGGAAATAGCACATCCATTATGCCTACAATTTGCTTTTGCATAATTATTTTTTCTTCAGTTGTATATACCGATTTTTTATCAATAAAATGATATGAGATTAAATCTATGCATTGTAGCATTTCACTAAATAACTCAAGCAAATAGCTTTGTTTTTTCTCCAATCCTTCTTGACCATAATTTCCCCATTTATGTAGCATAAATTGCTCTCTTGAATATAAGAATGGAACCATTTGCTCAACGATTTGCATCATTTTTTCTTTTTCGCCTATATAATCGTAAGCTGTTGCTAAAGAATCAAGAGCCTGATTTCTTATTCCACTATCGGTACAATGCTCAAGGACATAATTTAAAATGTTAATAACTTCATTATAAACTGCCTTGTCTTTGTTTTTAAAATTAGATGAAATTAAAGTATTAGCAAGCCTGATTTTTATTAAATAAGACCTTGGAAACTTAGATTGGGCCTCTCTTAAAATCTTTATTGCTCTTTCATAACCATCTGTAACAACAGCTTTGTAAGATGAAAAAATACATTCTTCTACTTGTTTTTCATCATCACCAAAATTCACACCAAGTATTTCATCAGTTGACACTCCAAATGCCTTTGATAATGGAACTATTTGTGTAACGTCGGGATATCCCACATCTCTTTCCCATTTTGATATCGCTTGCGGCGTTACACCAACAAGCTCCGCAAGCTCTTCCTGTGTCATCTTTCTTTGTATTCTTAATTCTTTAATTATTTCGCCAATTGTTCTTGCCATAATAGTCCTCCGTAAAGTGTATTTCGGTACCGTAACTATATTGTATCACATTTATTATACCATTTACACATACAGAAAAGCAACAAAAACTAAACGGAATGTTGAGTTGCACAGCAAAGCGAGTGTTGAAAATCAACACTCGCCTTTTAGGAGGTTTAAGTTTAAAACTCTATTAGTCTTGTGTATTTTACAATTTCATAACCAACATCTATTGCTGTAAAATTACCGTTGTTTTTTGCTTGTTCGCCAAATTGCATATCCTCATAAGGAATACATCCTTGCTTAATCATTTCGTTAAGAGAAAATTTATAAAGCAACTCGTGTAATTTATCTATTTTATATTTAGGCAATATAGCAGTAACAATACAGTTATTAATCTTAAATCCGTGGGCTTCCATTAAAGAAACCCTTGATACGCCTATTAATTTATTTTTACAAAACATACCTATTGGTTGATCATCCGGATGACTTTCACGTGGAAACTTTAATATATGATTAAGTCCCCAAGTCCAATCTTTGTCAACGTTCATTTCTTCTGCCCAATTAAGCGCTTTACTCATATCGTTTTCATTAAGAAAACGCATCGTATATTCTGACTTAGGAATTTTAAATGGTTCACCAAAATACATTGCTTGTGGCAAAGATTTAAGATTGTTATATTTTACGTCACTTAAACAATCTTTTATTTCTTGCTCACTTATTTCTTCTTCAACCGATAATTGTATAACGCTTGGTTTAGTTTTATAAGTGTTTTTACATATCGTGCAATATCTTCTTTATGTCTTACATGTAAGTATAAATATGGCTTTTCTTCAAAAAACATATCTGCGCCGATAAAACAACCGTTTTCTTCAAAATCGCAATCGGTTAAAATAGACGTGCCATTCCATTTAATAGATAACGCATCATAACCGAATTTTTTAGCATCAAGTTTCAACAGATAATCAATTACAATATCTGACAGGATTTGCTTAAACTCGCTTAGTGCGTGAGTAACTCTATTTCCAGACGTTGCATTCATATTATAGTCTGCAAACGTTACAGGAATATTTTTCATTTCCTCTCTGTATTCACTGGGCGTTTTTCCATATTGCTTTTTAAAAGCGCGAGTAAATCCGTCGTGTGAGTCATAACCGTACTTCAAGCCGATATCAAGTATAGAGTTATCTGTGCGTCTTAACTCTGTCGCAGCATAACTAAGTCGAGTAAAACGAACATATTCCATTACATTAAAGCCGGTATGATTTAAAAATATGCGATTAAAATAGTCAGTACAGAAACCTGCGTTTACAGCGATATCCTCAATGGTAAGTTCACTATTTTTGCATTCGCCATTGATATAACGTAAAGCGTTAGTTATAAGTTCATTATTTTCCATAATAAGCTCCTTTCATTTTTGTAAACAGCGGTGCACTCCGTTTTACTGACTTTATTTTAACATTAAATTTCACATATTTCTCGACTAAAAACGATTTATTTCAGTTTTGCTGAATTTATTTCAAAAATGGTGTTTTTCTACAATGTATTTGAGTTGAATAACCACCCTTGTAATAAAATTCGTTAGCCATTAAAAATAATGAAATTACCTTGTGAGAAGGTGCAGTTGTATAAAGAATATGCTCCTCGTTATCAATGCTTGTTTTTATCTCCGATATGAGCCTTAGATACATTAAATTGCTGATTACTTTATCAATGCTCGAATTGTCTATTTCGCATTTTTGGCATAAATGCTCTTTGTCAAAAACATATTCAACGCCTGCTTTTTGCACAAACAGAACTGCTTTCATTGTATCTATATCTGCAAAACATTCAAATATTTTTCGTATATTTTCGCCATCCTCTATTGTCTGCGCCCAACCATCCTTTGGTTCTGGAAAGACCGCAAAATATGGAGAACGACCGTTTGATATTTGAGTAAAGCCGTTTTCTTTTAGAATGTATGAGTTATTATTAGTGCCTACACCACACTTGTATATAATATCATTGTCATCTTCTTTTATTCCAAACGAATCTTCCTCGTGTATTCCGAATAATGCTTCTTGCAAATGCCAACAAATGCTTCTTACAAGCTCAAATTTATTTTCGCTTGTATTATTTCGCATAAATATTGAAACACTCCTTACGGCATCATTAAAGCAAATATTTTTGTTTTCAAACAGTATGTCAAGAGAAACGCCTAATGCATTTGCAAGTGGCACAAGCAATGAGCCATCAGGAAAATTTTCATTGCATTCCCATTTTGAAACTGCCTGTGAAGAAACATAAAGCAAATTTGCAAGCTGCTCCTGCGTTAGCTTCTTTTTTAATCTATATTTTTTGATATTTTCACCTAAGCTCATATTTTACCTCCATCAATTAGCCTACAATTTTGTGCGCCAATCATGTAGTCATTAAGTCTATCACCACACATATATTCATACGCTATGCAAACAAGAGATAATATTTTTCCCGAGCCATTTGACATATAAATAGTAATCTCTTTATCCTTTATGTGTGCTACATTTTTTGTACATAAGCCTATACTACATGCTTCATCTAAAATTTCTGTGGCTATTTCATCGGTAAGCCCTGTCCTTTTAGCAACAAATGATGCTGAAATATTTCCTGATGTTGTTTTAGTATGAATCAGCTTTATAACCTTTAAAGCATCCGGTTTTGAAAGGAAACTAAACAGCTTAGATATTTTATTTTGAATGTCCTCTTTGGCTAGCCACTCAAAATTATTCCTATTACCAAGCAATTGAATATACATTGATAAATCATCTGTATTTAGATGCATTTCAAACTCTTCGTTTGTTTCTACTTGGGAACGGCAAAAATAATGTCCATCTAAAATATCACTGCTTGGCACAATTGTTTTCTTATCAGTAGGTGTGCTAATCGATTCCATAATCTTTGTCCTTAGCATTTCAAAGTTAATTTGGAATGTTTTTAAAATGCCGCCTTCAAAATCAAGCACTGAAAGCTCTTGCTTCAATAAGTCTGTGGATTTAATATCTTTTGCTGAATTTATTCCTAAAATATAATCCGCGCTAACGCTATAATATTCTGCCAGCTTACTTAACATTGTAAGGT
>JBGVPY010000054.1:0-1760 GCA_045127235.1 Eubacteriales bacterium
TGCGTGATACTCGTCAAGGAGCGGATCACCAAGCTCATCGTTTTTATATGAGAACTCAATGGTTGGAGAATCGAAAACAACTCCTTCCTCCACGCCGTATCTCTTGGAAAACGAACCTGCGGCAATATTTCTCACAATAACTTCAAGCGGTACAATGGATACCTTCTTGACAAGAGTTTCCCTCTCGCTGAGCTCCTCCACATAATGGGTGGGAATACCCGCCTTTTCCAGCCTTTGCATCAAAAGATTGCTCATTTTGTTATTGATCACGCCTTTACCGACGATCGTTCCCTTTTTGAGTCCGTTGAATGCCGTTGCGTCGTCCTTGTAGGATACGATGAGCAGCTCGGGATCGTCCGTCGCAAAGACCTTTTTGGCTTTTCCCTCGTAAAGTTGTTCTCTCTTTTCCATGTGTATATACCTCCATATATTGATTACTATGTATGAAATTATTACGTTTTACAGCGCCCCTACAGCTTTCAGCAAAACAGAAAAAACGAAAATTGATATCGTACTAAATATAGTCGTAAAAACAACTAACTGTCCACTGAATTCTGCATCGCTTCCCATCTCCTGTGCCATAGGCACTATGGAAACCGCAACAGGTGTGCAAAACAAACCGACCATTGACGCATATTCTTTGGGTTCAAAATCAAAAAACAAAACTGCAAAACCAATTCCGATGATTGGGGCGATCACGGTTCTTAGCAAAACTCCGGCAATAATCTCTTTGCGCCACTTTTTTGTGGATGTAAATTCAAATTGTGCCCCTAACATCAAAAGCGCCAGAGGGGTTGCTATTTTAGCCAAATCCTGCAACGCTTCATAACATACTTGGAAAACAAAATTATCATAAGCAAATGCTTCTAATCCCGCACCTAAAAGTAAATTCTTTATCAATATAACTACTACTCCAAGAATAATACCAATAATCAACGGATTTTTTGCAATCTCAATTAGTATTTTTCCAATGTTTACCTTCTTTTTTGATGACTCAAAAACAGAAAAAGTAATGACAGCTAAAATATTAAATAACGGTATAGAGATTAATGACAAAATGGTTGCAGTGCCACCCGCCTCAGCACCGCAAAGCGAAACAGCCAAATAAATACCGATTAGGGCATAGTTAGAACGGTATGCACTCTGAATTAAAGGAGCACGACATTCTTTTTTAGAAGTTAAGAAATACGATAAAGGAAGGGCTATACAAAATATCAGAAGAATGATCGCGGCGGAATATAATATATATATCCAACCAACTTGCGTGGTATCTTCTATGCCACAAACATTGGTAAAAAGCATAATCGGCAACAGCAATTGAAAAATCAGCCGGTTTGTCAGCTTTATCAATTCTTGATGTATAAGTCCAATGCTTTTTAACAAATAGCCAAATCCTACGATCAAAATAATAGGGCCAATCACCCTGAATGCAAATAAAAATGAATTCATAACACCAACAAAAAAAGGCAAAAGCACTCAATGCAGTGAAACATTAAGACGCCTTTGCCTTTGCATTTATTTAGTTTTGCAGTTAAATAAAAATACGGACAACTCGCCCCGATAAAACCGAACGTACATCTACGCCCGATGATGATCGGAAGACGCCATTGCCCTCACGTAATTATTATACACCTTTTTTTCTTATTTGTCAATATAATTTAATAAAAAAACGAGCCGCGTTCTCAAAAAACGCAGCTCTGATTTTTCGTTTATACGCCGCTGGCTCCGTAGTTTGAGAGCACTCGGGCAGAGGGATCCTT
>JBGVPY010000055.1:0-1944 GCA_045127235.1 Eubacteriales bacterium
ACAAGTTCTTAGCATTACGCTGTAAAGGACATAAGAAAAAGGCATATGATAGAAGGCTGAAATAGTTGTAACTATTTTGGCCTTTTTCTATGTAAAAAGGTAACAGTATAGTTAAGGTTCAACTATTTAGGTAATTGCGAAACTAACATCTAAAATCAGATAACACGACCATGAAAATGGGATAAATTACAAATATTTACAGCAAGATACAATTACTTCAATTTTAGGCGCACTTTAATAAGCCATACAAAAAAACGGCTTTTAAACTGGTAAGTCCTATGCAATTAAAGGTTTCAGACTTCGGATGTATTCGTGGTGATGGATTTTATCTGCTAGTATAACTGTTATTAGCTGGGCAATTCCCGCAATAAGCAAATCAGAATGTAATGTTTTAGCGTTTTGTGTTTTTCGATTTGCCAGGCAAAAACTGTCTTTGATGTGATTGATGGATTTTTCAACATTTACACGGATTTTGTATGTTGCATCCCATTCTTCATTACCACGCGTGGTGCCAGGATAAGCACGTAAATTTTGCTCTGGATAAACATAAATCATTCGTCCACAGGACGAGGTTGTACAAGGATTTTCGCATTCACATTTGCGGTAAGAACGCTTACGTTCTTTGTCCCAAACCCATTTCATTTTTGGACAGACAAATTTCATCGTTGGTACACCACAACGAAGATGTGATTTACTTCCTTCTCTTTTCATGGGAAGGGACGGATCGTTAGGACAACAAGGAATTCCATTGGCATCTGTCTTGTAGTCAGTATCAGGAATGAAAAGTTTATTTTTCAAAGGAATATATGCTCTTTTGAAACCGGTATCTTCCAAAAGATATTTGTAAATGGAAATAGAATCAAAAGCAGCATCACCAAGAAATGTATCCGGTTTAATCATTGGATGTTTTTTGAAAAAATCATCCAATGTGGGAATGAGTGCTTTGGCATCTGCCAATGATTTATCTTCGTCAGGTGATTTTTCCTTTTTTTCAACAATGACTTCCGGATGAGCATCTAAAAAGTCTTTGTTATAAAAAGAAATATGGCGGATGATACCAAGACCATTTGTGACAATGCCAAACTTGTAAGCATAGCAGAAATGACCATTTATATACATTTGCTGGATGGCCGGATTTGCAGTTGCGTGTGATGGCATGGAGCCATATGCAACTTTATAGGGATCGAAATCATTATTAGATTCCAAAGTTTTTGCATAGGCTTTTAACTGTTTGATAATGCGGTTGGCGAATTTTGGGTTGTTTTCTGTAACCCATGCTTCGATACCGGAAGTGTCAAACAAAAGCATATCCGCTTTTTCAGAATCAATAGCCTTGCAGATTGGTTCTGTAATGTCAACAAGGTTATGAAAAACATTTTCAATATCATTTTCAAAATCTTGTTTGAAACGAGTGATTTTAGAAGCATCAGGAACTTTTTTGAAACCACAAAAATCACGAAGATGCTGAGAGTAATGTAAAAAAACAAGTAACAGCTGATCTGTAGGAATAGAAAATATTTTCTGTAGGATCACAGCCCATAAAAGGGAAGTTAAAGAGTATTTACGGGAACGTCCCGTTGATGCATAAAAATGGTTATAGAATTCAAGAGGAATATAATCACTAAGATTAATGTGTTCCTCGAGTAAAGAAAGAAACTGAGGTTTGTCTTCTTCAAAAATATTTTTACAATCTTCAAAAATATCTGCCAATTTTAGTTGTTTATGTGGTATCATATAAATGTCTCCTTTCGGGGGTTGGTAGTTAGTTTCTTGTCAATTCTATTATACCATAACCCGTGAGGAGATATTTTATTTTGTAACAAAAAATATGCCGTATTTATGCGGCTTGTGGCGTTTTGCAAACGCCTATTTCTGAAGAAAATCAGAAAGGAGTACAGGCTATGGCAATGCATGATTGGAACCATGACGGTAAAAAAGATATGG
>JBGVPY010000056.1:0-158889 GCA_045127235.1 Eubacteriales bacterium
ACCATTCCCTATAAAATTTTACCCAGCCTTGTTGTTCCATAAATTCTCCTTTATAATCATTTAACTAGTCTCGCTAATCGCTAACTGCTAACCGCTAACAGCTTGTGGAAAACCGCTGACGGCTGATGGCTGTTCGCGTAGCGAACCTTAACAACATTATAAAATAAAAAAACCGGGACTGACCGGTACACTTTTTTGCGAGGCAAACGCTTCGTATTAACGCAGTCAATGCCTCATTTTGGTATGTAGGTATGTATACTTACATACCTAACTTATAATATCGTTTTTCTCTTTGTATGACTAACGCAAGCGCTTCGGGCTTGAAAACAAATTCTTCGTATTAACGGAGTCAATACCTCATTTTGGTATCTTGGTATGCATACTTACATACCTAATTTTAATGCATATTGTGAGATGTTAAAGGTTTGAAAAAACGGCGGCAAAGTAATCTCGCCGACCGCTAACCCTTAGGCTCCTTCTGGGAGGGAGAACGCATTAAAACGCTTGCTCCTTCCACCACATTCTGTCCTCTTGCCGAGGCGGTTCCCTTTTGTCGCTTTGCGACATTTCCCCTAAAAGGGGAATCTCCCCCTTCCTCCCGGAGGAAGGCTTTTCTGATGGCTGTTCGCGTAGCGAACCTTAACTACATTATAAAATAAAAAAACCGGTATTGACCGGTACAGTTTTGGGGATTTTAAATTTTTCAAGGCGTATGTGTTTGCTTTGCAGGTTCAAAAAAATTGAAACGTTTGTATAAGAAAAGCCCGTAAATCATAGGATTTACAGGCGTGTTTATTAGAATTTTATGGTTTTATAATCCTCAAGGCTCTCAATAGTAATGAATAAATCGTCGTTTTTGGCAAGAGAAAATTGTCTTTCGGTTTCGAAATGGTCCTCATAGACAAGAAGCTTGACGGGCTTGCCAAGAGCTTTGTATTGCTCGGCTAATTTTTCGTATTCGTACGTGAGATTGTAGTAAGAAAGCGTTTCTTCATCGTGCTCCTCGACGGAGTACATAATTTTGTCGTTATCGTAGTAAATTCCCATAAAGGGGCAGAGAATACCGATTGCGCTTTCGCCTTTTAGGTAAAAGTCCGTTCCGATTTCCTTGACAAGCTCAATGCTTGGATTTGGTTTTACATAGGGGTAAATTTGATATATGTAGGAGGATTCAATATATCGGGAATATGGAATCTTAAAATCCTTGTAAAACTCCGACCTTTTGTATTTAATGCGGTCAAATATTGTTGTAATTAAATATATAAGCCAAAACGGAAGCGTAACAACAAGAAGTACCGAGATTATAAGGTACTTGAGAATTTTCAAAAGAAATTTGGCGAGATTTTTCATATTGTTGCCTCTTTTTGCTTAACTTTTTCTTTTCCAAAGAAGGAAATAAAGCAAGTAGTGTTGATTATTGTTTAATATTTGGTTTCTTTTTTGCTTATCTTTTTTCTTTTTCCAAAGAAAAAAGTAAGTCAGTGAATTGGCGTTGCCATGAATTGCGATAAAGTCGCATTATAGCTTTTTCTTTGGAGAAAAAGTTATCTGTGAAAGCATAATGGCTACAAGCATAAGGACACAGCCGATTGTGATTTTTAGGCTTGGGAGCTTTAGCTCAATTAAGCACTCAAAGATTGTGGCGAAAAGTCCCTCAGTGGCAAAGAGAATTGATGCAACTGCCGGTGGGGTGTGCTTTTGTCCTACAACCTGGAGAGTAAACGCCGCGCCAGCGGAGAATACGCCACAGTAGAGAATAGGAATGATTGTTGAAACAACGCCCTCCCATGTAGTATGACCGAAAAATAGGCTGAGTATAATGCAAACCACGGCGGTGGTTAGGAATTGAGTGCAGGAAAATCTGATTGCGCTGATTTTTGTGCTAACACGGTCAATAAAGATAATTTGCGCCGCGTAGCCGAATGCACATAAGATTACTAAAATATCGCCTGTTTTGATTGTAAAGCCATCGGAAATTGATAGGAAATATAAGCCTAAAACTGAAATAGGAATAGCAATCCAAACAAAAAGGGAAGCCTTTTGTCTAAACAAAATGAAAGCTCCAACAGGCACAATGATTAGGTATAAGCCTGTAATAAAGCCTGCTTTTCCGCTTTCTCCCGTCATTTGAATACCGAATTGCTGTAAAACCGATGCGCAAGAGAGAATAAGACCGGAAATTATGCCAAGAAGCACGGTGTTTTTGTGCTTGACCTTTCTTTCCTCTGCTTTTAGCTCCTTTTCCTTTTCAAAAAGAAGGAAAACAGGAATAACAACCAAGCCGCCTATTAAAAAGCGCAGACCGTTAAACATAAAGCCGTCAAATATATGGGCGTTTTCTCCTGCCATATCTTGAAAAGGGAAGCTTAGTCCCCAGATTATTGCGGCAAGAAGGCAGATGAAGGGGTATAGTAGTTTTGTTTTTTTCATATAGGTCCTTACTTCGTGCGGGCAGCGGTTGGCGGTTAGCCGTCAGCTGTCAGCGAGATTTGATTATTGGTTGATTTATATAAGTTATGAATTTACTTCGTAAATGTTATAAGCTTGCAAGCAAGCGTTATGAATTTTGCAAGGCAAAAAGTTATGATATGATTGCTAACAACTAACCTTAAACGCCTTTAGGCTCATAACACGCGTAGCGTTCATAACGACAAAGTCTCATAGCTTGCGTAGCAATCATAACTGATATTAAGGTGGCTTAAATCAGTGAATGCTCATAACTTGTCAATATTTCGTTTAACTCATCAAATGTTGTAGCCTTGTTAATAGCCACCTTAATATCGGTACAACCGCGAAGTCCCTTGATGTACCATGCAAGGTGCTTTCGTGCTTCGCAGATTGCGATAGCTTCGCCTTTGTCCTCTATCATAAGAGCGACCTGGTCGCGTGCGGTGGCGATTTTTTCAGAAACGGTGGGGGGAGTGTATGATTTTCCGCTTAAAAGGCACTTTATTTCCTCAAAAATAAAGGGATTTCCAAGTGCGCCTCTGCCGACCATTACGGAGTCAACGCCTGTTTCCTCATACATTCTTATTGCATCTTGCGCGGTAAAAACATCTCCGTTACCGATAACGGGAATACTGACCGCTTTCTTTACCTCTTTTATAATTTGCCAATCGGCATAAGGCTCGTACATTTGCTCTCTTGTACGACCGTGAATGGCAATAGCACTTGCACCGTTAGCTTCAACAATTTTAGCCACCTCTGTGGCGTTAATTGAATGCTTGTCCCAGCCAGCGCGTATTTTTACAGTTATGGGAAGCTTGGTTGCTTCCACGCATTTTTTTACGATTTGTCCACACAGGTCGGGGTTTTTAAGTAGCGCACTGCCCTCACCGTTAGATACAATCTTTTTAACGGGACAGCCCATATTTATATCAATGTAGTCAGGTGTGATATTGCTTTTTGCGTGTTCATATGTAGCATTTGACATGAGAAAGGCGCACTCCGCCATAATATCAGGCTCACTACCGAAAATTTGAATGCCGATAGGCTTGTCATTTTCTCTTATGTGTGCAAGAGTGGCTGTTTTTTCATCCTTATAATGCACAGCCTTGGCGCTTACCATTTCGCTAACGCAAAGGTCAGCGCCGTATCGCCTTGCAATTTCACGGAATGCATAGTCCGTTATTCCTGCCATTGGAGCAAGAACTATTTTGTTTTTGAAATTCATAATCTCGCTCCTGAAAATTAGGGAATAGGGGTGGCTAATTATAGCCAATTTGCCGAAGGCAACTTCATTGCGTAGTACCTCATTTGTCCGTAGGACAACCTCATTTGAATGAGGTTCAAATGAGGTATTACATTTTTATATCCTTTTTCCAATCGGTTTTGCATACGCATTTGCTGAATAGTGGAAATTTAACGCTTTTTAGGTTTTTACATCCATAAAAGGCACACTCATCAATAGTTTTTACGCTTTTTGGAATTTCGATGCTTGTTAACCCTGTGCAACCGCTAAACGCATATTTGCCAATGGAAGTAACGCTATTAGGAATATCAATGCTTGTTAAATCTGAGCAACCACTAAACGCTTTTTCGCCAATAGCTGTAACGCTATTGGGAATTTTAACGGTAGTCAATTTTGTACAACCATCAAACATACCATCAGGAAGAGTTGTAGCATCATCTCCGATTTCAACAGTTGTTAAATTTTCAAAATCAGAAAAATTACCTCTGCCTTCACATTTGCCTAAGCCAAGGGAAGTAAAATGTCCAGGAATTTTAATGCTTGTTAAACCCGAGCAACCATAAAACGCATATTCACTAATGGTTGTAACGCTATCAGGAATTTTAATGCTTGTTAAGCCTGAGCAATTACAAAACGCTTTTTCGCCAATGGAAGTAACACTATTTGGAATTTCAATGCTTGTTAACCCTGTGCAACCATAAAATGAACTATTGCTAATGGAAGTAACGCTACTTGGAATTTCAATGCTTGTTAAGCCTGAGCAACCATGAAATGCACTATTGCCAATGGCTGTAACGCTACTTGGAATTTCAATGCTTGTTAACCCTGTGCAACCATAAAACGCACAACTGCCAATGGAAGTAACGCTACTTGGAATTTCAACGCTTGTTAAGCTTGTGCAACCATGAAATGCACTATTGCCAATGTAAGTAACACTATTAGGAATTTTGATGCTTGTTAAGCTTGTGCAAACATAAAACGCATAGTTGCCAATGGCTGTAACGCTACTTGGAATTTCAATGCTTGTTAACCCTGTGCAATTATAAAACGCACTACCGCGAATGTAAGTAACGCTACTTGGAATTTCAATGCTTGTTAAACCTGTGCAACCGTTAAACGCATAGTCGTCAATGAAAGTAACGCTATTAGGAATTTTAATGCTTGTTAACCCTGAGCAATCACAAAACGCTTTTTCGCCAATGGAAGTAACACTATCAGGAATTTCAACGCTTGTTAAACTTGTACAAAATTCAAACATATTATTCTCAATAGAAGTAAATTTATTTGGTATCGTTACTTTTTGTAAATTCTTACAGCCTGAAAATGCGTATCTACTAATTGAGGTCGCATGGTCAGGAATAGTAAAGCTTGTTTGATTGTTTTCGCCAATATATTCTATCAATGTTTTTTTATCTTTAGAGTAAATAGCTCCGTCAATCGCTGTATAATGCTCATTGTCAGGACTTATCACAAGCTTTTCAACGCCTGTGCAACCACTAAAGGCGCGACTCTCAATTCTTGTAACACTACTTGGAATTTCAATCGACGTTAAGCCTGAGCAATTAAAAAACGTATGGCACGGAATGGAGGTTATACTGTTAGGAATCTTAATGCTTTTTAAACTTGTGCAATTATAAAACGCACCATAGGAATAGTGGTTATAAAACAAATCATTTGAATCCGTTTCAATTGAAGTAATACTGTCAGGGATTTCAATGCTTGTTAAGCTTGTACAACCGGAAAACATACCATATGAGATAGTGGTTACACCGTTTGGAATTACAAGGTCTGTTAAGCACTCACAATTTCTAAATGCAAGGTTGCCAATGGAAGTAACGCTATCGGGAAATTTAACGGTAGTTAACTTTGTACAACCATCAAACATACCATTAGGAATGGTGGTAGCCCCATCTCCAATTTCAACAGTTGTCAAATTTTCAAAATCAGAAAATTTACCTCTGCCCCAATATTTGCCCTTGCCAAGAGAAGTAATATGGCTGGGAATTTTAATGCTTGTTAAGCCTGAGCAACCAAAAAATGCACTATCGCCAATGGAAATAACACTTTCAGGAATGTCAATGCTTGTTAAGCCTGAGCAATCATAAAACGCCTCATTTTCAATGGAAGTAACGCTATTAGGAATTTTAATGCTTGTTAAACTTGAGCAATCACAAAACGCTTTTTCGCCAATGGAAGTAACACTTTCAGGAATTTCAATGCTTGTTAAGCCTGAGCAACCATAAAATGCTCTATCGCCAATGGAAGTAACGCTATTAGGAATTTTAAAAGTAGTTAACCTTCTACAACCATCAAACATACCATCAGGAATGGTGGTAGCATCGTCGGTAATTTCAACAGTTGTCAAATTTTCAAAATCAGAAAATTTACCTCTGCCGTTATATTTGCCCTCGCCAAGAGAAGTAAAATGGCTAGGAATTTTAATGCTTGTTAAACCTGTGCAACCATAAAATGCTTTTTCGCCAATGGAAGTAACACTATCAGGAATTTCGATGCTTGTTAAGCCTGAGCAATATAAAAAAGCAGAAGCGCCAATAGATGTAACGCTATTAGGAATTTTGATGCTTGTTAAGCCTGAGCAACCATAAAACGCATTTTCGCCAATGGAAGTAACGCTATCAGGAATTTTAAAAGTAGTTAACTTTTTACAACCATCTAACATGCCATCAGGAATGGTGGTAGCATCGTCGGTAATTTCAACAGTTGTCAAATTTTCAAAATCAGAAAAATTACCTCTGCCCAAATATTTACCCATGCCAAAGGAAGTAATATGGCTAGGAATTTTAATGCTTGTTAAACTTGAGCAATCACAAAACGCTTTTTCGCCAATGGAAGTAACACTATTTGGAATGTCAATGCTTGTTAAGCCTGAGCAACCATAAAACGCATATTCACTAATGGCTGTAACGCTATTAGGAATTTCAATGCTTGTTAAGCCTAAGCAACCATAAAACGCATATCCGCCAATGGAAGTAACACTATTTGGTATTGAAACTTGTTGTAGATTTTTATGGCCTGAAAATGCATAGGCGTTAATTGTCTTGACATGGTCTGGGATAGAAAAACACGTTGCGTTGTTTTCGACAACATATGCTACTAAGGTTTTCTTATCTTTAGTGTAAATAACGCCGTCTACCACCGTATAATATTCATTGTGTTGGCTCATCGAAAGAGTTTTAATGCCCAAGCAACCATAAAACACAAAGTTACCAATGGAAGTAACGCTATTAGGAATTTCAATGCTTGTTAAACCTAAGCAATTAGAAAACGCATATTCGCCAATGGCTGTAACACTATTAGGAATTTCAACGCTTGTTAAGTGCTTACAATCATAAAATGCTTTTTCGCCAATTGACGTAACAAAGCTCGGAATAACAACGTCTTTTTCATCACCGATATATTTTATTAAAATGTTATCTTTAATAGAAAACAATCTGTTTAGTCTGTCTTGCTCAGCCTTGCGTTTTCTTTCCTCGTCTTCAATACGCTTTCTTTCTTCTTCAGCCTTGCGCTCGGCTTCTAAACGCTTTCTTTCCTCTTCAGCTTTACGCTCAGCCTCAATGCGTCTTCTTTCATCCTCTTCCTTTTGGTATCTGTCCATTGATAGCTTTTCCATTCCTTTTACGTCGATGATTAATTTATCATCGCGGGTGTTGATGAAATTGCTAATTTCTTCCTTAGACAAGTATTTTTTAGCGGTTTCGCTTGTGAAAAGTGCAAGTGTGTCCTCGTTCATTTCGAAAAGAATTAAGGTTTCAACGTGTGTCCTTGCAAATGTGTTTTCGTATATTCTTTTGCAAGATAAGGGTATAGTGATTTCCTTAAGGTCAGAGCAGTTAGCAAATGCTTCTTTTCCAATTGTTTGTACACCCTCTTCGATAATGACGCTTGTAACAAAATTGTTATCTTTAAATGCTCTGTCAAAAATCTCTTCAATAGAGCCAAAAATAGTAACGGTTCTTTTTTTGCCTGTATATCCTACTAAAACACCGTTTTCGACAGTGAGCCCCTCGTTGTCATATAGTTGTTTTGTGGCAACTGTGGATAAGGAGTCCACAATACCAAAATTAAAGGTATCAGTTGCTTCTGCTTGACTTGGCACGTTTCCGTCTTTTATAATGTCAGCACCACACTCTATACAGAAATCAGCGTCACTTAAAAGCTCTGCACCGCAATTCATACAGTACAAAACCTTGTTTTGCTTTTCTTCCTCATATCGCTTTATATTAAATCTACACTTAGGGCAGAAGTTCGCTATATCAGGTACACTTGCATTGCAATTTGGACAGTCTTTCATGGTTTTGCTCCTTTGTTTCATTGACGGTAATAAAATTAATTCTGCTTCTGTACAGATTTATATTCGTCGTAGAATTTAAAATACGGACAGTTTTGTGTTTGGTTAGTAATAAATTTTAAATATTCGTCTTCGTCAAGGTCTAATTTGCACACATATGCTTCGTATTCCTCATCGTAGTCGTAGTGTTCGCATGATTCGCAGTTCATGTTCAAAAGCTCCTTTCAGTAGCTTTTTAGTGGTTCGCTTCGCTCACAGCCGTTAGCTGTTAGCAAAGTTAGATTTGTATTTTTGTGAAAAACAGTGATTAGCAGCTTGTAATTGGCAAGAATAGTCTTTTTGGCTAAATTACTTCGCTACGCTCCGTAGCTAAATTAACACTCACATTCGCTCGCGTTAGCTAAATTTCACTTCGTGAAGCTAAATTAAATTTGCTTCTTTTAGCTGACCGAAGGTCAATTTAGCTCCGTAAGGAATTTAGCTGACTGAAGGTCAATTTAGCTTGCGTTTACGCAAATTTAGCTACATACACCATCAACCGATGGTGTATGTTGTTCCTTCTCTTGTGTCCTTAATAGTTACGCCCATGGAAGCAAGTTGATTTCTGATTTCATCAGCGCGTGCAAAGTTTTTGTCCTTCTTTGCTTGCTTTCTTTCCTCAATGAGGGCTTCAATTTGAAGCTCAAATTCTGTCTTTTCCTTTGGAGCTTCCTCGGTTTTTTCTCTTACTAGATTGATTGAAAGCACCTCATCAAAGCTCTTTAAAATTGCTAATTTTGTAGCATCGGTTGTGTCTGCTTTTAATACATCGTAAATACATGTAATACCAAGTGCAGTATTCAAATCGTTGCCTACTGTGTCGATAAATTTAGCTTTTGCGCTTTCAAAATATGCATTGTCAACCTCTGTATTTGGATTTAATGCATCAATTCTCTTGAGTAGCTTATTGTATGTTACCGTTGCTTGGTCTAAAGCGTCATAAGAGAATGTAAGTGGCTTTCTGTAATGTGATTGTAAGCAGAAAAATCTGTATGCAAGTGGGTTATATCCCTTACTTTCAAGAAGTGAAACAGTTAAAAATTCGCCCTTTGATTTTGACATTTTGCCTGTTTCATCATTTAAGTGATGAACATGGAACCAATAATTGCACCACTTGTGTCCGAGATATGCTTCGCTTTGAGCAATTTCGTTTGTATGGTGTGGGAAAATGTTATCAACGCCACCACAGTGAATATCAAGATACTCGCCACAATGCTTCATGGAAATAGCAGAGCATTCAATGTGCCAGCCGGGATAACCGATACCCCAAGGGCTGTTCCACTTTAATTCTTGGTCATCAAACTTTGATTTTGTAAACCAAAGAACGAAGTCGCTCTTGTTTTTCTTGCTTAAGTCCTCGGTAACATCATCACGAACACCAACCATTAATTCCTCGCTTGAATGTCCTGTTAAAACGTTGTAATCCTCTAATTTTGATGTGTCAAAATAGATATTTCCGTCAGCCTCGTATGCATAGCCCTTTTCAATTAAGGACTCAATTGTCTTTATAAATTCAGGAATACAGTTAGTTGCAGGCTCAACGATGTCAGGAGTTCTGATATTTAATTTCTTGCAGTCCTCAAAGAATGCATTTTTGTAAAACTCTGCAATTTCAAGCACGGTTTTCTTTTCACGCTTAGCGCCCTTTAGCATTTTGTCCTCGCCTGTGTCGCCATCGCTTGATAGGTGTCCTACATCGGTAATGTTCATTACGCGAAGTACATCAAGACCTGAGTAACGAAGGAACTTTTCAAGTATATCCTCCATCATATAGGTACGGAGATTTCCAATGTGTGCAAAGTGATAAACGGTAGGACCGCAGGTGTACATCTTAACCTTGCCGTTTTCATTTTCCTTAAACTGTTCAACCTTTTTTGTTAAAGTATTATAAATATTCATAGTTTACTCCTCATTATTTGTATTTGTTCCTTCAAGCTGCTCTTCAAGCTCTGAAATAACGCTAGCGTTATATTCGGGTGTGTTATTTACGGGAATAACAGGGATAAAAGCTTGATTTTCAGACACTTCCTCGGTCTTTTTTTGAATTTTTTTAGTGTTTATATATATGATTGCTAGCACTAATGCAGGTATTGAAGCGTACATAATTAAGCCTAAAACCACGGCTGCAAACACATTTTCAGGGTCGATATATCCAACCAAGGTGGATACTAAATTAAATGCAAGGTGGCAAAGCATAGGCACGAAAATTGAGTCATACTTAGTGTAAAGCCAACCAAGCAAAATGCCGATTGAGGTTGCATAAATAAACTGAATTGGATTTCCGTGAATGATACCGAAAATAGATGCGGAAATCACGATTGCATACCATTTTGGCATTACCTTTTTTAGCGTGCTTAAAATTAAGCCACGACATAGAATTTCCTCAAATAGAGGTGCTAAAATTACCACCGCAAAGAACGAAAGTAAAGGATTACCCTCAGTTACAGCTCCGCTTGCATCATTAAGAGCATCAACCCATTTTTGTGGGAAAATGTTTAAAACATTCATAAGTAAGCCTAAAATCAACGCTGTAACAAACTGTCCCGTTGCGCCAACGATAGCCACAGGGGCGTATGATGATTTGTCGGGCAATGACACATCAATTTTCTTTAAAAGTGATTTACCTCTTATGCGATAAATTAAGAAAAAGATGATTAAAGCTATAAGGTTTGTATCAACGGTTAATTCAAGAGAATACTTATATACAGCCTCTGTAAGTCCCTCGGCTGATATTGTAGGGTTTTGAAGCATTATTACAACGCCCATAATTTGCACTAAAACGAACTGAACTCCAAGCCATACAAGAAGAAAGCCAAAGCATTTTGCAAGTGCAATAAGAATTTCCACCGCCTTGCTTTGCTTAGGGGCGTGTTGGGGAGCTTGCGGGATAAGCTCCTCGCCTTGTGGAGCGCTCACTAATTCTTGCACCTCTGCTTGCGTGCTAAGATGTGTTTCGTTATTTATATCATTTGAGCTATTTATGTTATTAAAATTATCCATATAATTCACTCCTTATTATATTTATTAGAGTATTGTACCACAAAAAAATGTTTTTGTAAATATTAAGGGCAAAAAATCTTAATTTAATAGTAAATATTATATAGATTATATTTAAATAAAGTGTATAGAATTAAATAATATTAACAAAATTTTAAAAAACACTTGCAAAAGGAAAATTCTTGTGCTATAATACACGCAGTTGATACCACGGCGAGAGCAGATTTTAAGTCTGCTCTCATTTTGTTAGACAAAAATCGGAGATTTTTGTCAGCAATCAGCGGTCAGCAGTTAGCGGTTAGCGAGGTTACATTGATGGATTGTTTTCAAATGGCTGCTAACGGCTATTCAAAAGGCTGCAAACAAATTACAGTAAAATAAGCTTAACAAAAGGTCGTTTTTGGTTAGTCTTCTATCCATCAAATCTCGCTGACGGCTAGCGGCTAACGGCTGACGGCTATTTCTATCGAAGTAAACAAAAACAAGGGCTTTAGAGGGTGAGGGAAAATTTGGGAGCGGGTACACGTCGGCGTACTTGTGTACGACAGAGTAGCGTCTCACAAATAGAAAAGCAAAAACGGAATTTCTCCCAAAGGGAAAATTCCTTCCTTGAAAAGGTTCGATATCGTATCGACGTGCAAAGGAAAGTATTAAATTTTGCTTTTCGGTTTCACCAGCGTGTAAAGTCCGCAAAGGAGCGAAACATGAAAAGCGCAAAACAAATCGTATCATACTTACTTCCCGTTATTGAAGCAACCGCCAAGGACCTTGGCTACTCAGTTTGGGACTTAGAGTATGTAAAGGAAGGCACAGAATATTATTTAAGAATTACTATTGACTCTCCAAACGGCATTGACATTGACGATTGCGAAAAAATGTCAAGAGCCATTGATCCGGTCCTTGATGAGCATGACGTAATTGATGATGCTTATCACTTAGAGGTTTCCTCTCCGGGAATTGAAAGAGATATAAAAACAGACTACCACATGTCCGTATGCATGGGCGAAACGGTAATTGCAAAGCTTTACGCGCCTATTGACGGAGCGAAGCAAATTATCGGCTCACTTGATGGCTATGATGAAGAAAACGTAACTATCGATGGCAAGGAAATTCCAAGAAAAGCTATTGCCAAGATGAATGTATATTTTCAATTCTGAGAATTGAAAATAGCCGTCAGCCGCCAGCAGTCAGCAGTCAGCAAAATTTGATTTACGATTGATACATTTAAAAGCAATCACTTGATCTAACCACGCTAACCGCTAACGGCTAACAGCTGACAGCTGATTACAAAGTAATTAAATAAAAGGAGTATATAAAATGAACAAGGAACTATTTGAGGCACTTGATTTGCTTGAAAAGGAGCGCCACATTCCAAAATCTTACATGATTGAGAAGATTGAGGCAGCTTTAACAGCAGCGTGCAAGAAGGAAATGGGTACAACAAACATTACAGTTGTAATGGACCCTGAAAAGATGGATATGAAGGTTTACCGTAAGTATCTTATCGTAGCAGAGGTTGAGGACCCTAACACAGAAATCACAAAGGAAGAAATTGAAGCTCTTGAAAAGAAGTATCAAGAGGAGGGCTTAAAGCTCAAGACTCGTTCAAGAAAGCGTTCAATCGGCAGCGATTACGAATACGAGCTTCAACCAAAGGAGTTTGGTCGTTTAAGCGCACAAAATGCTAAGCAGGTTATTATCCAAGGTATTCGTGAGGCTGAAAGAAGCTACCAAGCAAGAGAATACGAGGATAAGCGCGGAGAAATGCTTTCAGCAATCGTTACTAAGGTTGAGGATTCAACAGGCAACGTTGTAGTTGATACAGGTATTTCACAAGCAGTTTTACTTAAAAATGAGCAAATCCCGGGCGAAAAGCTTATGGTTGATGACAGAATTAAGGTGTTTGCAACACAGGTAAACTCAAATGACAGAGGTCCACTCGTTTCACTTACAAGAACACATCCAAGCTTAGTTAAGAGACTTTTTGAATCTGAGGTTCCTGAAATTAACGAGGGCGTGGTTGTAATTAAGAATATTTGCCGTGAAGCAGGCTCAAGAACAAAAATCTCAGTTTATTCAAGAGACAGCGAGGTTGATGCAGTTGGCGCATGTATCGGTAATAAGGGCGCAAGAATCAACGCCGTTGTTGATGAGCTTAACGGAGAAAAGATTGACGTTGTTCCATATAGCGACAACATGGCAGAGTATGTAAAGGCAGCTCTTTCTCCGGCATCAGTTAAGAGCGTTGAAATGGAAACAGAAAAGAGCGCAAAGGTTATCGTAGCTCCTGACCAATTATCATTAGCTATCGGTAAGATGGGACAAAATGCAAGACTTGCAGCAAGACTTACAGGCTGTAAGATTGATATTAAGACTATATAAAAGGGAAACAAATTGCTATAAGCAAATTTCGCTGACAGCTAGCGGCTAACGGCTGACGGCTGGAGCGAAGCGAACCCTAATATTAAGAGGTGCTGCTATGGAAAAGATTAAAAAGCAACCGGAAAGAAGATGCTTAGGCTGTATGGCTAGCTTCCCTAAAAAGGAGCTGGTACGTGTTGTTCGTTTACCGAACGGTAGCGTTGAGCTTGATTTAACAGGTAAAAAATCAGGCAGAGGCGCATATATATGTAAGAGCAGCGCGTGTCTAAAAAAAGCTATAAAGTCAAAGAGAATACAAAACAATTTAGAGGTGGAAATTAGCGAGGAGCTAATTAACGCTCTAACAGGAGAAATTGAAAATCAATGACGAATAATGCAGAAAAGTTTTTATCTATGCTAGGACTTAGTCGTCGTGCAGGAAAGGTAGTTATCGGTACTCCCTTGGTGACAAAAGCACTCCCAAGCGGTAAGGTAAAGGTAGTTTTTTATACCTCTGATGCATCGGACAACACAAAAAAGCGTATAACCGATAAATGTAAATTCTATAACACAGAATGTATAATTATCGACACATCATCAAGCCAAATCGGCAAAATGGTGGGAATGAACACAGATGTTTGCGTTGTGGGTGTAACGGACGACAATTTTTCAAAGCAACTGAAAGCACTTGTCCAAGGATAGCTTGGATATCTTAAAAAAAGTGAGGTAAGCTATATGACTAAAATAAAGGATTTTGCAAAGGATTTAGGCTTAGATTTAAAGGACGCCCTTGACCTTATTGAAAGAGCAGGCGTTAAAGCAAAAGCCAATGCCACCAATATTGAAAATGGCGATATGTCAACAGTTCTTCATGTGTTTACCACAGAAAGAGCTACAAAAAACATGAATAAATACTTAAGCGGCGAAGCGGTTATACCTTCCGCAAAGGCGAAAGGTAAGCAGTCAGCAGTCAGCAGCCAGCAGCCAGCAAAGAAGGCTGAAGAAAAGGTTGAGGATAAGCAGCCTGAGGTTAAAGCTGAGCCAAAGGAAGAAAAGCAGCCAGCAGTTAGCAGCCAGCAGCCAGCGAAGAAGGTTGAAGAGAAAAAGCCTGAGGTTAAAGCTGAGACTAATGAAGAAAAGCAGCCAGCAGTTAGCAGCCAGCAGCCAGCGAAGAAGGTTGAAGAGAAAAAGCCAGAGGTTAAGGCTGAGCCAAAGGAAGAAAAGCAGCCAGCAGTTAGCAGCCAGCAGCCAGCGAAAAAGGTTGAAGAGAGAAAGCCTGAAATTAAGGTTGAGGAAAAGAAGCCTTTTAATAAGGAAGAAAAGCCTTTTAATAAGGAATTTAACGGCGAAAAGAAACCGTTTAATAAGGACGCAAGTGGCGAGAAGAAGCCTTTCAATAAGGAATTTAATGGCGAGAAAAAACCATTTAACAAGGACTTTGACGGCGAAAAGAAACCGTTTAATAAGGATTTTAACGGCGAAAAGAAACCGTTTAATAAAGACTTTAACGGCGAAAAGAAACCGTTTAATAAGGACTTTAACGGCGAAAAGAAACCGTTTAATAAGGACTTTAACAAGGATAACGGATTTAAGGGCGGATTTTTCGATAAGGAAGAAAGAGAGCCAAAGTATAACGTAACACCAAAGAAGAAGCAGCCACAAAAGGAAGATGATGGCGTTCGTGAAATTAAGACAAAGACAGGCGCAACAAGAGTTGTTGACACAAGAACATCAGATGTTGACCTTTCCAAGTATGATGATAATTTAGACCACTTAACCTCTGCTTATGACCACATCGGTGGCAACAATAAGCAAAAGCTTAAAAAGCAGAACAATAAGGATACATTTAGCTCAAAGAAGGATAAGGAGCGCCAAGCACTTGAAAAGAAAAAGAGAGAGGCGTTTGAAAAGGCTAAGAATACTCAATTATCAATCACAGTTCCTGATGAAATCACAGTTGGCGAGCTTGCTTCTCGCTTAAAGGTAACATCAAGTGAGGTTGTTAAGCGCTTATTTATGATGGGCGTTATGGCAAGCGTAAACGAGGTTATTGACTACGATACAGCATACCTTATCGCTGATGAATTAGGCGCTAAGGTAACAAAGGAAGTAGTTGTTACTATTGAGGAAAAGCTTTTCGAGGAAGAAACAGATGCTCCTGAAAGCTTACAGGAAAGAGCTCCTGTTGTTTGCGTAATGGGTCACGTTGACCACGGTAAAACATCATTACTTGACGCTATCAGACAAACAAACGTTACTAAGGGCGAGGCTGGTGGTATCACTCAGCATATCGGTGCCTATAGCGTAAATATTAACAGCAAGGATATTACATTCCTTGATACCCCAGGTCATGAAGCGTTCACAGCTATGCGTTTAAGAGGCGCAATGGCAACAGATATTGCAATTATCGTAGTTGCAGCTGATGACGGTATCATGCCACAAACAGTTGAAGCTATCAACCATGCTAAGGCAGCCGGCGTTGATATTATCGTAGCAATTAACAAAATGGATAAGCCAACGGCAAATCCGGACAATATTCGCCAAGAGCTTACAAAATACGATTTAGTTCCTGAGGAATGGGGCGGCGACGTTATGTGTATTCCTGTTTCCGCTCATACAAGAATGGGTCTTGATGATCTTCTTGAAAGCGTACTTTTAGTAGCTGAGGTTAAGGAATTAAAGGCTAACCCTGACCGCTTAGCAAAGGGTATTGTAATTGAAGCTAAGCTTGATAAGGGAAGAGGCCCTGTGGCTACAATTCTCGTTCAAAACGGTACGCTTCACTCAGGCGACGTTGTAATCGCGGGCACAGCGGTAGGACATGTAAGAGCTATGACAGACCATAACAGACGCGCAGTTAAGATTGCAGGTCCATCAGTTCCTGTTGAAATCACAGGTCTTGACTCAGTTCCAAATGCAGGCGATGAATTTAACGCAGTTAAGGACGAAAAGATGGCAAGAGAGCTTGCTGAGCAAAGAAAAGCAAAGGCTAAGGAAGAAGTATTTAAGGCTAACGCTAAGGTTAACCTTGATGACCTCTTCAACCAAATGGGCGAGGGCGTTAAGGACCTTAATATTATCGTAAAGGCGGATGTTGGCGGCTCATGCGAAGCGGTTAAGGCTTCATTGGTTAAGCTTTCAAACGAAGAGGTTAGAGTTAATGTTATTCATACAGCCGCAGGCGGTATTACAGAGGGCGACGTAACATTTGCTGCTGCATCTAACGCTATTATCGTAGGCTTTAACGTAAGACCGGATAAGAACGCTATTGACTCTGCTGAAAGACAAGGCGTTGATATTAGAACACACAGAATCATTTATGAAATCATAGAAGAAATTGAAGCTGCCATGAAGGGTATGCTTGCGCCAACCTATAAAGAGGTTATCAACGGCCACGCTGAGGTTCGTCAAACAATCAGAGTTCCAAGCGTTGGTACTATTGCAGGCTCATATGTTCAGGATGGTAAGATTTTAAGAAGCTCACAAATCAGAATTATCCGTGACGGCGTTGTTATTGCCGAGGATAAGATTTCATCACTTAAGCGCTTTAAGGATGACGTTAAAGAGGTTGCCGCAGGATACGAGTGTGGCGTAGGACTTGATAAGTTCAACGATATCAAGGAAGGCGACATTATGGAAGCGTTTACAATGGAGGAAGTAAAAAGATAAGCCGAGCTTATCTTTTAACAGCAGCCAGCAGTTAGCAGCCAGCAGTTAGCAGAATACTTATATGCACTTATTTTAGATTGATAATCTAAGACTTTAACACTTTTTGGTTGAAATAATCAATAATCAAATCGTGCTAACCGCTAGCGGCTGGCGGCTGACGGCTAAAAAATATGAAATATTACGCCATCTCCGACATACACGGCTTCTATGATGAAATGATTGAAGCGCTAGATGAAAAAGGCTTTTTTAGCGACACAGAGCCTCATAAATTGATTATTTGCGGCGATCTGCTTGACAGAGGCATGCAAATAAATGAAATAACAAATTTCGTTCTTGATCTGATGAAAAAGAACGAGGTAATTTTGATTCGCGGCAATCATGAGGATTTACTCATTGACTTAGTTGATAAAATTTACGACTATTTGCCCGACCCAAGCGTTTACCATCACGGTCAAAACGGAACATATAAAACTGCATTGAGTCTTGCGAAAATGAAAAAGACCGATGTGGAAATTAACCCTGAAGCATTTAGAAACAGAGTTTTATGCACGCCGTTTGTAAGAAAGATAATGGAAAATATGATTGACTATTACGAAACGGATAATTATATTTTCGTTCACGGTTGGATTCCCTGCACGGCTGTTAAGATAAGAGGCAAGGAAACAACCTATTATTATAAGAAAAATTGGCGTGAAGCCACAAAAGAGGAATGGGAAAGCGCCAGATGGTATAATGGCATGGCAGCGCACCATTTCGGCGTAAGGGAAGAAAATAAAACAATCGTGTGCGGACATTTCCATTCAAATTGGGGACATAGCATTTTTGAAGGCAAGGAAGATGACTTTTCCCCATTTTATAGGGAAGGAATAATCGCCATTGATGGAAGCACATCATATACAAAAAAGGTTAACTGTATAGTGATTGAGGATTAATGGGAATTTTGAATTTTACACCCTCGAAATAAAAATTCAAAAAAACTATTGACAAATTTGCTATTATGTGGTAAACTCTAATTGTATAATTCTCTAATTATATAAAAATCTCTCGGGAGGAACACAATGATGAAGTACGTAAATCCGGAATACGTGTCAATCCTTGCTAGTTCTGTTGATGTAATCACAACATCAGTTTGGTCAGAAAATATTAGTTTCACAGAGCCAAAGAACTACACACAAACTAAGGATTATCATGTGAATACTGAGACAGGCGAGGTTGAAAAGATTAGCACAACTATCTCAGCTGATCTTAGCTCACTCGGTCTCGGAATCTAATTCCAAAACAAAAGCAATCCCCTTCAATATTTTTGGAGGGGTTGTTTTTTTCAAAACCGACTTTAACAAAGCTAAGTAGCTTTATTTTATAAGGAGAGAAAAAAGAATGCAGACCGCTAGGTCTGCATTCTTTTTTAGGAGTTCGCGCCCTTTGGTTGCTCACAGCGGTCAGTCGTTAGCTGTTAGCGGCTAGCGAGATTTGATTAACGATTGATTTTTATGAAACAAATTTACAATAAAAAACCTATGCAGATGTTGGTACAAATATATAGGTATTAAATCAATTATGTAACCTCGCTGACTGCTGGCTGCTGGCGGCTAACCGCTAGTTAAGCAACTTGCAATTTTTCTAAGTATCTTAGCGATCTTTTTTCGTATAGTTTCTTCCTCATAGCCAAGCTCGTTGCCTATTTTCCAATAGGGCTTTCCGTTTAGAAAGCTTTCAATTATAATTGTCTTTTCTAACGGCTCTAGCTTGTTTATAGCCGATATATACTTTTTTTCAAGCTCATTTGCTTCTTTTATATAGTCCTCAATTTTAAGTAAGGACATTACCTTTTTTGTGGTTTCAATTTGCTCCTTTATTTTAGGTGTCTGTACGAATTTTGATAGCGTGTCAATTCTGTCCGTATATCTTGCTTGACTTCTTTTTAACGCTTCAATAATGTGAATTGTCTTTTTTAGCTGTCTTAAATCAGCTTTAATAGTCTTAATATTCATATTTCTCCTTTTTAGTTCGCATAGCGAACAAGCCGTCAGCCGCCAGCAGTCAGCGGTTAGCAAGATTAGTTTTACAATTCTCATTGCAACAAGGCTGCAATTTATGTGCATGAATTAGATGCGCCTAAGCTGGCGACTGTTTTATGGTCCTAGTCTAATGTGGTAAAAGTAAGTTATCTTTCAACGGGGAAGAAAGAAATTGAATAAAATAAAATAAAATAAGTTATTAAATTAAAGATAGTATGCAAATCGGAGTGGACGCTTTGCAAAAATGATTGATAATGAATTTGTTTGATTTTACTTGCTTTTTTGCGGCTCTATTCTTAAAGCCTCGATAATATCCATTCCATTTAGCTCTCGTAAACAATGGCTGTGATAAACCTCGTTATTTAATTTATAGGATACCTCATCATATCTTATAACGCCACCGCAAACCTCACAGGTAATGGCTTTTGCCACGTAAAATGGGCAAGATACTAAATGTGGACTGCTATTACAGATGTAACACATATTTTTTCTTCCTATTATATATATTTATGTAAGCCTTATGGCGGAGTGGAGCATAAGGCACTTAAAAAACAGCACGCTTAACGGGACAGCGTGTCCCATTTCTTAAGTAGCTACATTTTACATCATTCTTTGGGACAAAAACGCCACATAAACAAAAACGCTTGAATTTTTTCAAGCGTTTTTATTTATATGGCTAAGTGGTCAGTGGGCGACATGGTCGCCAGCTAAATTTGCGTTCCGCAAGCTAAATTGCCTGTCGGCAGCTAAATTCGGTAACCCGAGCTAAATTCGCTTCGCGAGCTATAAAAAGCAAATTTAATTTACCTATGTCGCTTGCGACATAATTTACCTGTTACGAAGTAACAATTTACCTATTGCGTAGCAATTATTTACCTAAACAGTATCTTGTAAGTGAATAAAACTTGGCGTATCGTTCCAAATGAAACTTTTGCCGAACGAAAAATTGATTGAGCAATGCTCAATCAATTCCTAATAGCTTTACCTTAATATAATCATGATGTACTGCGTTTAGATAAGTTTCAAATACATCTTTGGTCTTTAATCGTATACTTGATGTATTTATACAAGGATGGCAGCCAACATATTCAGGCTTTAAAACATCCTCATCAACAAGTAATTGCACATTGTTTTCCGTATCATTCATAAGTCCCATAATACTGACAGAGCCGGGAGTTACATCAAGAAATTTTTCCATGTACTCACTTTCAGCAAAGGAAAGACGGGAAGAGCCTATCTGACTTGAAAGCTCCTTTGTCTTAAATACCTTATCGTTTGGCATCATAAGAACATAAAATTTTGTGTGCTGTCTGTTGCACAGAAATAAATTCTTGCAAAGCACATTATCAAGCACCTTTTCAATTTCCTCACACTCCTCAAAATGATTGGCAGGGGAGTGGTCAATTCTGTAATATTCAATATTAAGACTGTCAAGCAAATCGTAAACACGAATTTCCTTCAGTAGTCTGCCTTCGTTGGTCTTTGGACGACCTAACAATAATTTCATGGTTCGCTCCTTCGTTATTTAGTGGCTAGTGGTCAGTGGTCAGTGGTCAGTGGTCAGTGGTCAGTGGTCAGTGGTCAGTGGTCAGTGGTCAGCACGCACCGAAGGTGCATATCGCTCTGCCTTTGGCGGAATATCGCGCTTAAACATAGTTTAAGTATATCGCTACCGAATTTATTCGGTTATATCGCTCTGCGAAGCAGATGTATTAGTGGTCAGCGGTTAGCTGTTAGCTGTCAGCGAGATTTGTTATCGATTATTTCTGCAAAAATGCATATAGGTAATTTGCTAACCGCTAACTGCTAGCGGCTAACAGCTCAAAAGATAAACTCAGTTTATCTTTTTCATCGTTTCGCCCTCTTTCCAATAGTTTCCTTTAAGCACTCAATAAAATACTGCGCTTCTTCTACCGTATTATCGGGGCAGAGGCTGACACGGACTGCGCTATCTGCCATTTTAGTGTCAAGACCGAACGCGGTTAAAGGATTATGTGTCTTTTTAGGGGAGTTTGAGGAGCAAGCGCTTCCGCTGGAAACATAAATTCCCTTAGATGATAAATCATGGAGAGTTATCTCACTTCTAATACCGATAACGGACATATTTAATATATGTGGAGCGTTATTTTTAGGTAAATTTAGCGACACTCCCTCGAGGCTTTTAAGATTTTCTACTAAAAATTCACGAACAGTGCTCATTTTTTCTATCTCATTGTCTATCTTAGCAAAATGCTCCTTGGTAGCTTCGCCAAATGCGGCAATTCCGTACACGTTTTCAGTACCGGAGCGGAAATTTTCCTCTTGACCGCCGCCTAAAAAGATAGGCACAACCTTCTTTTGCTTTATAATATTTGGGTCAATATATAAAGCTCCAACGCCCTTAGCTCCGTTTATTTTATGGGCGCTTATGGAAATTAAATCTGCGCCCAAGGATTTTTTAGTAAATTTTACCTTCATAAAGGACTGCACACAATCTGCATGAGTTACGCAAGATGGGGACAATTCCTTAACAAGCTTAAACGCCTCAGGTAAATTGTAAAGCGCGCCCGTTTCGTTATTTACATGCATAAATGATGCTAAAATAGCACCCTTAGCATTATTTTTTATAAATTCAAGGTCAAGCATGCCATTTTTTGTTGGTACTCTTACAATTTTAAAGCCTTGCTTTTCAAGCATATCAAGTGGGGCAGATACAGAAGCATGCTCGCTGTCTGTGGTTAAAATCTTTTCATTATTCTGTCTTGCTTTTGCATTTACAACGCCTAAAATTGCAATATTGTTTGATTCTGTACCGCCTGATGTGAAAATAAGCTCTCCACGAATACCGCGTGAAATGCCAAGAGCATTTAAAATTATAGCTCTTGCATCGCTTAAAATATGCTCAGCATCAAGACCGATTTTGTGTAATGATGAGGGGTTGCCAAAATGGTTGTCCATTACCTCAATCATTTTATTTTTTGCGCCAGCTGAAATTTTCGTTGTGGCGCTGTTGTCAAAGTAAATTTCCATATTAGTCAAACCTGAAATTTTGTGTGATTTTTTCAATATCCGCGTTATATACGGTATTGTCGTTTTGAGAGTCAAATGTAAATGTCATTACATAAACGCTGGCTCTGTGCATAACGGAAAAAACCGTATATTCGTACACATTCCCGCCAATTTTTACGGAATACTCGTATTTTTTGCAGTTGTTTTCTCCAAGCTTAGCGTCAACGCCTTCGCTTTTTAAGGTAACAATTTCAGAATCAAGATGCGTAACGTATCCATTTTCATCAACCTTAACTTGACCCTTATCATCATAAATAAGAGCATCACGGTCAAAGGTGCTAAAAAGCTGAAGCTTGTATTCGCTCCACCAAGCGTCATAGTTGTAGCTATTTACGTTCCATTGCATAACGCTTATGTTTGTTTTGTCGCTTTCACTTGCGTAAGCTGATGAAACTGTGCCAACGGTCTTTTCAACCACCCAAGCCGAGGGCACAAAAAGACAGTAGTCAACAATTTTAGTATTTGAAGCACACTTCATATTATTTGGAGTGTTATCTGCATTGTAAATAACCTCACTACCGTCGCTAAGTGACTCATTAAACTTAAAATTGTTTAAAATGCTCTTAATAGTGTCAGCATGCTGAGTGTCTGTGTAATTTATATTACCGTCCTTTGTGAGACCTTGGTATTTTATGCTAATTTCGTACACAGAGTCGGAGTTTTGTACGGAAATAATCTCATATTTATAGAAGCTTTCCCCATGGAAGCTGCATGTGAATACATACTTTTTAGCGTTAAGCGCGGAAATTACAATATCCTCGCCGTCAGTTAAAAGAGCAAAATCGTCAAAGGTTGATGTTACCGCATTTTTATAGTCATTCCACCATACCGCTTCATCAGAGTAGGATGTCTTTTTAATGCTTATTGATGTTCTGTCTCTGTCGGATACATGACAGGCGGAAATATTATCCATGCTGTCAATTATCCAGCTTTTCGGCACATAAAGGGAGTAATGCACCTTAGATGTGTCTGAGGCAAGCTTCATTCCCCTTGGCACATCGCTGTTTTGACAAGAGAACAAAAACAGAAGCACAAAAATAATTGAAAATAAAGTAAGAAGTTTTTTCATATTTTTTTCCTTTGAAAGTAAATTGTAAAAGTAATCTCGCTGACAGCTAACTGCTGACGGCTAACCGCTTATAATTTGTTGCAAAGCGCAACGGTTAATTTAAGCGCCTCTTTCACATCCGCCATGTCAATCATTTCAACACCTGTGTGTAAAAATGCGGTAGGGATAGAAACTGCACTAACTCTTGCGCCTCTGCCTGTAACCTGCATTGATGATGTGTCTGTGCCACCAAAGGTAAGGATTTCATCCTGATACTTAATCTTAGCGTCCTTGGCAATTTGGCGTAGCTTGTCAACTATATCGGAGCTACACATAACATCATTATCTCTAATTTTAATAGCGCAACCACCACCAAGCTTGAGTTCAATCTTTGGTCCGCCTGGCTTTTCGCCTGTTGCAGTAACATCGTAAGCAATACCAATGTCAGGCATTACATTGTATGTTGCAGGACGGCTACCTCTTGAGCCAACCTCCTCTTGTGTTGCAAATACAAAATAAATATCATTTTGTGGCTTTTTAATTGACTTTAACGCTTCAATCAAAATAGCGCAACCGATTCTATCATCAAAGGGTCTGCCAATGTATCTGTTGCCAAGTAATCTTCTGATTTTTGGCTCATAAGTGAACGCTTCGCCAATTTGAACCTTCTTTTCAGCGCTCTTTTTGTCCTTTGCGCCAATGTCAATGTATGTTTCCTCAGATTTTGGAATGCCTTCCTTGCATGATGGAACAAGCACACCGTGAACGCCACCTGCGGAAACAACCTCAGTAAAGCAGCCTGCTAAATAGTTAATAGCACCAACAGGAGCAACGCGGATTAAGCCGCTGTCGTCAATATTAGTAACTAAAAATCCGATTTCGTCCATATGAGCGCAAAGCATAATCTTTTTGCCGTTACCTTTTTTTCTTGCAATAAGATTGCCCATATTGTCGGTTGTGATTTCATCAGCATATGGCTCAATCTCTTTCTTTATTAAATCTCTTACTCTGTCCTCACGACCTGATATGCCAGGTGTGAACATTAGTTTTTTTAGTAAATCTATCATAGTAGTTTTCTCCTTCGTCGAAAACAGCTGTCAGCGGTTAGCTGATAGCGGTTAGCGAAATTAGTTTATTGATTTGTTTTGGAAGCTCTTCGGTTAGCAAATCTTGCTAACGGCTAACAGCTAGCGGCTAACAGCTAATCAAACACATAAGTGCTTGATAGATGCTATTTAAATCATCCTTATGGATAACATTTGCTTGCGAGTGAATATATCTTGATGGGGCGGACATAACGGCTACCTTTACGCCGTGTGCGGATTTTTGAATGTTTGATGCATCGTTCCCGCCTGAAACGTATTGCTTAATTTGGTATTTTACGTTGTTTTTCTTGCAGGTGTTCATTATGTGATTTATAAATTTTTCATCATAAATTGTACCAAGGTCTGCAAAGGAAATCGCTCCTCCGTTACCTAATTTTGCAACAAGCTTTTCCTTTGGCGCGCCGTGAATATCGCCAACTGCGGTGGACTCAATTATAAATCCGTACTCAGGCTTAATTTGCTCAGTTGCTAAAAATGCTCCCGAATAGCCGATTTCCTCACGGGAAGTAAACGCAAAATATAAATCATAATTTAACTGACAGTCATTTTTGCAAATTTCCTTAATTGCTTGGCACATAATAGCGCATCCAAGACGGTCATCAAGGGCCTTGCCCTTAATAAATCCATCGCCAAACTCTACGTAGTCGGAAATAAAGGTAAAGTAATCGCCAAGCTGAACTAGCTTTTCTGCTTCTTCCTTAGTATCACAGCCAATGTCTATGCACATTTCACTTGGCTTTGTAACTTCTTTTCTTTCATCGGCGCTTTGTAAGTGTATAGGCTTTGAAATTATCGCGCCCTTAACTCCGTTTTCGGAAATTACACGCTTAGAGCACATAACTAAAGAGTTAATTCCGCCCACATTACCAAATCTAAGGCGACCATCCTCGCAAATTTCCGTAACCATAAAGCCAACCTCGTCCATATGAGCGCTTACCATTAATTTTGGCTTGTCCTCATTTTCAATATGAACTATATACGCGCCTGCATTGTCGGTATATGCGTTGAATTTGTGGCTGTAAGGCTCAAGCTCACCTATTATAATATCTCTTACTTTTTTGTCATAGCCTGCAATACCAAATTCAAGTGATAATTTTTTAAGTAATTCTCTTAACTCTGTCATTGTAAATCACTCTCCTTTGTTTTTGCAATTAGTGAAAGCAGCTGACTTAAATATTCCATATCAAGGGTATTTACACATTCACAGCTTGTATGCATTGACTTTAAAGGCAAGCTCATAACAACAGTTTTTGCCCCCTTGCCTGTGATTGCTAAAATATCGTTATTTGTGCCTGTGCCTGTTGGCTCAACTACCACTTGGCAAGGAATACCGTTTTTCTTTGCAAGATTTATAACTGCGCGGGATAGCTCTCTATTTGTAAGTGCAGAAATATCAACGCTTGGTCCTTTTTTACATTCAATGGAATGTCGCGCATCAATGTTTGGCTCTTTTGCGAAGTTTACGTCAGTTGTGATAATAATATCCGGCTCAATATTAAACGCTGCAACCCTCGTTTGCATTCTGCCAATTTCCTCGCCTGCTGAAATTACAACGAATACGTCATATTCAAGGTCTTTTCTTTCAGTATTTGCAATGGCATGAATACATGTAGCGCCACATGAACGGTTATCAAGGAATGAGGACATGATATATCCGTTTTCCATTTCCATATAATCGCCGTTTATTGTGATAGTATCTCCAACTGACACGATTTTTTCAAGGTACTCTTTTTTATAGCCTGTATCAATTAAAATATCTTCAATTTTAGGCACAGTAGTTTTTCCGCCTGTTAAATGAGGTGGAGTTGAAACTACTAAGCCGTAAATATCCTCTTTGCCGTGAATTGTAACCTCACTTGACGGTAGCGTTCTTAAATCAATGCCGCCAACATTATGGACGGACAAAAATCCATTTTCGTGAATTTTCGTAACCATCAATCCAATAACGTCAAAGTGAGCGTCAAGCATAAGCTTTTTAGCGTTATCCTTGCTTGATAGCTTGGTTAAAATAATATTGCCCATATTGTCTCTTTCAATAAGGTCAAAATAAGGGGAAGCAATCTCATTTACAATCTTAAACTGAGTGGCTTCCTTTCCCGATGCAGTAGGACACTCACAAAGTGTCTTTAATACTTTTTTCAGTTCCATTTTTATTTCCTTTATAATGAATTTACATGCTTTATAAAATCCAGTCCCCGCGCCACGTAGCTTTCATACATATCAAAGCTTGTTGAGGCAGGGGATAAAATTACGTTGTCGCCTATGTGGGCAAGAGAGTATGCTACGCTAGTTGCTTCCTTCATGTTGTTTACTAAAAGAGCTTTAACGGAGCAATTTGCAATGGCGTTTAAAATCTTTTGTCTGTTTTCTCCCATAACTATAATTGCTTTGGCGTTTTTTAGATGGTTTTCTAGTATATCATAGGACAAATTTTTATCTCTGCCGCCTAAAATCACAATACAGCGATTTATATCAAACGCGCTAAGAGATGCGATTGTGCGAGAGGGAGTAGAGTCTATTGAGGAGTTGTAGAATTTTATTCCCTTTAGCTCACGAACAAATTCAAGTCTGTTTTTAACTCCGTTAAAGCTAATAGCACCATGGCAAATTTCATCAATGCTAACATGCTTATATGTGGCTAAAATCGCCGCAAGAGCATTAGAAATATTAAAATCTCCTGCCAGCTTAATTTTATCACGGTGGAAAAGCTTAATTCCTTTAAGATATAAGTAGCCACTATCCAAATAAGCATCGGCTTTTTCCTTTAAGGAAAAGAATTCAACGCTCCTTCCAAGGTCTTTATACCTTTTGCCAAGATTTCTTAAAATCAAATCATCATAGTTTAATACGATATGCTTTGCGTTTTTAAGTAGGTTTTCCTTAGCGCCGATGTATTCAGCCATGTCAGCGTGATAATCTAAATGGTTTTCAGTAATATTTGTAATTACCGCTGTGTCAACTAAAACGCTTTCGTTAAGTAGCTGAAAGGAAGAAAGCTCCCCAACTATAAAATCGTACCCCTTGTTAACCGCATTAAGAATCGGAGTGCCGATGTTACCGCCTAAAAAAGCATTTTTATCCCTCAAAATATTAAAAATCAAGCTACATGTGGTTGTTTTTCCGTCTGAGCCTGTTACACAAATTTTTGTTGAGGAAATATTGTTAAGAGCATAAATGCTTTCACAATAAATGGGACTGTCTGTTATAATGTCCCACTTTTTTACGGCAGGGGAACGAAAAATTATGTCCTCGTTACACTCTAAATACCTATCGCCATAAATTAAGGATACGTCCTTGGGTACGTCAATTTTCGTGGGGTTGTGTACGGTAATTTTGTATCCGTCCTTAAAATAATTGTAAGCATCACGGTTAGATGTGCCAAAGCCTATAAGACCTAAGGTTTTCATACTACCTCATAATATTATATATAAAATTAGAATGTATTTCAATAGATTTTTTAAATTTTGGCATTTTCTATTAAAATATCAATAAGAGATGTAAGGCTATATCCCATTTTTTCAAAAAGCATAGGATACATGCTGTCCTTTGTAAAGCCGGGAAGAGTGTTGACCTCATTAAAATATACGCTTTCATTTTCGTCAACAAAAAAGTCAAAGCGGCTAAGACCATAGCACCCAAGCTTATCAAAAAGGATTTTTGCATATTCCTTGATTTTCTCTTGATTTTTTGCTGAAATTAATGCAGGGATAGAGTAGGTAGTGCTACCTAAAAGATACTTTTCCTTATATCCGTAAAAATTGCCGCTGTATTTAAGTGAACCAACCTCGCTAAAAATAGTGATAGCCTCAGTTGTAAGCGCGCCAATTTCACACTCAATAGCTTTTATGTATTTTTCAATTAAAACGGTATCGGAATACTCAAACGCGCTTTCGAGCGCGGAAAAAAGCATGCTTTCATTATATACAATGGAGCTTCCTCTTGAAGAGCCTGATTTACTTGGTTTTATAAACACAGGATAGCCAAAATTAGACACATCACGCGCTATTTTGTTAAAATCCTCACGCTTGCTTGCGCAAATCCATGGCACAACAGGAACAACACTTCCCCTTGCAATTATCTTTGTTAAATGCTTATCCATGCATAAAAATGATGATGCGCTATGGCACCCAATATACCTTGCACCTATACTCTCAAACATCCCCTGCAACCGACCATCCTCGCAAAAATTGCCGTGCATAATAGGAAAAAATACGGTGTCAAACGGTAAATTATCCACACATCCCGTGGAAAAATCAATAAAGACCTCTTTTGTCTCACTTTGCCAAGTGTCATTTAATATGCTATTTCTGCCACCGTAGTACCTTAACCACCTGCCATCCTTGGTAATTCCAATTTTGCTTACATTGTACTTGCTTTTATCTATGCTGCCAAGCACATTATAGGCCGAGGACAAGGAAACCTCATATTCCTCACTTTTTCCACCAAATAAAACGCAAACGCTTTTTTTCATGCAGTTATCACCTCATAGATATGCTATGCAGAGCATAGCGAGGTTGCCACAGTCAACCTCAAGCGATCAGCCGTCAGCGATTAGCGGTTAGCGAAATTTGCTGAATGATTGATTAAAAAAGAAAACGCACCTCAAACGAAGTGCGTTATGTGGAGCTACTAACCAGAATCGAACTGGTGACCTCATCCTTACCAAGGATGTGCTCTACCATCTGAGCCATAGTAGCATTTGCTAAAGTATTATAACAGAATAAAAGTGTTTTGTCAAGATATTTTATATATTTTATTGCGGTTGATAGTTGTTTGTTGACAAAAAAACTAGGGTATGGTATAGTTAAGGTATTGAAACAAAAGGAGCTCCTCATGACACAAGTATCTTCCAATCCGTTTAAATTTAGCGACACAAATAAGCGCTACTATACATACGAATATTATCTTCGCAAGACATTTGGGGAAAAGTGCGCGAAAATTACACTTGATTGCGGATTTACCTGCCCGAATATTGATGGAACTGTTAGCCACGGTGGATGTATTTACTGCGATAGCGGAAGCCAAAGCGTAAATTGCCGACAGGTTAAGGATATTAAGGAGCAGTACGAAATCGGTATTGAAAACGCTAGGAAAAAGTGGAATGTAAAAAAGTTCATTCCATATATGCAAGCATACACAAATACCCACACATCCCCCGAAAATTTAGAGAAAATCACAAGCGAAATCGCTTCACTTGAGGGTGCTGTCATGATAAATATTGCCACAAGAGCCGATTGCCTTGAAAATGAGAAAATCGAAATACTAAATAAGCTAAGCGAAAAAATTCCCGTAACCGTGGAGCTGGGACTGCAATCCTCAAACGACCAAACTGCCATAATAATCAATAGAGGTCACAAATTTGATGTGTTTGTTGATTGCATAAATAGACTTCGCACTTTTGCTCCAAAAGTCAAAATTGCTATACATATCATTAATGGCTTGCCTTATGAAAATTATGATGATATGATGAAAACAGCCGGGGATGTGGCTGAATTACACCCCGATGTGGTTAAAATTCATCTTTTGCATATCATAAGAGGCACTGCCCTTTATAGTATGTATAAGCAGGGCGATTATTCCCCAATGGAAAGAAGCGATTATATAAAAACCGTCTGCGACCAAATAGAGATTTTACCGCCCGATACGGTAATTGAAAGACTAACAGGAGACGGAATAGCCGACCGCTTGGTTGAGCCTGTCTGGTCTCGCAAAAAAACAACTATCATAAACGATATTGATAAGGAGCTGTATGAAAGAAATTCCTATCAGGGAATTTCTTTCAGCCGTTAGCTGTTAGCCGTCAGCAGATAGCGAGGTTACATAATTGATTTAATGCCTATGCAATTTGCTTGAAAGTTGCATAGGTTTTTTGTTGCAAATCAAGCGGTTTTGCTTTTGAAATCAACCGTTAATCAAATCTCGCTAACCGCTAGCCGCTAACAGCTGACGGCTAAAAATTCCCCTTGACATTTGTTTATCGCAACACTATAATTAAGTTATCACTAAAAAGGGGAATTTTCATAATGAACATTTTATGCATCGGCAACAGCTTTTCACAGGATGCCACACGATATTTACACCAAATTTCAAACGAGGAGCTTTATGTAAGAAACCTATATATAGGTGGCTGCTCACTTGAAACTCATTACAACAATATTTTAGTTGATAGCGCAGACTACGATTATCAAAAAAATGCTAGCTTCAAGCGCAAAATCTCAATCAAGGAAGCACTTTCCAAGAAAAAATGGGATTTTGTAACCGTTCAACAGGTTAGCCACTATTCAGGAATGGCTGAAACATATGAGCCATATCTACCATATATCTTAGGTTATATCAAGGGCGCATGCCCTAATGCGAAAATCGTATTCCATAGAACTTGGGCGTATAGCGACTATTCCGACCATGGCGGATTTGTAAACTATGGCAATTCTCGCCCACAAATGTTTGATGCAATCGTAAAAACATCAACTGAAATTTGCAAAAAGTACAACCTTGACATAATTCCAAACGGAGACGCAGTTGAGGAAGCAAGAAAGCTACCCGAATTTGACGAAAAAACACATCCAATCACACGTGATGGCTTCCATTTATCCCTTGACTATGGTAGATACCTTGCAGGTTTAGTAATGTATAAATTCTTTACAGGCAACGATGCAACAAAGGTAACATATGAGCCTGATAATACAGACCATACTATTTGCGAAAAACTAAAGGAGATAGCACAAAAAATCGTGTGATTTTTGTGCAAGCGGTCAGCTGTCAGCCGTTAGCTATCAGCAAAAAAGTTCGCTACGCGAACAGCCGTTAGCCGTTAGCAGTCAGCCAATAGCGAAATTACATAAACGAATAAATTACCTATGCATTTGTACATGACATCTGCATAGGTTTTTTGTTGTAAAACAGTATTTTTTTGTTTTTTTAATGAAGTTGCATAGCAAATCTCGCTAACTGCTAACCGCTAACGGCTGACTGCTGTGAGCGAAGCGAATCTCAAATCTCGCTAACCGCTAGCTGCTAACGGCTGACGGCTAAAAATTCCCCTTGACATTTGTTTATCGTAACACTATAATTAAGTTATCACTAAAAAGGGGAATTTTTCAATGAATATACTATGTATCGGCAATAGCTTTTCACAGGACGCAACGCGATATTTACACCAAATTTCAAACGGAGAAATTGAGGTGACTAACATGGCAATCGGCGGTTGCTCTCTTGAAAGACATTATAACGGACTTACAAAAGCGAGAGAAACCTATCTTTACGAGGTAAACGGAGAAATAGTGGGAGATGGCTATCTTGATGAGGTAATTTATTCAAAAAAGTGGGACTATGTGTCAATACAACAGGTTAGCCACTACTCAGGAATGGCAGAAACCTACGAGCCGTACCTACCTTATATCTTAGGCTATATCAAGGGCGCTTGCCCTAATGCAAAAATCGTTTTCCATAGAACTTGGGCATATAGCGATTATTCAAATCATGATTTTTACTACCTTTATGAAAATTCACGCCCAAGGATGTATAACGCCATCATAAACGCAACAAATGAGATGTGCCAAAAGTACAACCTTGACATAATACCAAACGGAGACGCGGTTGAGGAAGCAAGAAAGCTAAGCGAATTTGATGAAAAAACACATCCAATCACACGCGATGGCTTCCATTTATCTCTTGACTATGGTAGATACCTTGCAGGGCTTGTAATGTATAAGTTTTTTACAGGCAACGATGCAACAAAGGTAACATATGAGCCTGATAATACAGACCATACTGTTTGCGAAAAGCTAAAAGAAATTGCACAAAAAATCGTGTGATTTTTGTGCAAGCAGTCAGCGGTCAGTGGTTCGCTACGCGAACAGCCGTTAGCCGTTAGCAGTTAGCCGACAGCGAGATTACATAATTGATTTAATACCTATGTATTTGTTCCAACATTTACATAGGTTTTTTGTTGCAAATCAGCATTTTTCGTTTTTTTAATGAAGTCGCATAGCAAACTTCGCTAACCGCTGACGGCTAACGGCTGACGGCTTGCATGTACACTTTCCACAAAAACGCACTCGTTTTTTGAAAAAATGTACATGATAAATTGTGCAAAAATACAAAAAGCTTTCAAAAAAAATCTTTCAATTGATTTTATTTAATATATATGTTATAATATCAACGCAAACAAAGGGCGCGTGCGCCCGTGCAATTTATCATAAAAACAAACAAAGGAGTTAAAACAATGAAAAAGAGCACATTAACAAAGATTATCTGCCTTGCAGTTCTTTGCCTTATGGTTCTCCCATTAATCATGGCATGCGGTAAATCATACACAGTTTACTTTGATGCTAATGGCGGTACACTTAAAGAAGAAGAAGAAACCCGTAAGGTAAAAGAAGGCGAAATGCTTGGCAAGCTTCCAACACCAAAGAAAGACGGATTTAAATTTGCCGGTTGGTATGATGAAGAAGACACAAACTATGAAGAAAAAATTTCTCAAAGAGATTTCGTTATGTTTGACATGGTATTAGTTGCTAAGTGGGACAAGGACGAAAACACAGTTTCCGTTGAATTTGACCCTAACGGCGGCGAAATTGCTGAAGCTGATGCAGTTAAGTACGTTCAAAAGGGCGATAATATCGGCAACCTTCCAACACCTACAAGAGAAGGCTTCATTTTTGATTGCTGGACACTTGAGGACGGTATCACAGTAGCAAGAAAAACAACAGTTGTTAAAGCAAACACAGTTTTAGTTGCTAAATGGAAAATGATCGTTTACTGTAAAGACGGTACAGAAAACCACCAATTCTTACCATGGCAACAGATTTCTCAAGAAACATGTGAAACAGCTGAGCGTAAGTCCCGTGTATGCGAAATTTGCGGACATGAGGAGTACAACGAGGGTGCAGCTCCAAAGGGACATGACTGGTCAAGCTGGTCTGAAGAATACATGAAGAGATCAAGAACCTGCTACGAATGTAACAAGACAGACTACCAAGAATTTAAGAATGTAACAATCGACGCTCTCGGCCCAGGCGTATACCCAACATTTGATGGTGATGCTTACGGCAAGGATAAGATTTCTAACTTAGTTAACAATACATTCGAGCCAAGTAACGTAGGTACAATCGCAGGTAAGGGTACAGGCGCATGTGTGGTAACACTTGATTTAACAAATCCAACAGCGGTTGACATGATCTACGTTAAGGGTAAGGGTACAGCTACAATCGAAGTAACAGTTACATACGAAGATGGTACAACAAAGATGCTTGGTGTAGGTGCATTCACAAGCGAGTGGGTTGGAAACACAGCTGCTAAGTTTGAAGTTGAAGGCAAGGTTATTACAAAGGTAGTTATCAACATGCCTAACCCATCAATCGGTGAAGACTTCTGGCAGGAAATCACACTTGCAAAGGATATTAGCGCAGAATAATCCTTACAATATAGCCGAATAGTTTTAGACAATTTATAAATGCTCTCTCGGCTACGAGAGAGCATTTTGCATAGCATGGCTATGTAGCTAAATTTGCGCTTCGCACAAGTTAAATTCCCTTCGGGAGCGAAAGGCAAATTTAATTCAGCTTCACGCAGTGAAATTTCGCTATATCGCTTGCGATATAATTTCGCTACGAGCGAAGCGAAGTAATTTCGCTGTGGCAGAGCCACAAAAAAGGAGAAAATATGAAAAAAATTATAGCAACACTTCTTTTACTTGCTACATTGTTAGCCGTAGTCGTTGCTACCACATCGTGCGGAACAAAGTATGAAATTACCTTTGATGCCAACGGTGGTACAATTGATGGAAGCGAAACAAAGGTAATCACAGTAAAGGAAGGCTCAAAGCTTACAGCGCCAAACGCTGTAAAGGATGGCTACACAGTAACAGGCTGGTATGCAACAAAGCAAGCTAGCTCAAAGTGGAACTTTGATACTGATGTAGTAACAGAAAGCATCACATTAACTGCTTGGTGGGCAAAGGGTGGTTCAAGTAGCGGTAACTCAGGCAGCTGCGAGCATGAATTCGTAGAAACACGCCTTGAGGACTGGACAGAGGCTACCTGTACCAAAAACGGTAAGCAGTATTTCAAATGCACAAAGTGTATATTTACAAAAACAGAAACAATTCAATCCTTAGGACACAATTATGTTGAAACAAAATACGAACCAACATGTGCATTAGAGGGTTATACAGAAAAGAAATGTGTAAACGAGGGCTGTAACAGAGAGCCTGCGGTTTATGACAGAGTTCCTGCGACAGGTAAGCACGATTACGACTTAAACGGCGATGGAAGAGATGACTATGAATACACAATTCTTCCAACCGACTACACCCCAGGTAAGGAAATTAAGACATGTAAGGTATGTGCAGGCGTTCAAACATTTACGGTTGAGCCACTTGCAACAGGCTTAAAATCACTTTTCGACCTTCAAATTGATAACTATCTTTACAAGGGCGAGCCATTCGTTAATATTGCAGGCTTCGGCGGCGCGGCAGTTTCATCCTACTATACAATTTGTGTAGGAACCAACGTTAATGACGGTAAGCTTGACACATATTGGGCAGCTGACACATTGGCTGACGGTTCTACATACACAGGCGATTATGCTACAATCACATTTAACGATTATTTTGAAATCGGCGCATTTAATCTTATTGTTCCATTCTATTCCTCATGGGAGCTTGGCGAAGCTTGCTATGTTTCATACGACATTGAAGCGTTAGTTAAGGACGGAGAGGGCGAAAAGTGGATTAAGGTTGGCGAAATGTCCGATAAGGATGCAAGATCAAGCGGTATTAACGGCGCAATCACACTTGAGCTTGCTAACACAGTTACAGCAAAGGCTGTAAGAGCAACAGTTACACATTCATCAAGATATGCAAACGCTATCATTTATGAAATGGAAGTATTTGCAAAGACAGATAAAATCCAAAGAATTCCTGATTCACTTTTAAGTGATGCATCTGTAAGCATCTCCGGTAAGTACAACGACTATGCAGGCGGCGCAGAAAAGCTAGTTGACGGCGATATGAGCTCTGCTTGGTATACAAACTGGAGACACGCAAACGATGCATATGCAGTTTTGGAGTTCTCAGGAGAAAAGTTTGTTTCATCTGTTCAATTTGCTATTCATGCAGTATCAGGAAGAGCAGTTTCTCTCCAAATATGGACAGTAGATGAGGAGCATCCGGAGGGATACTGGGAGGAAATTAATCAATACTCAGTTCCTAACAAGCTCAACAACACCGATGAAATGCAGGTAATTAAGGCAGGAAGCGAAACTGCGTGCTTATACACAATTAAGCTTGAAAAGAGAACAAGCAAGTTAAAGCTTCAATTTGTAAATGAGCCACAATATTGGACCAGCTACGTATATTGCTTTGAGCCATATACAGTTTTTGAAAGAGCTGACGACCTTGACGGTTATAACGGTTGCTTACACCAAAGCGTAAGACCAATGACCAACGGCGTAATTGCTCCAACATGTACTGATGCAGGCTACACAGTATATGCTTGTCAATCATGCGGCTATGAAGTAAGAACAGATGCATTATCTGCTTTAGGTCATACATTTGGCGAATATGTTAAGAATGCAGTTACACTTTCAACAAACGGCTGCTTAACAGAAACTGCAACGTGTACACGTGAGTGCGGTACAACAAGAACAAGAAGCTACACCGAAGCATATCAACCGGCAGTAATCACAAAGTACTTTAAGGATGCTCCCGCGGTATGGGCTCAAACATATGATGATGGTAACTATATTGATGCTTGCTTATGGTCTATTGAGCAATTTGAGAAGTATCACTATAAGGCTACAATGAATATGTCTATCACATTTGCGGGCCTTTATGTTTCAGAATGGCAAGAAATGTTCGCAACGGGCGCATTTGACTTAGGCTCACACTCATACAACCACGCGGGTATTTACTCAGGACAAATTAGTGAAGCTGATATGCTTTCAGATGTAGATAGAGCGCACTACTGGTTTATGAATAACTTCCACGGTCAAAAAATTCTCACATTCGCAACACCAAACGGTAGTACATCAACAGGTACATCTAACTATGTTACTAACTTGATGGTATCAGCTCGTAACGGTGGCGCAGGCGGATATATTAACTTAATTGAGGACCTTAAGACACAAACAGACTGGGGTAACTTAAACTGCTACGCTTCTAAGGCTGGCGAAACAGAGGGCGACTTTGTTCTTATTAAGGACGGAAGCACAGGCGGTACATATAAGCCTGTTTACGAAATCACAACAACAACTGATGAAAAAACAGGCGAAACAACAGAAACAAAGACACTTACAGGCTTTGAGTGGACGGCAAAGGGCTCATACACATCAAAGAGCTATGACTCATATACTGAAGACAATTCAGGCGATTATATTTTAGTTCACTACATCGCTGCATATGGTAACTTTACAGGCGGCAACCTAGGCGGTGACTACAAGTTCATTGATAAGTCAACACTTAACGTTAACTATGTATTTGATGAGGAAACAAAAACACTTGTAAATGTTGGCACAGTTGATGGCTCATACTACTATGATGCTGAAAATTACCAAATGAAGTGGGTTGAGGGCGGCTCATACGATTACGACCCAGCAACAAGAACATATACATTCAAGGAAGATGGTACAGGCGAATATAGACTTAACCACACATCAAAGGGCTCATATGAGAAGATTATTGATGAAATTCTTTCAAAGGGCGCGTTTACAATTGAGTGTGTTCACTCACTTGCGCCAAACACACATTACCTTGGCGGTATGATTCACTCCTCATACGTATCAACAATGTCTAAGTTCGATTACTTAAAGGCTCAAGGACTCTGGGTATGCTCATATACAGAGCTTACACAGTTCTTAAAGGAATCACTTACAGCAGAGCTTGAAACAATTGAAATCACAGATACATCTATTACACTTTCATTAACAGATGATCTTGAGGACTACATGTTTGACCATGCAATTACAATTAAGGTTGATATTCCGGATGATTGGACATCAGTAACTGTAATGCAAGGCGACAAGGTAATTGAGCTTGTTTCCAACTTCGAATATAGCGATAACATGACAGTTGCAAATTGCACAATCAAGGACGGCTATCTCTTAGTTGACGCTGTTCCAGACAGAGGCAACATCGTTATCACAAAAGGCGAATAATTAAAAAAGGCTTAACCGCGAGGTTAAGTCTTTTTGCTTATTTAGATAAAATTCTGGTTAAAAACTGAATTGATTTTTTTGCAGGCTTATAAAATGCGAAATAGAGAAGGGGAACGAAAATTACAACTACTGCAAGTGGTACTAAGAAAAACAAAGGCTCCGTAAAGCCAATTATCAAAGGAAGTACTACTGCCCCCAAAGACCAAATAATCATAAAAGCAGCCGCAAATAGATTAAATCTTGCAGTTATATTTACTGTGCAACCGCTTGAATTTCCTTCAATTGTTCCCACAAAAATAGGCATAAAAGCATTTCTCACATTTTCCCTTGGCTTTTTGTGAATATTAAATCCCTTATCGTTTATATATCCAACAAAAAGGTCATCATCAGTGGTGTTTGTAACCTCATGTAGTCTTTCTAAAATTACTTCCTTGCTTAATTTAGATGTAAATTCAGTTTTTAAATTGAAAATAGACATGTAAGGCTCCTTTCGTGGGGGGATATAAATATTGTAGCAAAGAAAGGCGGGTGTGTCAAGGGTGTGATTGTGATATAAGGACTTGAGAAAGCGTTTGCTATATACGATTTACCCCACTTTGTACCCACTCTTTACCTACTCTTTACGAAAAAATTTTAAAAAAATCTATTGACAAAAATAAACTAAACGGGTATAATGATAACAGAAAGAGCCATCCGATGACGGTTATGCTCTCAGTTGAATAAGAAACAATCGCCTTACTCGTCCAAAAGCAAAGGCGATTATTTCTTTTTTATCGGTTTTTGTTTATAAATACAGCTATGATAGTGAATATCATAGTTACAAAGGCTATTAAAACCTCGTATGTAACAAACATACAATAAAGGTGCGTATAAACAATTCATATCGCACCACTCCTTTCGTATGTATTTGAAAGGAGCAAAGAATAACTCCTTTCATTTTATTGAAAAGAGCATAACCGCCACCGCGTGGATGACTCCGCAAAATATATTATCATAAAGCGGGAAAAATGTCAATATAAAAACAAAAAGAACCCGTGAAGAGACGCGAAGCGGCAGAAATGAACCAATGAAGAGACGCGCCACGGCAGGATACATTCCCCTACGGGGAATGCGCTTTACCAACGCTTAAGTGAGCAAGCTCCCACGCTTTTGGCTTGCGTCCGAACTCTATTCAAGGCAAAGCCTTGATACAGTTCGAATTGAACCAAGGGCAAGTAAAACAAAAAGACACCCGTGAGGGTGCGCCCTGGGAGAGGCTTTTTGCTCTGCAAAAAGAACTTCGGCACGGCTTATGCTTGCAAGCAGACAACGCCTTAGCCTTGTTTGCGAACTCTATTCAAGGCAAAGCCTTGATACAGTTCGAATCGGACCAAGGGCAAGGAAAACAAAAAAGGTAGGAGCAAGTCCTACCTTTTCTGTTTTACGCGCCCTGGGAGATTCGAACTCTCGACCTACCGGTTCGTAGCCGGGCACTCTATCCGCTGAGCTAAGGGCGCATATTTGCAGACAATATAATATCACAGTTTTAGTCAGTTGTCAAGAGTTTTTTGAAATTTTATTGTTTTTTGAAAATTACTAGCTTGAAAGCGTCAAAAAAATCTATTTAATATTAAGATAAAAAAGAAAATCACAGAGCGCATCTGTGATTTTTAATGTTTATTTGCTTGCTTTTGTTTTTTTAGGCTGTTTTGCCTTCTTTGTGTTATATTCTCCTGTTTGCTCAAGGAGCTTTACATTGATTTCCCCTGTTGCACCGCTAAGGGCAGCAATATTAAATTCGCCTGTGGCTAGAAGCTTTTTGTTAAAATGCTCACAGCTTTCAGTTGCCTTTTGCATGTCAGGATTAGTCTTTAACTGACGTCTTGTTGTGGCTTCATTCTTTAAGTGGTCAACAATTTCGCACACGTCTCCCGGTTTTTTTATAACAAATGTGGCATCTGCGTTTTCAAGCACCTCTTGTCCGCGGTATCCCCAGCATACGCCTACGCTTCTCATGCCTGCATTTTGAGCAGTTTTAATATCAACGTCGCTGTCTCCTACAAATAGACACTCGGTAGGCTTAACACCCATGCTCTTTGCAATAGCAAGGGTAGAGGTTGGATTTGGCTTTGTTGGTAGCTTGTCTTGTCCCTCAACCACCGTAAATGTTTTTTTGTCAAAAAGCTTAAATACAATATCCTTAACGAACTTGTCCTGCTTATTTGATAAAACCGCAAGCTTAATTCCTTTAGCCTTTAAGTCCATCAGCATTGCTTCAATGCCGTCATATGGCGCAGTTTTTTCAAGGTAGCATTTGCTGTATTCCTTTTCGTATTGCTTAATTGCGCTGCTTAAAATAAAGTCAATATTTTGTACGTCTTTAGGAAGGGAGCGACGGACAAATTCTCTTGCGCCGTTATTTATGGCTTGAACTAAATCTGTTCTTGACCTTTCGCTATAACCAAGAAATGAAAGCATACCGTTCATGGCAGTCTGTAAATCGCCCATTGTATCGGCAAGTGTGCCGTCTAAGTCAAATATAATACCCTTAATCATTCCGTTTCCCCTTTCGCAAGCTTTTGCTTTCCTTTGCTTTATTATTGTACCATATAATATTAAAAAAATAAAGTCTTTTTTGAATATTTAGATGTATAATGTTGTAAAAACGGATAAATTGTGATAAACTTATTGTCAGTGGTCAGCGGTCAGTGGTCAGTGGTCAGTGGTCAGTGGTCAGTGGTCAGTGGTCAGTGGTCAGTGGTCAGTGGTTTGTCCGCAGGGCAACTTCATTTGCAAAGTAACTTAGAAAGGAGTATTATACCGTGAGAGCATTTAAGGTTAGTGGAATGTCATGCTCTGCTTGCTCAGCAAGAGTGGAAAAGGCAGTTTTGTCGTTAGATGGAATAGAAAGCTGCTCGGTTAATCTTTTAAGCAACTCAATGACCGTTGAGGGAAGCACGAAAACAGATGATATTATAAACGCAGTCAAAAAAGCTGGCTACGGTATAAGGCTAGACAATAACGAAATAGAAAGCCAATCAAAAGAGGACAACGAGTCAGCTAGGCTTTTCAAAAGATTTATATATTCCATACTGTTTTTATTAGCTCTTATGTATATTTCAATGGGATATACCATGTGGAATTTCCCGTTGCCGAAGCTTTTAGTAAATAACCCCATAATTATCGCACTTTTGCAAGGAGCGTTTGCGCTATGTGTAATGATTATAAACCGAAAATTTTTCATAAACGGTGTAAAGGGGGTGCTAAACGGTGGAGCAAATATGGATACCCTAGTATCCCTTGGCTCTCTTGCATCGTTTTTATATAGCCTAGTGTCAACGCTTTTAATGATAGGCAAAAATATTGAAGAGCAAAATCATGCGCTTCATAACCTTTATTTTGAGTCAAGCGCAATGATTTTAGCGCTGATAACCCTGGGTAAATCCTTAGAAGCATACTCCAAGGGCAAAACCACAAACGCCCTTCGCTCTCTTATGGATTTAACCCCTAAAACTGCAACGATAATAGTTGACGGAAACGAGAAAATTATTCCTGCCAGCGAAATTAAGGCGGGGGATGTGTTTATAGTTAAGGCAGGAGAGCAAATTTCATGCGATGGAGTTGTCATAGATGGGGAAAGCGATGTAAATGAGTCTATGCTCACAGGAGAAAGCATCCCGAGCCATAAAAAAACAGGGGAGAGTGTCTTTTCTGCCACTATAAATGGAAACGGATTTTTAAAATGTCAAGCCACTAAGGAAAGCGGCGAAACCGTCCTTGCCGAAATAATAAAAACAGTAAAGGAAGCATCAACCACAAAAGCACCTGCTCAAAAGCTAGCAGATAAGGTGTCAGGTATTTTTGTGCCGATAGTTATATCGTTAGCAATTTTAACCACGCTTGCATGGATTATATTTAGCGATAACACCTTCGGTTATGCGCTTGCAAGAGGTGTTTCCGTTTTGGTAATCAGTTGTCCCTGTGCATTGGGACTTGCAACTCCCGTTGCTATTATGGTTGCAAGCGGAACAGGCGCAAAAAACGGTATTCTTTATAAAAACGCCACCGCCATTGAGGAAGCAGGCAAAATAAATATAGTAGCATTTGATAAAACAGGCACTTTAACAAAGGGCGAAATGCAAATTACCGATATAATACCCATCGACTGCACCAAGGAGCATTTAATGGAAATTGCATGCTCCCTTGAAAAAAACAGCGAGCATCCTTTGTCCTACGCCATTACATCATACGGCAAGGAAAACAATATTATCCTTCGTGATGTGTCTGATTTTAATGTGGTTTCGGGCAAGGGCGTATTTGCAAAAATTGACGGTACAGATGCATACGGCGGTAAAATGTCATATATAAATGAGATATGTGAAATACCAAGCATCGTAGCGGAGCAAATTAAAAATTTATCCTTACAGGGCAAAACGGTAACGGTATTTTATTATACCAAGCTAATTGGCATTATTGCGTGTGCTGATACGGTAAAGGATGATAGCGCTGAAGCAATTAACGAGCTTGAAAAAATGAACATAAAAGCTGTTATGATAACAGGCGATAATTATGCTACTGCACTTGAAATAGCCACACAGGTATGCATAAAAGACGTATATGCCGAGGTTTTACCTACTGAAAAATCACAGGTAATAGAGGAGCTTAAGAAAAAAGGCAATGTTGCCATGGTGGGCGATGGAATAAACGATGCGGTAGCGTTAACCACGGCGGATATAGGCATTGCAATCGGCACAGGCACGGATATTGCCATAAGCTCATCGCAAATAGTTGTAACTAAAAGTAGCTTAACGGATATACCGAAGCTTATAAAGCTAAGCAGAAAAGCATTAAGAATAATCAAGCAAAATCTATTCTGGGCATTTATCTACAATTTGATTTGCATACCAATAGCCATGGGCGTTTTTGTGCCATTGGGTATAACACTAAACCCAATGCTGGGAGCGCTTGCCATGAGCTTATCAAGCATTTTTGTGGTAACAAACGCTTTGCGTTTGGATGTTCGCTAGGCTCACAGAGGTCAGTGGTCAGTGGTCAGTGGTCAGTGGTCAGTGGTCAGCGGTCAGCGAGATTAGATTAGTTCGCTACGCTCATAGCCGTCAGCGGTTAGCGGTTAGCTGTCAGCGAGATTAGCTAATGATTTAATTTTAAAAGCGAGTGTGAGAGGATTTTATAAAATGATATTTAATAGTGTAACAGAGGTAATAGGCAAAACGCCGTTAATTAATCTTGGAAATATTAAAAGAGAATTAAATTTAAGTAGTGATATAATTGCAAAGGCTGAATGTGTAAATCCGGGTGGCTCTATTAAGGACCGCGTAGCTCTAAAAATGATTGAGGATTACGAAAAAAGTGGACTTATAACCAAGGACACCGTAATTATTGAGCCTACCTCGGGCAACACGGGAATAGGTCTTGCGCTAGTTTGCGCTCAACGTGGCTATACGCTAAAAATCGTAATGCCTGACAACATGTCCAAGGAAAGAATTCAGCTAATGCGAGCATACGGCGCTGAGGTGATTTTAACCGACGGCGCACAGGGTATGCAGCTTGCAATAGATAAAGCGAATGAAATTAAATCTAGTATAGAAAACAGTATAATCGCAGGTCAATTTGAAAACATGTCAAATCCCGAAGCACATTATTTAACCACAGGTCCTGAGATTTTTACGGATACTGAGGGAAAAATTGATATTTTAGTGTGCGGCGTAGGTACAGGCGGAACTATAACAGGCGTTTCAAAATACCTAAAGGAGCAAAACCCAAGCATTAAGGTTGTGGCGATCGAGCCTTATACCTCAGCCGTTTTATCGGGAGAGAAAAAGGGAGATCACGGCTTACAGGGAATAGGCGCAGGCTTTATTCCAACGGTGCTTGATACTAATTCCTATGATGAAATAATCAAGGTTAAGGACGAGGACGCTATAAGCTGTATGAAGCTTCTTGCTAAAAAAGAGGGCATACTGTGCGGCATATCCTCAGGCGCAGCTCTTTACGGCGCAATAGAAATAGCCAAGAAAGAGAAAAACAAAAATATCGTTGTGATTTTACCCGACACAGGCACACGGTATTTGAGCAGTATTGAATTTTGACGTTTTTAAAGTCCGAAGTGATTGTATGACACGGAGGAGTGAATATTATGGCTTACATGTGCTATTATAGGTCTTGCTTAAATCAAAAGGAGCAAAAGGCTTATGATATTTTAGTTGAAGGCATTGCAAGGCGAAAGGATGAAATTTCCGTGCCTGCCATCAATGAGCATGAGCTGGAAAGAGTTCACACCGCTGTCAATTACGATTACCCGGACTTTTTTTACGTGAATTTTTATAGCTATAAGTATATAATCGGCAAATATCATACGGAAATTCAAATAAATTACACCATGTCAGCTAAGGAAGCGTCAAAAATCAAAAGGGATATTGATAAGGTGGCAAATCAAATTGTTGCAAAATCAAAAAATCTGAGCGAGCTTGAAGCTGAGCGATATTTAAACGATGAACTTAGAAAAAATGCAGTTTACGGCAAAACGGAAGGCAAGGAGTTTAATGCCCAAAACCTAATGGGCGCGTTTTTAGACGGCAAATGCGTATGCGAGGGCTTTGCAAAAGCATTTAAGTATCTTGCGGATATGATAAAATTAAAATCAATTATTGCCGTAGGATATGCAGGCACAAAAAGCGGAGAAATTGAACGCCACGCATGGAATATAGTCAGAATCGACTCCCAAAGCTACCACCTTGACGTAACCTACAATAACGTGGAATATGACGATGGCGGGAAAAATATAATCTATTTTTCAAGAGCGTACTTTAATTTATCCGACCGTGAAATAATGCGCGATCACGTAATGGATACAATGTTTACATTGCCAAAATGTCAAGAGAGCCGAAGCGAAGTGAATATAATTTCATCAACCAAGGGACTTCTAAGCTTTTTAAAGAATGAAGCTGAAAGGGGAAACAGATTTTCCGAGCTTAGATTAACTAAAGAGTTTGAAATTGAGGAAATTATAGAGCTTATAAGAAGCAGAATAACGCCAGAGGATTATGAATGGTACAATAAAATAGAAAGATACGTCTTAGGGGATTACTCATTGATAATCGAGTGGGCTTAAGGATGCAGAATGGAAAAATTAAAATTGCCACAAAAAGCGCCGATGCTATAATGAGGACACCGAACAGGGAACAGTGAGTAGAGGCAACAGCCATGAAAGCAAAATAAGAAAAATGCAGGAGAAATCAAAATGAAAACAATTTTAGAAGAAGGCAAGCAGGGCGTTACTAGTATTTGTTCAAACGTAATTATTTTACTTGACACATCAGGTTCAATGCACGGCGAAAAAATCAATCAATTAAACTACGGAGTAAACGAAACTCTTAACGCGCTTATTGACGTATCCTTAAAGCAGGAAACAGATATTTTCGTTCGTGTTATCGAGTTTAACAATAGCGCAAAATGGATTATCGGAAGCGCAGAGAGAGGAGAGGATGTTGAGATTGCCGCAATGCAATGGAAAAACCTTACCGCAGGCGGCGGAACAGATACAGCAGGAGCTATTGATTTAGCGCTTAAAGCACTTCGTACAGAATATATCGGCTCAAAAAATAAAAAGCCTGTTGTTATTCTTATTACAGACGGCGAATCAAATGACAGAGCAGCAACACAAAGAGCATCAGACCTATTAAAGAAAGCTATGAGCGGAAATACAGGCAAGGAAAAGATTATCCGTGTTGCAGTTGGTGTGCAGGATTACAACGAGGCAGAGCTTAACTACTTTGCAACTGTGGGAAACATTAAATGCGGGGCAACCGTTCAGGAAAACGTTCCTTTCGTATTCGGCGTTGATTCCTCTGATAAGATTGCAAGCGTTATTCAAAACGTAACCGTAAGCAGTCTTTACAGCGCAACAAAATCAGGCCCTGTTACATTAGCAGACGGCAACAGTAATAATGATTTAACAGTAGAGGACGAAGAAGATTTAATTCTTATTGACTTAACTGAAAAAACCGAGCAAAACTGGGATAACAGCTGATATAGATAACGCGACTGCATAATAAAAAAGCCAAAGGACGAATCACACAGATGCTATGTCGCAATGTGTGCTTCGTCATTTTGGTTTATTAACGTTAAATTACAACTTAAAGGAGCGAATATGAAATATCAGGATTCGTACTCAAATTTACCTAAGCTTAGAGTTGATATGGATAACTGGCGCTTTTCTCACAACATAAGAACATATAACAAAACCACCGAGGAAAAATCAGCCGCACATATGCGTTGGACAAACGAGAAACCGTCCAAAGGCGGCGCTATCGACGTGTTTGATATAAAAAACGGCACAGTTTTAGTGGGAGCAGAGCCTAAAAAAGGGGCAAAATACGGCACAGTCGGCGCAAATCTTGCATGCGAGGCAATTTCCTTCTTAATTTCAACCTATAGCCGACTATATAAAACAGAGGAGCGCATCTTAAACGCCATAGAGAGCGAAGGATTTTCCCGTCAGTTAAATATGCTGTTCAAAGAAATGGTATTGGTTTACCATCAAGACGTAGCTGTTCCTCAGGAAATAAAGGAAAAAAATCAAAAAGAATTCGATAAGGAATTTAATGATTTTTATTCCCAATACAAAAGCCAAAAGGACGGTAACGCCATAGATTCATACGAACTTGATAAGAGTTATGAAAAGTATGAAACGGAAAAGGACTTAACAACCGAAGAAATTTTAAAGGAATATGAAGCGTCCGTTATGATAAGCGTGCTGACCGATAAATATTTTCTTCTCGGTACGTCAGGCGTAGGCAGCTTTATCTTATATAATGCATACGAGGGCGAAAGAGCGCTTGGAAGCTTAGAAGAAAAAAGCACTCTTGGACAGGAAAATCCTAAGCTTTCATATGAAAGATACTCAAGAAGCGATTATGTAGGCGTAGCTATGTTTTCAGAGCATATTACCGAGGCGCTCTCAAGCGTAAAATCACTTTATCGCTATGCAAGAATGCTTGAGAGGGACTTCGTTAAGAAATTTAACTCAGGAAGCCCCTTCATTTATAAGGACGTGCATGAAAATAAAATAGATTTATCCCAAAATTGCAATGATGGCGCATTCGTTTTAATATCCTCATGCACGAGCTTCAAGCTCTCACAGGAAAAGGAAAGCATTTATCGCGAGGCAGAAAGATTAAGAACCATAGAGGAAGCCAAAAGATCTCACTTGGCTGAGGTTCAAAAAAATCTTGAAATTGCTAAGGATAAGGACGTGTACGAAACCTATCAAAGCGAAAAATACGATATTTTACCAAATTTAAACGTGTTTTTAGCACGCAGACAGGGAAGAAGCCATATTGATAACGGTATTCCTTGCCAGGACTTTTGCTTATCATCAAGCGTTGAAAAATGCGTTGTACTTGCGGTGGCAGACGGCGTAGGCTCGTGTAAGAAAAGCGATATTGGCTCTAAGCTTGCTTGCCAATCGCTATTTGACGTGGTAAAGCTTATTGATGAAAAAAGCGATAACGAGGAGCTTTTTTCATCAAGGCTTCAATCCGTGGCATTTCGCGAAAGCGTTTTCAAGGAATGGAGAAAAAAGGTTATTTCCTGTATAAGTCAAGAAAATAACAGCAAAAAAATCTCTCATGACGATATTTTTGAATATGCTTCAACGTTACTTTTTGCAGTAATTACTGAAAACTATTACGTTGTTGGTAATTTAGGCGACGGACAGGTTATCCTATATAACCAGCACGAAGCCGTAAAATTAAGAAAGCACGCTCCAAAGGAAAGCAGCAACACACGTTCAATGGTAAATTATAACGGCTTTAGTGAGTGTTTTGTGGTTGAGCGATACAGAAAAAGCGAGTTTTCATCAGTTCTTTTAACCACCGACGGCATGTATGACCCCCTTGAAAACGGAAACGAGCTATATAATTATGCTAAGGAAGCCGAAAAGCGATTTTTAGAAAACAAAGAGCCGTATCAACCCTTTTGCTACACCGTTGACGGCGAAGGCTATAAGGATATTTTCAGTAGCAAAACCTATGATGATTGCTCTATTGCCTTGGCAGTAGATACGTCATTTGACCATGCAAGCAAAAAATCAAGATATGCGTCAGTCAGCGAAAAATACGATTTTACGCTAATTGAATCTATCGGCGATATATCCGTATATGCTTCAAAAAATCAAAACGGTTCATATAGCACTATTGCATCAAGACGCAAGGTAAATGACTTAGACATTCAAGGAATTAAATTCTTTGATATTAAGGACAGCTATGAAAATGACGGATATTTCTTTAACGTTTATAGCTATACCGATTGCCCAAGCATAAACAGACTGTATCAATACGGCATGATTTGCGAGCAAGGCGAGGATAAGCCAAACGCCTCTGAGCTTACGCTTACGGTATATGAGGAATTGGTACGAAGCATTGATATTCTTGATAAAAACGGATATGCGCTGAATCAGCAGTTATCACATAATCTTATTGTTTATGATGAAAACAGAGGACTTATATTCTATCCCGAGGCTATCGAGGAAAAAATTGAGGGCCAAGCGTATGATAACCGAAGAATTTTATCGTATTTCGATTCATTATACGGCAAAATCGTTTGTCAGGACTTTTCATTCCCTGTTTTTAAAATAGACTTTAACAATGTGGGCGTAAGCAAATATTTAACTCCACAAACGAGCAATAATATCGCCGTTACACGAAGAATTGAAAGCGGCTTGTGCTTGGAAAATTGCGGCAATGAATGTTGGTATGATAAAGACGGAAACGAAATTAAAAAAGGCGACAGAATTCCTTTAGTTGAAGGCTTTATCTTTGAAACCAACGGACTTTTTAAAAACAGAAAGTACTTTTTTGTGGAGAAGAAAAACATCAAATAGTAAAATTTTCAGCCGCTGTTTTCAGCTAGCTTTGGATTTTACGATGCGGCATAATTTGTAAAATTATGTTGAAAATCTAAAATATAATATGTATAATATAAGGTAAGGATATATGGGAAATATAATAGTATCGGATACAGGTAAGCATTACGAGGTGTTTGAACGCTTAGGCAATGGCGGTGTAGGCTTTGTTTTTAGAGCCGTTTGTCAAGAGGATGGCAAAACGTATGCGTTTAAGCATTTTAAACCTGAGCCAAATAACGTAGAGCTTATGGTTGTACATAGCAATATTAAAAAGAATATTGCAAGCTTAATTAAACACCCCTTAAAGCGCGCAGATGGCACAGAGCTTGAAAGCTTTATAGGTCCTATTGATATGGTAAGTAATATACCCAGCAAGGGCGGCTTCGGTTATATTATGAATTTTAAGGATACCTCAAAATACGGTTCTGTTTTTAAATCCTTTAAAAAACCCGAGATATATAAGCCTGATGCAAGAGCCACCATGGAAATTTGCATTAAAATAGCTGAAATTATTGACGTAATCCACGCGGCAGGTAAGTGCTATAAGGATATAAACGAGGGAAATATTTATCTTGATGTTCATAATAACAACGTATTCGTTATTGACAGCGATAATATAGCTCCGGAGGGTGTGAGAACAATATTCGGAACACTTAAATATGTTGCTCCTGAGGTTTACGTTACTGAAACCCCAAATACAGCATCAGACCGTTACTCCATGGCTGTATATTTTTATCGCTTAATGGTTGGCGGATATCCGTTAGATGGCAAGAAAACAGTTAAATACTTAGTGGGAAATCAGCTTGACGGCGATAAATTTTTCGCATCTAAAAAGGTATATTCCGACACAGCTCTTTTTGCATTTGATGAAAATGACGATTCCAATTCCATAGAAAACGTAACAGACAAAGACATTCCCGACGATTATAAGAGACTTTGGCGAGTACAGTGCATATATTGGAATTTATTGCCTAAAAATATCAAAGATATGTTCCAAAGAGCGTTTTCAAAAAACCTATTAGGTGCAGCAAAGGACAGAAGACCCTCAGAAAAGCAATGGATTGCTTTGTTTGATGAGGTGCTTGAAAAGGGTATTGTTAAATGCTCCTGCGGAAAGCATAACTACTACGGCAACCGTACATGTATGTTCTGCGGCAAGGATATATCGAAGCTCTCTGTTACACCGTGTCCAAGAGCCAACAGAACAACGGTGCAGCCTGTAATTGAAGCCACAACCAACAGCGCATATAACGGTGTAAAATTTAAGTTATTAGTATCAGGTGCGGAAAAGGAAATTAAAGGCAAAGAAATAAACGGCAAAAATGTATTTTCCGATTTATTCCCCACTGATAAAACAATATTAAGCGTTATAAGCTACGATAAAAACGAAAAAATGATGAAATGCAAAAATACCAGTGGATACAGATGGTCATTATTCCATCCAAACGGAAAAAAATTAGACATTGTCAACGGAGCAAGCTTTTATTTAATGAAGGACAGCGTAATTGATATTTTAATTAGTCCGACCGCGTCAAAGAGGCTTGCATCTGCGGATTTTGTTGTCATATAGAAGGAGTACATCATGAAGGACATTACATCAAAACAGTTGTTTTGCGCATATATCGACCGTAATCGTCAAGAGGGCAAAAGAACATCACTTACTGAAGATGATGTAAAAGATGTGGCAAGCTTGATTATAAGCGAGATAAACGAAAAAAGAGAAAGCTCATTTATAAGCAGCGGTATTAACGCTTTTGAAATTGACAAGCAAATAGGAAACAGATTAGTTTGCCTTAAAATATCTAACGATGAAGTGTTTAATGATGAAAGCACCTTGAAAATTGAAGAGCTATGCAGATGGCTTGATTTGATTTATGAATACTATATATCTAACGGAAATTTTACAGGAAATCCGTATATAAGATTTTTGAACAGCGGAAGAGAACAGTACAAAATGAAAAGATTGCCCGGTCAGAATGAATGTAAAGATCTTTTATTAAAGCTTGACAGACTTATAGGCAGACTTTTCTCAGCAAAAGAAAACGAAGAATGTCAAAAGAAAAATGACTGTGCAAAAGATGTATCTGTTCAAGTCCCCGCCGATAACACGGAAAATCACGGTGAACAAAATGATTGCAATCCCCATCAAATTCCAAACGAGTCAGTAGCTGAAGAAGCAGCCGAAGAAATATCCGAAGCTGTATTAGACACTGAAAACAACCAATCGGCTGATACTGAAGATAACGGCGCATTTGAAATCGTTGTAGAGGAAGACGAAAGCGGCTCGGTTAATGTAACCTTTGTTGAAGCAGATAATTGTGCAGATGATGTTATAGAAAACCACGAAATTGCAATTGAAGAAAGCGTAAACAAAGAATCTAAGAACGAAGAAGCTCCTCAAAATGCAGAAAGTATTATCAAGGAAGCTGAAGAAAAAGCGAAAAAAATCCTTGAGGAAGCGCAAATTCAAGCGGAAAATACGGTTAACGAAGCAGAAAATGCCAGCAAAAAGATTATTGAGGACGCTCAAGATAATGCAAATAAAATTCTTGAGGACGCAAAAGAGATTTTTAAGATAGCAGAAAAAAGCGAAGAAACATATATAGCTGATTATAAGAGCGCCGTGGCTGAAAAAAAGGAACAGGTGTCCTCTTTTGTAATCGCAGACAGAGTAGACGTTAAAAATGCGGTTGTTGATACCAGAGCAAGCATGGATGAAGTAAAAGCGACGCTAAGCATCGCTCAGGAAATGTTTAAAAGCGTAGAATCTGTTTTATCTGCTATTTCAAGCACCGTTAATACAACGGTAAATGGTTTAACAGGAGCGCTTAACCAGGTTGCAAGCGATGTGGAATACAAAAATACAGAGCATGCTTTGAATCAATTTTCACAGATTTACGATCAGCTTTCTGCTACCTATAATGCTTACCGTTACGGTAATTCAGATAACGTTTTGCCAAAATTCGACGTTTTAAACAGACTTGAAATGTTTATGGAAATCGTTGAGCTTTGCCTTGAAGATTACGCATTAGTGGCTTTTGAAACTCCCGTAGGCGAAAAATATGACACGAAAAAGCATAAAGCAAGAGTAAAGGGAAATGATTATGACCCTCGCAACTCGTATATAGCAAGAAGCGTAAAAAAAGGCTTTATGTGGGGAGATATTGTAAAAATCAAGGAAGAGGTTGAAATCAGCGCTTACCCCAACGCTGTTTTAACAGATAATGAAAGCAATCAGCAGCAAGACGGCGAAAATGTAACTAAGAAGGTTGACATTACATTTCTTGATTAGGATATGAAAATTTATAGGAGAGAAGAAATATGTATATAGGAGTGGACTTAGGAACATCCTTTTCACAGGTAGCCATTGATAACAACAATCATGTGTTAAGACTGGTGTCAGCAGGCGTGTATGGCTTGCCGTCATCATTTTACTATGACGACATAGACGGCGAGGTTGTGGGCGACGAGGCAGAAAACTTGGCTCAAGGCATCAACGCATCAAATATTGTCAGAGAAGTAAAAATGAAGCTTGGACAACGCTTTATTTTAGGCGGTAAGGAATTTACGTCTGATGAAATTGTTAAAAAGATATACAGAGCAATATTAGAGCAGGCCGATGACGAAGGTAAAAAGAACATTATGGACTTTAATGTTGACGGTATAGTTATTACCCATCCTGCAAAGTTCAATATGAAGGAAATCAATACTCTTTGCGAGGCTGCAAAAAACGCCATTGACATTCCGACGCCTATCCCCGTAGTAGGCGCATTAAAAGAGCCTGTTGCGGCAGCGATATCATATTATCGCGATGCGCGTGAAAATTTTGAAAACGGCGACGGTATTATTGTATTTGACTTGGGCGGCGGAACGTGTGATGTAGCATTAGTACAGGTTAATGAAGACGATGCAGCCGAATATACCGTTGTTGACAGCGATATGATAAGAGTAGGCGGACGTGATTGGGATAAGGCGCTTTATGATTACGCTCTTGAAAAAATCAATATGGGAACTAACGGCGCAGTTGTAATAGCAGGCAATGATGCTATGGAAAACGATTTAAGAAAAGCCGTAATCACAACCAAGCACCATCTTTCCAAAAAGGAAGAAGCTTCCATAAGACCGAATATTAGCGCTTTGTATTCATACCCTGAATTATCAAGAGGCGTTCCAATTAAGCGTAATGACTTTGAAGCTTTAACGTCAAATTTACTTAATCAAGCAATGGATTTACTTAATACGGTGTATCAAAGAAACCGTGGCAACGTAAAAATTAAGGAAATAATTTGCGTAGGCGGGGCTTCAAATATGCCTCAGATAAGCGAAGCAATTAAAAATTCAATAACAGACTGCGTTGTTAGAATTTATCAACCGGAATATGCCGTTGTTAACGGCGCGGCTATTTTTGCGGGCAAAATCATGAGTAAGATGATTGAAAACGGCTACGGCTTAGATTCACTTGGCGACGACCCTGTTATAGAAAGAACAACCGAAGCAGCAAGAGATATTATAGAGGACACTCTCCCATTCTCCTACGGAATTCGATGCAGAGAATTTGTTGGCTCAAATAACTTTGTGGTGCACAATATTCTTAAAAAGGGCGACGTTTTACCGGCAGCGGGAAGCTATGATAACTTTAGATTGGTAGGAAGCGGGACGTCTGTAAAAATTGAGGTTTATGAGTCTGAATCTACTGACTGCAATTATCCGCTGGACGGCTCTTTGAAATCAGAAGAGGTTGGACAAATTTTACTTGAAATTCCAAATGGCATTATGGAAGGCGTGCAGGTTGAGTGTGCGTTAACAATGAACAGCTTAGATAACATTCAGCTTGAAGCTCATGATGCAAACGGAAACCACATCAAAGCCGAATTTAAAATTGCAAAATAGATTTCAAAAGAATTTCACATTAACTTTTAAGCTATTAGGGGGGAACAAAAATGTATATAGGAGTAGATTTTGGAACGGCGTTTTCTCAATTAGCTGTTTTTAACAACGGAAAAACGCTAAGACTTTTGTCTGGTGGAACTCCTTCTTTGTTTTATTACGATTCAAACCAAAACGAAATTGTGGGCGAGAAAGCCAATGATGCGGCGCAAAAAAAGACTGCCGCTAATATAGTTCGCGATGTAAAAATGAAGATAGATCAGCGTTTTGATTTAGACGGAAAAGCGTTTTCTGCCGAGGAAATCATAAAGTCTATTTATAAAGAGGTACTAAACAACGCATCATCAGAGGGTGCGGGGATGGTAAAAGACCCTGAGATAAAGGGAATCGTTGTGTGTCATCCTGCAAAATTCAGTATGACGGAAATCAGCGCGCTTACAAAGAGCGCCGCCACTTGCTTAGACGGTACTCCTGTAAAAATTTTAGGAAAAATTAAAGAGCCTGTTGCCGCGGCTCTTGCATACTACCATGATAACCCAAGCAGCCTGGAGGCAGGCAAAGGTATTTTAGTTTATGACCTTGGCGGTGGTACGTGCGATATCGCTTTGGTTTGCGCCGATTATGACGACCTTGCCGAATATACAGTATTAGACAGCGACACAGTAAGAGTCGGCGGACGCGACTGGGATCAGGTTCTTTTTGATTACGTTGTGGAAAAAGCTGAAGAAGAAAAGGTAGAGCGCAGAGATATTTTCGACAGCCAAGCTAACCAAAACGAAATACTTAAAGCCGTTATAAAGGCAAAAGAGGCTCTTAGCCAAAAAGCAGAGGTAAAAATTTGCGTTAATCTTGATTTAGAGGGCAAGCATAAATTCCTTGAAATTCCTATATCAAGAGAATCATTCAACGAAATGACAATAGAGCTGTTAGATGAAACCATAAGTAATCTGGAAAAAATTTACTATAAGCATTGCAACGAAATAGAGATAGAAGAAATTATCTGTGTTGGCGGAGCATCTAACATGCCTCAGGTAAAAGAAACGTTGGAAGAACGATTCGGAGATTGTGAAATCATATTACATATACCAACGTATGCAGTAGCAGACGGAGCCGCTATTTATGCTCAAAAAATTGTTGACAGAGTAAAAGCCCTGGGTTATGATGTGGAATCGGTTGATGATTTTGAAAGCATTATCAATCCAAGCGTTGGCACGAAAAACGGCGTGGTATTACCATCTTGCAGAAACGTTGATGCTATGCTTAGCGATAAACAGGGAAAAGGCTTACTCAAGGATATTTTGCCGTTATCTTACGGCGTAAGATGCAAGAAGGAAGGCTCTAACGAGTACGTTGTTCAAAATCTGCTTAAAAAGGGCGAAGTACTTCCGGTATCTGCGACATTTAGCGGATTTGCGCCTGTAACCAGCGGAGAAGATATAAAATCCATTGAAATTGAAATATGCGAGTCAGAATGTTGCGACGACCGCTTTGCGTGCGATATGGGACATGGAGAGCGTGTAATAGGCACAATTTCACTCTATAAGCCTGATGGCGTATCTGAGGACGACAGTATTGAATGTAAGCTTACAATTTCTTGCTTGGACTTTATAAGAGCCGAGGCTTATGACAGCGAGGGCGCTACGATAGAGACGCATGTTAATTTTAATGAATTTCTATGTAACAATGCTGAATAATTGAATATTTTTAGCCACAGGAACGCAATCGAAACGGTTAGCATGACTGTGGCTAATTTATTGGAAAAATGCTCAATGCGAAGCGTTCGGTAATGATATAATATATACAAAATACAGGTTTATTAAGAGAAAGGAAGTATAATAATGTATATAGGTGTAGATTTTGGCACGTCCTTTTCACAATCTGCGGTTTTTTATAACAATAATGCGTTCCCGTTAGTGTCTGCAGGTGTTTACGGAGTTCCATCGTTATTTTATTATGATAATGATACGTTAGCGCAGGCGGGAGAATACGCAGCCGAAGCGGCGCAGGGAATATATGCAAAAAATTTAGTTCGCGACGTAAAAATGCGGCTTAATGAAACGTTTGTTCTTGACGGTAAGACTTTTTCTTCAAAGGAAATTGTTAAGTCTATATACAAAGAAGTAATTGAACAGGCGCAAACATCTGGAAGCCACAGCATAAATAATTTTAAAATTGACGGAATTGTAATTTCACATCCTGCAAAGTTTTCAATGCAAGAAATCAACCTTCTTACCGAAGCATCAAAAAACTGCATAAGCGGACAAACAATACGTGTTTTAGGAACAATCAAAGAGCCTGCCGCCGCGGCATTATCATATTATCACGCTAACCCACAGCCGGACGGAACAAACGTTTTAGTATACGATTTAGGCGGCGGAACGTGTGATTTGGCTATTGTAACCGCTGATAAAAGAGATATGTCTGAATTCAAGGTTGTTGACAGCGATATGATAAAGATAGGCGGAAGAAACTGGGATGAGCTTCTTATTGATTACGCTATTGAAAAAATCAATGCTCAAGCAGGCAGGGATCTTGATATAAAGAATAACGCAGAATACTTGGACGAGGTAAGAAAAAGAGTTCAAGCCGCAAAAATTACTCTTAGTAGCAAAGAAGAAGCTACTATGAGAATAAATATCGACTATGACAGATATGACGTGAAAATCACACGTGATAGGTTTGAGGAGCTTACCGTTGAGCTTCTTGAAGCCACACTTGATAAGCTTGAAGAGGTTTATAACAGAAACCCAAGCGTAATAGGCAGCATAAAAGAAATTATCTGCGTTGGCGGTTCATCAAATATGACACAGGTGAAAAACGGCATTGAAACCAGATTCCCTAACTGTACGGTAAAGATTTATAAGCCCGAATACGCGGTGTGTACAGGAACGTCAATTTACGCAAGTAAAATAATTGACGGATTTGACTTTGTACCGTTTTCCTACGGTATCCGTGGCAGAACCGCAGTTGACTCAAACACATACGCTGTAAAAAATATAATTGCAAAGGGCGAAAGATACCCCGTAAGCCACGAGAGCAATAGCTTTATGATTCCAAAGGGAACAAAGGAGGTATGCCTTGCCGTTTATGAGTCGGAAAGCACGGATAACGTTTATTTCTGCAATAACACAGTGAATGAAAAGATTATAGGACATATTAGCCTAAAGCTTCCGAGCAGAGCCGCCGAGGATGAGAGGATTTCCTGCACGCTAACAATTAACTCTCTTGACAATATTGAGCTTGAAGCCCACGATGAAAACGGAGCGACAGTAACTTCAAAATTTGCATTAAAAAATAAAGCATAAAAACAAAGACCGTTTTAAAAACGGTCTTTTATTTTTGGAAGCGTGCCAAAAAATAAACGCCTTGAAATTTACTATGTATTATGATACAATAAAATCAACGAAACTTAAGGAGCGAAATATGGGAAAATACTTAGAAATACCGTTTCCAACCGTTAAAAACCCCTTTGACGGACATATACATATACATAGATGGCGTGATGAAAAGACAGGGGAAAGCTACATTCACGGGCTTGAAGAATACAGAAAAACTTGCGGACTTAAATATATAGCTCTTGCCTCACTTCCATCAGGCAATCCTATCCCCGCGCCAAGAGATGTAAGCAACAATATTATGTGCGCGTTTTATAAGCTGGCAAATAAGGACACCTTTGCATACGGCGGCTTTATATACCCATCATATCCTGCAAACGAGAATGAAATGAAAAAAGCGGATATGTCTCTTACAACTCAGCTTGATGAGCTTAACGAAATCGGCTTTGACGGAATTAAAATGCTTGAGGGCAAGCCTAATTTATATGCAAGGGTAGGCAAGGAGCTTGATAGCGACTTTTTTGATGAGGCATTTGCTAAAATGGAAAGAGAGGGAACATATTTGCTTATGCACGCTGTTGACCCATCAAGCTTTTGGGAAAATGGCACAGAGGAAGCAATAGCTAAGGGCTGGTTTTATGGAGATGAAAGTAAATATCCTAGCTATAACGAAATTTACAGACAGGTTGAAAGCTTCCTTGAAAAGCATCCAAGCTTAAATCTATGCTTAGCGCATTTCTTCTTCTGCTCGGAAAATCCTGAAAAAATAGAGAATATGCTTGAAAAATACAAAAACCTCACATTTGACATTACCCCGGGCGGAGAAATGTACATCGGCTTTAACAAAAGATACGACTACTTTAAGGACTTCTTTACTAAGTATCAAGACAGAATTATCTTCGGCACGGATATGGACTTCACACCGCATCTTGAAGCGGGAATTTGGCTCTGCGACAGAGTTTATCGTTTTCTTGCCACCGATGAGGTGCTGTCATCCTTTGATGACCATATGATAAAGGGAATTAAGCTTGATACCGAAGCAGTTCAAAAAATCACATCGGACAACCTATTAAATAAGCTCGGCAAAAAGCCAAAGGAAATTAACAAGGACGCTCTAAAACGCTACATTAAAAAGTATAATCACTTAATTGAGGACAGAGACCTAGCAAGCTATTTTGAGGAGCTGTCTAAGGAATATCTATAAAAGAAAAACACCAAATGAAGCAATTCATTTGGTGATTTCTTTATGCGATTTTTTGTCCGTTTACAGTTAAAGCAAAGGTAACGCCAAGATAGTTACACGCCTTTTTGCACATAACCATTCTTTCAAGGAAAATTTCAAAATAATCCATAACGGAGCTAATTTCCGTATCAATATCAAGGGATAATGTAAGCTCTGTTTTGCTTTTGTTAAATTCAAGATTTGAGCTTATAACGGAGTAGTTTACCTTATCGTGAATATCAAATTTTGCAGAGTCTATTTCGGAAACACGGCTGCGGCGCACATCTGTCTTGTCGCCTAAAATAAGGGCGGCGGCAATAGGATTTACACTTCCACCTGTACCTTCGTCGTGATTGCCGATGGCGCAAACCACCTTTGCAAGCTCGCTTGCATCCATATCCATATTGTCAAGAAGCCTAAATGCAATTATAGCGCCGCTTTGAGCGTGGTCGCGTCTGTTGACTATATTGCCGATATCATGCATAAATGCGGCAATTTTAGAAAGCTCAATGTCTCTTTCGCTATAACCAAGCTCCTTTAAAATATAGCTTGCTCTGTCAGCCACCAAGCCTACGTGCGCAAAGCCATGCTCTGTGTAGCCTATCTCTCTTAGGCTGTTGTACGCTTCCTTTATAAATGCTCTTATTTTTGTATCGTTACGAATTTGCTCAAAGGTAATCATAATCCACCCTCATTTTTCAAATTTACACACATATTGTATCATATAAAGAAATAAATTTCAAGAAATTTATTAAAAGCTGACAGCGATTAGCGGTTAGCAGTCAGTAGTTCGCTACGCTCACAGCGGTCAGCGGTTAGCGGTTAGCAGTCAGCAAGATTTGAATTTCGCTACGCTCACAGCAGTCAGCAGTTAGCAGTTAGCGGTCAGCAAGATTTGATTAACGGGAGTTTACTAACCACTAGCCACTGACCACTGACCACTGACCACTAAGAAATAACAAAAACGCAACCGATTTACGGTTGCGCTTTATGTTATTTCTTTCCAAGTGTATTAAACTTATATTTGTAGCCTGATGATGCATTTTTCTTAAATACGGTATAGTAAAGAGTAATACCAAGACCGCCAAGAACTAAAACGCCACCGCCTACAATCAATAGAATAATCAAAAGCTTTGAGGTTTCCTCTGTTTGCTCAGATGTAACAGGGATACCCTTTGTCTGTATCTTTTTACAGCCTGTGCATACATTTTGCGCAGTGCCTGCCTTTTCAGCAGTTGCCGCAACTCTTACAGTCCATACAAGATTACCCTTTTCATCCTTTTCCCATTCGTGGTTGTCAGGGTCCTTGTCAACCTTTCTTTCCTTGGTTTCGCCACATACATCGCAAATCCAAGCCATTGTACCTCTAGTTGAGCAAGTAGCAGGAATTGTCTTTTTGTTATCTGTTACCATGGTATGCTTGCCTGTTGGAGCTTGAATAATATCAACCAAATATCCACAGTATGTGCATTGAACGGTGGTTCTGCCTTCCGTACCACATGTAGGAGGAACTACATTAACAGGATTTCTTTCGTCCCAAATATGCTCGCCTGTCTTTTCCATAAAGATCCAATTATCTGGGTTAGGGTCGCTCGCTCCACATTCGCAAACGCCAATAATGTGATAATCGTACTCGCAAATGTTTTCAAGGCTGTTCTTTTGGGAGAATGTATAATCGTGAGTGTTAGGGTCTTTTGGATAATAATTTGTAACGATAACGTCGCCACACATTGTACATTGAGTACCATCATATCCTTCTCTTGTACATGTTGATGGAACAGGTGGGTCAATCACAACATAGTTGTGGTCTATAATATCAGTATAGTTATCAATTTTTTCTTCGCCGCAGTGCTCACATATCTTATAGTCAAATCCGCCCTCTTGACACGTTGGCTTTGTTGTTGTAACGATGTAGTCGTGCTCAACGTAAACCATACCTAATGTGTCAAATTGATGTCCGCTGCTAATTGAAGCAAAGCGTCTAAAGTCGGAGTTGTATCTTGAAAGCGTTACGCCGTCATATTGCTTGTTCTCATTTCCAACAACGAAGATTTCAAGAAGCTTGGTTTCAACACCCTCATCAAGACCAAACGCCCTGTAACCGATAGTGCTTACACCCTCGCCGAATGTAAGAGAGGTCATTGTTACGTTGTAGAACGCTTCCTCTCCGATGCTGGATGCGTTGATTTCAAATCTTTCAATAAAGAGCTTTGAGTTAGCTGTTTGCTTAAACGCCTGCTTATCAATCTTGCCTGAAATATATTCAATACCTTGAATTGTTAAAAGCGTGTCGATGTTACCAAACGCGGTAGCCTCAACGTTTTCAAGGGACATTGGAAGAATAATTTCCTCAAGGTGCTTGTTTCCGTAGAAAAGACCCTTAGGCGTGTTATCTGTACCGATACCGCCTGCAATGGTTGTTACGCCAAGTGGAAGCTCAACGGAAATAATGTTAGATTGCTTTACGCCGTATTGATATTCAATAAATGCAGTAGAGAAGGATTGAAGTCTTGTGCTAACACCGTCTCCGAAAATATCAGTTGACTTTACACGGATAGTTCTGATTGTTCCGCTGTCAAGTCTTAATTTAACTGTTACGTAAACGTCCTTAGGATGTGGATAGAAATATTCTCTTTCCTCATGTCCGCATCTTTGACAAATTGTTGCATAATAGCCTGGCTCAGTTTTTTCCATTGTCGTAACCGCCTCTTGAGCAAGCTTCTTTACAACAGAGTGTCCAATTGCGTTTGAATCAACTGTGCTGACTAAACCGCAAAGAGAGCATTTATAAGTAATAGTGCCTGCCTCAGTACAAGTTGCGCTCATGCCAACAACTAGGTTGTTATGATTACAGCTTGATAAATTATATCTGCCGTTTCCGTCGCTTACAAAGGTGTAGTTAGAATATAAATGTGAAAGACTCTTGTTATATGAGCCACCCGTCAAGAAAACATTGTACTTGGAAAGCTCGTTTGTCATAAACGTATTGTCAGCAATATCAAGCTTGCCGCTTGCCATTTCAAAGGTCAGGTTAATACCGTCGCAGTTACCTCTGTCCTCAAATCCATACTGACCTGTAACGTTAAGATGTGCTGTATCATATACCTTAAACGTTGCATTTTTTACGCCATATGTTCTAACCAAGAAGTTAGCGGTAACGGAGCTTGCTACATCAAATTTGTAGGTGTACTTTGAATAGGTTAAATCGCTAACTATGTCAATCAAGCCTACGTTTGTTTCAACGTTTGCGTTTTTGAAGAAATGAATGTTTATGTTCTTTCTGCCTGTTGGAGCAAGCTTAAATAGAGCAGCGTTCATAAGGTCGCTATTTGTAGCTACGCCTGTATGAGCAATTTTACCTGAGCCTGAGGTTGATGAATTCAAAATATGAATATTTGTATTTTTTCCTTCAAAGGCATAGTCTGTGCTTGTTATATTAAGATTATAGCCGTTTAAGTCAATAGCAACCATACCGTCATTAGGTAATGTAACCTTTTCTGTAAGACCGATAGACGTTCCTAAACGGATAAAGGTGCCTGCTTGACTAAGATATTTTAAGAGGTCGTCGGTGGTTTTAACGTTTACGCCGTATGCCTCGTAAAGATTGTAATCTCTATCCACGGTAAGCTGAATTCTTCCGTAAAACTGACCGTTATCGTCATACCAACCGAAGAATTGCTTGCTTTGGTTAGTTGTAGCAAGAGGCTCAGTAAGCACCATGTGCTTTTCTCCGTTTTTAAACGTGAGTGTTTTTGCAACACTTCCGTTAGAGTAGTACGTAACGGTATAGGTTTTATTTTCCTCCGCACCTATAATTGCAACGGTACATAAAATGGAAATTACTACGATTGCAAATGCCAAAATAATTATCTTTAAAAGCGGTTTCTTTGTCATAGCCCGATTTAGCTCTCCTATATTAATATAATAATAAATAGTATTCGTAGATATATTGTATCACAACTAGAATTTATTGTCAATAGTTATATTAAAAGGCAGGTAGCCGTATATGATTATACGGCTACCTGTGATTATAATTGAAGTTATATAGTTTGTTAAATTTGTTTGAACTATCTAGAAATGTATTTGAATAGCTCAAGAATGCTAAGACCGATACCAAGAGCTAAAAGCACAATGCCCACAATTCTGTTAAGATTCTTGTGGCTCTGCTTATTGGCAATTTTTGAAGCGAGAAGCGCAAAAATAAATGTGAACACGACACAAAGGGAAAGAACTAAGTAGTCAATTTTCTCGCCGCTCATGGTAAAGTGGCTCATTGCGCCTGTAAAAGCAGTAAAGGTCATAATAAATACGCTTGTACCGATAGCAGTTTTTAGCTCATATCCTAAGAATGTGGTAAGAACAAACAAAAGCGTAAGTCCACCGCCACCACCAACAAATCCGCAAATAAAGCCAACTAGCGCCCCTGCAATAACGCTCTTTAAAACAAAAGCGTTTTGATTGCATAAATGCATGGTGTTCTTGTCAGCCGTAACAGGTCTTATAAGGAATTTTAATCCAAGGAAAACGGCTAAAAGCATGCTGTAAGAGCATAAAAGCTTGTCAGGAAGATAAGAGCCTGCAAAGCTACCTACAATGGTAAACACAATAACCGAGGCAAAGAGAGGAAACGCCTTTCTTATGCTAGTATTCTTATTGCTTCTATATGTAATAGCACTAACCGCGCTTGCTAAAACATCACTTGCAAGAGCAATGCCAACGGCAGTATAAGGGTCCATATCAAGCAATACGATTAAAACAGGCGTTATAACCGCAGACGCGCTCATGCCTGCAAAGCCTGTGCCAAGTCCTGCGCCAATACCTGCAAGAAGACAGGCGAAGATTTTTAATAATATATCCATAGTAAATCGTTCCAAAATAAAATATTTGTTGATTAAAAGAGCCGTTTAATTGGCTATCAAAATAAGGACAGTAGTAAATCAACAAAATTATTTTAACATAAATTTAACAAATTGTCAACCATGTGTCTGTTAAATCGCTGTTAATGAAAGATGAACCAATATGAATAACGTTAATTTATATATATTTCTATTGATTTTTTTAGTTTAATGTGATATTATACACTCATTGAATGGAGATGATCTAATGTTAAAAACAAAATATTCCAAAAACGGTATAATTTTTCTTTGCACTCTTGCATATTTTGCAAGCTATTTTTCAAGAAAAACATTTTCCGTTGTAATGGTAAATATGCTTGATACCGACGTTCTTACAAAGGAAGTGGCAGGACTTGTCGGCACAGCGCTATTTATATTTTACGGAGCGGGACAGCTGCTTAGCGGATATTTAGGGGATAAGCTTCAGCCTAAAAATCTTATGTTTTCAGGACTTATGATTTCCGCCGTGTGTAACCTTTTATTACCGATTATGCCAAACGGCTATCTTATGATTCCTATATGGGCAGTAAACGGCTTTGCGCAGGCTCTTTTATGGCCGCCAATTGTCCGTATTCTTTCCGATAATTTATCTCACGAAAAATATGTAAGCGCCAACCTGGTTGTAACATGTGGCGCTCATGTATCAACTATCGTGCTTTATCTATACGCGCCGCTTTGCATTTCTATAATGTCGTGGAAGTTAGTGTTCTTTACCTCAACTGTTTTCTGTATAGTCGCAGGCTTTATCTTTATTTTAGCCATGAGCCTAGTTTTACCTAAGAATGCAGAAATCAAGGACGCGCCTATTAGTAAATCAGAAAAAGCCCATGAAAAAGCAGAAGAAAACAGCACATCAATTTTCCAAATCTTTATAAGAAACGGCGTTTTGCCAATATTCGTTTGCATTATAGCCATGGGCTTTATGAGAGACGGAATTGAAAGCTGGCTGCCAACACTATATAGCGATGTTTTTGAGCAAACAAGCGAGAATTCAATTTTAGTTTCAGTTGCGTTACCGATTTTCTCAATTATCAGCTTATTTGCCGTAAGAGCAATACATAAGGGCAAGGTATTTAATAATGAGGTAAGAGGAGCAGGTATTCTTTTTGGCTTATCAATCGTTCTTTGTATTCCGCTTTGCTTTTTAATAAATGTAAATAACCCCGCTTGCAGAATTATATGCTTGCTTCTTGCTTGCGTTGTTTGCGCGTTTATGCATTCCTGTAACTTCCTTTTAATTTCCTGCGTACCCGGAAGATTTAAGAAAACAGGCAGAGCTTCAACTGTTAGCGGCTGCTGTAACGCATGTACCTATATAGGCGCGGCAGTATCAATGTACGGTATTGCATTAGTGTCAGATAAGCTAGGCTGGAGTGCAACTATAATTTCATGGATAGGAATTTGCGTTTTAGGCGTTGTATTTGCGGTTTTAGCGTTTACAAAATATACAGGCTTTTTAAAAAGCGACAAATAAGAGCAAAAAATATTACCACTTGACAAAATAAAATCCGAAATGTATAATTAAATTATCAAAAAAATAAATAGGAGAGAAAAAATGAAAAAGTTTTTTGGCGAATTCAAAACGTTCATAACACGTGGCAACGTGCTTGATATGGCTGTCGGTGTTATCGTCGGCGGAGCATTTACTGCTATTGTAAACGGCGTAAGCAACTTCGTACTAAAGCCTGTTATTAACTGGTTTTTAGCACTTATCTTAGGCAAAAATGCACTTAGCGAGCTATTTACATTCTTAACTAAATCAACAATGATTGATGAAACGGGCGCTGAGGTTATCGACCTTGCTAACTCAATCTATATTGATTGGGGCTCACTTATAAACGCGGTTATCAATTTCTTAATTACCGCATTTGTATTATTCTTAATCGTTAGAACAGTAAATAAGATTAAGGAAGAAAACAAGGAAGCAAGAGAAAAAATGCCAACTAAGGCTGAAAGAAAAGAAATGAAGGCCAAGGGCATTAAGCTTTCCGACGTTGATGCAGTTAAAGCATTTTTAGCAGAAAAGGACGCTGAGGAAGCAGCAGCTAAGGCTAAAGCAGAGGCAGAAGCAGCTGAGGCAGCACGCCTTGAAAGAGAAGCAAACCCAACAGCCGAGGACCTTTTAAAGAAAATCGTTACATTACTTGAAAACAAATAATAGGACAATCATATAACAGAAAAGAGAGCAAATTTTGCTCTCTTTTTTGTGTTTATCCATCAATATCATATCTATAAGATCTTTTGTTATAAATACGAAGAATAGTGTGCTTGCCAAAGCAGGAACGGACAACATAGAATGTTTTGTCCTTTGCAAGTGATTCCTTTTCACTTTCGGTTAGCTTATCTATTCTTTTAAATTGCTTGTAGTATGGATTGTCATGAATTGATATGCCTTCCTTTGGATACCATTCAACCGTTTCACAAGAATAATTAACAAACACTTCCTCTGATATGAAAAAATTGCCTTGCTTTATTACACGGTTATAAAAGATAATGTAATTCATAGGCATTAAAACGCCAAAAGTTAAAAATAAAATATAATAGATAACCATAACAAATGTATAGTCATCAATATTTATGGCGTATAAAATCAGAGAGCCTATAATAAAAACAATGAAGCAGAAAAAACACAATGTTAAATTAAACTTGTTTTCCTTTATAAGCTGATACCTTATGGTTTCATCGGTTATTTTTTGTCTTTGATCCTCTACCATATCTACCTCACATAAATTTACTCTATTATATATTGTATCATTAGCGTACAAAAAAGTCAAGCAAAAACCACCCAAAGAAAATTTCCTTAGCGATTTTAATTTTATTTCCAAAGTTTAATTGTCTTTGTAAAAATAACACTTGGTATTGTACAACGCAATAGGTTTTTTGATTATCCATATGGGAATGACAATGTAAAAAGTATCACCAATTTTATAATTGCGGTTTTGCGCGCAAACATAAACATTTTTTACTTTTTCAAATGATAATCTGTGCTTCAAGGCGAAATCAAACCCGTTTTCCCTTGCACCAAATGCTATAACATCGTATTTTATATTCTCTAATATATCTTCAATTATATAAAAATGCTTTCCCTGTATAACATATAAATAGAAAAAACAGTCATAAATAATCATAGGAACAAAAAAACCAAGCACGCCGATACTTAATATAATTAAGAAATTATCATTTGAGCTTGATATGATGAAAATAGAGATAATAATAAGAATTGAGCTCAATATCAGAAAATAAAGCAAAAGATACCTTCTTTTATCAACAAGTTGATTTTTTATCCATTCATCAGTTATTTTTTGTCTTTGATCCTCTACCATAGCTTGCCTCACATAAATTTATTCTATAACATATTATACTACATGCAAGTAAAAAAGTCAAACAAAAACCACCCAAAGCAAAGCCTTCTAAAGCCTTCCCCTTTGTATGAAGGGGAAGGGGGACCGCTTGCGGTGGATGAGGTGTAGTATAGCAAAAACCACTCAAAGAAAGCCATCTAAAGCCTTCCCCTTTGTATGGAGGGGAAGGGGGACCGTTTGCGGTGGATGAGGTGTAGTATAGCAAAAACCACTCAAAGAAAGCCTTCTAAAGCCTTCCCCTTTGTATGGAGGGGAAGGGGGACCGCTTGCGGTGGATGAGGTGCAGTATAGCAAAAAAACCACCCAAAGAAACCTTTGAGTGGTAATTTTATTTAGTTGTTGTTATTATTTTTCTTGTATGGCTTTTTCTTCAAGCCGTCAACTGTAATAACAATCTTACGATTTTCATCGTAGCCAACCGAGTGAGTTGAAACGCCCTCAATGGATTGAACCTCAGAGTGAATAATCATTCTTTCGTATGGGTTCATTGGCTCAAGAACTACATTTCTTTGATACTTGATAGCCTTTTCTGACATTCTTCTTGCAAGAGCGCGAAGAGCCATTTCTCTCTTTTCTCTGTAATTTTCAATATCAATTACAACCTTAACATATTCCTTGTTGTCGCCCTCGCTCTTTCTAGCTAAGCAAAGGTTTGAAAGGTATTGAAGCGCATCAAGAGTTTCGCCTCTATGACCGATAAGAGTTGATGCATCCTTGCCCTCAACTACGATAAGGCGCGAAACAAATCCCTTTTCGTTAACAGTCATATCGCCTGAAACTGTGCATTCAAGACCTGCATCCTCTACAAACTTCTTTAAGAAGTTCATAGCAAGTGTCTTTTCCTCTAAGGTTACCTCGATATCCTCATCCTTAATCATTTTCTTTTCTTCTTTTGGCTCGGATACAGCTTCCTTTTTAGGAGCATTTTGAGCGTTTACAGGAGCGTTTTTCTTTTCGCCTTGCTTCTTTTCTTGCTTGCTTTCCTGCTTTGGCTCAGCTTTCTTTTCTTGCTTTGGCTGTGGCTTAGGTTGATTATTTTGTTGGTTATTCTTTGGTTGGTTTTGTTGTGGCTTTTTGTTCTTTGGTTTTCTTTCAGGTGTACCATCATCAACTGAAATTCTGATTTCAGCATCAACTGCACCGAAAATTCCTAAAAAGCCCTTCTTACCTGGGTTTACAACCTCTTCAAGAGAGATGTCTCCCATTACTGAATATAATTCAACTGCTTTTCTGTAAGCCTCATCAACGGACTTACCCTTTACATTAAATTCCTGTTTCATAAAAACTTATAATTCCTTAATTCTAATAATTGTCCTATTATTCGTCATCATCGTCATGATGTAATGAACGATACTCTCTTTCGGGTATCTGTCTTGCAGATGGAGAGGATAAATTACCCTTTTTGTAATCCTTTTCAGCTTGCTTGTATTCTTCTTCAGTAAAGGTAGGATATGGCATAGCCTTATAAAGAATAAACTGCTGACCCATTGAGAGAATTGTTCTGAAAATCCAATAAATACCGATAGCGGAAGCAAAGTTAGCTGTTACGAAGAATGTCATAAGAGGTAATACCATCATCATAATCTTCATAGAGCCGTTAGCTTGATTTTGAGCCTCTTGCTGTACGCTTTGATAGTTAAGCTTCTTTGAAATAAACTGTGAAAGATACATTAAGCCAAGGTTGATAATTGGAACAAGAAGTAACCACCAAGCACTTCTTAATGCATCGAATGGAGTAATTCCAAGGTCAAAGCCGAAAAGCGTTGCGTTAGGAATATCTCCGCCAAAGCGAGCCATCATATTTTCAACCGCTTCAAGCACATTAGTACCATCAGAGTCAAGTAAATTGCCGCTATTTAAAATTGTTTCTCTCCATCCGTCCTGTGAAAGCTTAGTTGCTAAATCAACCTGGAATGATGTGGAAACGGGCTGTCCCTTTGTGCTAAACTCAAGCCCGAAAATTTGAGCTAAGCGGTAGCATGTAGAGTAGGTAAGACCGCCACAGTATTGAAGTGGTCTAATAACTACCCAGTAAAGTGGGAAAATGATAATCATTTGAACAAGCATAGGTAAGCAGCCTGAAAGTGGGCTGTAACCGTTCTTTTGTTGAAGCTCCATAAGCTCCTGTTGCATTTTCTGCATTGTCTTTTGGTCATTTCTGCCCTTATACTTGTTTCTAATTGCCATTTCCTGTGGGCGAAGCTTAGCTTGCTTCACCATGTTCTTTTGTTGCTTTAATCCAAGTGGGAATAAAACTAATTGGAAAATAATAGCAAACAAGAGAAGTGATACGATGTAGTTATGAGTTAGCCAATAGCAGCCTCTCATAACATAACCGAATAAAGTTTCTAAAAATCCCATTATTTTTCTCCTAAATCTTCCGTTTCCTGGTTATTTACAATCGTAGGCTCATTTTCGCAATAGCCTGTGTCCGCATCCTTATGACAAGTATCCCCACAAAAATGAGATTTTTGTCTTTTAAAGGTAAATTTTTCGGGAACGGGATCATAGCCACCACGTGAGAATGGATTACACCTTAATATTCGCCAAGCGCCAAGCAAAATACCGCGAATAATACCGAAACGCTCAATAGCTTCCGCAGTATAAACAGAGCAGGTAGGCTCAAACCTACAAGCCTTAGGCAGGGCAGGGGAAATATATTTGTGGTAGCCTTTTATAATAAAAATAAAAATCTTTTTCAAGGTTACTGGTTGTCGTTAATAGAAGTTTCTATTAAGTTTAGCTTGTGAAAGGCTTTATCTATATCCTTTGCAATATCCGTTGATTTTAAATCAACGCAGACTGGTCGTGCAACCAAAATAATAAGATAGCCTTTTTTAATGTTGCTTTCTTTTTCGGCTTGTCTTAAGCCCTCGCGCAAAATTCTTTTAACTCTGCTTCTTATAACCGCACCACCGATTTTTTTCGTAACGGTAAGACCGATACGGTTTACCTTGATTTTATCGGGATGAGCTTTTTTAAGTAGGTTGGCCTTTTGGTCCTTTAAAGCGTAAACAACTACGCTTTTGCCAACATATTTTGCGCCCTTACTATAAGCCTTTGAGTATAAGTGATTTTCGCATATGGTTATATGCTTCATAGTTTCGCCTTCCTTTCTTACTGAAATTTCAGCGTTTGTTTTTCAGCCTTGCTTTCGCTTCCGTAAAATATAATTTTATCGTTCTTAAATTCCTAATTGAATTTTATTTCAAAAATTCCTGCAGGTAGCATTCCTGCACTTTTTCCTTCACAATTTAGTAAAGCAATTGCTTTACTGCTTTTTAGCTAAATTATTTTGCTCTGCAAAATAGCTAAATTAATGCTCAAGCGCGAGCCACAAAAAAGCTCACACCTTAAAAATACCATTGCTTTCGCATTAGCTAAATTTCACTCCGTGAAGCTAAATTAAATTCGCAATTTAGCTTGCGTTTACGCAAATTTAGCTCCGCAAGGAATTTAGCTGCCGAAGGCAATTTAGCTCGCAAAGCGAATTTAGCTGTGGCGAAGCCACGATTTAAGGCATTAAAAAATCGGGACACCAATGAGGAGTCCCGATTAACAAAAGCCACCGATTAATAAGTTAATCTTGCTCTGCCCTTTGCGCGTCTTCTCTTTAAAACCTTTCTGCCGTCAGCAGTTCTCATTCTTTTTCTGAAGCCGTGCTCCTTTTTTCTTTGACGCTTCTTTGGTTGGTAAGTTCTTAACATAATTGCACCTCCTTATTCAAATTGGAAGCTAAATCGCATATCGCAACTTGAAAGCTGAATAATAATCTAGAATTTAAGACACGAATATTATACACACATTTTTTACAGTTGTCAAGTATTTTTTAATAAATTAGTTAATTTTTAGAAAATATATACTATTTTTTCTTTTTATTAATAGTTTTTGTATTATTTTTACTAATATTTTTGCTATTTTTCTTATTATCTAACTTAATATTTGACTTGCTTTTTGTGCTTTTTGTATTTGTGTTTTTTGAATTTTTTTGATTTTTAGCGTTTTTATCTTGCTTGTTATTTGACCTTTGACCGTATGCTTTTTGCGATTTCATATAATCGCTGCCTGCTCTCATATCAGGCTTAACTAAGCATTTTGAATCAAAGCCAATTAAGTCCTCGCGACCTGCCAGCTTTAGCGCCTCGCGAACTAAATTTCTGTTTTCTGGCTTGCCGTACTGTAAAAGCGCTCTTTGCATTTGCTTTTCACGGTAATCGGTGGGGCAGTACACCTTTTTCATATCAAGAGGATTTATGCCCGTATAGTACATAACCGTTGAGGCAGTACCCGGGGTTGGATAAAAGTCTTGAACCTGCTCCGGATTACAGCCCATATTTTTAAGATACAGTGAAAGCTCAACCGCGTCATTAACCGTGCTACCCGGATGTGATGACATAAGATAGGGAACTAAGTATTGCTCCAAGTTAAATTCGCGACACAGGTCGAAGTATTTTTTGTAAAATTTATCGTATGTGGCAATGTCCGGCTTGCCCATATATTTAAGCACGTTTGATGAGCAATGCTCGGGCGCAACCTTTAATTGACCGCTTACATGCTCCGAAACCAGCTTCCTAAAAAATGCATCGTTCTTGTCCGCAAGCATATAGTCAAAGCGAATACCTGAACGGATAAATACCTTTTTAACCTTAGGAAGTGCTTGAATTTTATTTAAAAGCTCAATATATTCAGTATGGTCTGCAATAAGATTTTTGCAAGGGGTAGGCACTAAGCATTTGCGATCCCTGCACACTCCGTCCTTTAACTGCTTTTCACACGCAGGATAACGGAAGTTAGCGGTAGGACCGCCAACGTCATGTATGTAGCCCTTAAAATCATCCATTTCAGTAATCAGCTTAGCCTCAGCCAAAACTGACTCAACGCTTCTTGACCTTACATTGCGGCCTTGATGGAATGCAAGCGCGCAGAAGTTACAGCCGCCAAAGCAGCCTCTATTATGAGTAATAGAGAATTTAACCTCGCTAATTGCAGGCACTCCCCCGTCCTTTTCATAGGAAGGGTGGTATGTTCTCGTGTAAGGCAAGGCGTAAACTCTGTCAAGCTCCTCTCTTTCAAGAGGGAATGCAGGGGGATTTTGCACAAGCTTTTTATTATCGTAGTATTCAACTATCGCCTTGCCGTAAATGGCATCTTGATTTTTGTACTGAATACCGAATGCTTTTGCATATTCTTCCTTGCTTTCTTTGATTACATTAAAGTCAAATTCACTTTCCACAGGGAATGAAACCTCATCCTCTCGCTTGCAAAGATAAACACAACCACGCTCAGAGCGAATTTTTTTAATAGGCACACCACGGTCAAGGAGCTTAGCGAGCTTTAAAATAATGCTCTCTCCCATACCGTAGGTAAGAATATCCGCGCGGGAATCCACTAAAATTGAACGGCGGATTTTATTGTCCCAATAATCATAGTGGGCAAAACGGCGCAAGGACGCTTCAAGACCGCCAATAATAATTGGCACATCTCCATACGCTTCCCTTATTCTGTTACAGTAAACTATAACAGCTCTGTCAGGGCGATATCCCATTTTTCCACCGGGGGAATAGTAGTCATAGGAACGCTTTTTCTTTGATACGGTGTAGTGAGCAACCATTGAGTCAATGTTGCCTGCACTTACTAAAAAGCCAAGACGAGGCTTGCCAAAGCGCTTAAAGTCCTCACAGGATTTATAATCGGGCTGAGCTAAAACTGCAACCCTAAAGCCTGCATTCTCTAAAACTCTTGTAATAATCGCCGTGCCAAAGGATGGATGGTCAACATAAGCATCGCCCGAAACATAAACAAAATCAGGCACACCCCATCCAAGCTCATCACATTCCCTTTTTGTGATAGGTAAAAAGTTGTTCATTATAATAGCTGTTAGCCGTCAGCCGTTAGCCGTTAGCAGGTTACACAGAGCGCATCTGCACAACTGACCACTAACCACTGACTACTATGTTACTCCTCGTCATTCTCCATATCTTCATAGAAAACTGCAAATACAGCCTGAGCGGTGCTTTCATCATCGCAATAAACTAATTCATCCTTGTCCTCATCAATAAGGAAAACAAGCGCTTCATCCTCATTAACGCCTTCCATTTCAGTTACAGGATGTAAAATTGCGTAATATTTTTCCTCGTAGTCAACAACAGCAACCTGCTCAAACTCAATTTCCTTGCCGTCGTTGTCCTCAAGCTTTACATTGTCAAAATTTTCTTCATCGAAGAATCTGTCTATATATCTATCATATCTTTTAGCCATAATTCGCTCCTTTTAGTCGCTCATAGCCGCCAGCCGTCAGTCGCCAGCCGCCAGCGAAATTTGTTAATTGATTATTAAGCGTAAAGCAATATTTGATTGTACTTTACATTGTTTTTAGCTTGTTAGTTATCTTTGTGTAAGTAATCTTGCTGACCGCTGACAGCTAACCGCTGACTGCTGAAAACAATTTAGCTTTCGCTCAAATTGTTTTCCAAGGTTGAAAACTTATAGTATTGTCCAAGCCAGCTCATTGTAACTGTACCTGAGCTACCATGACGGTTTTTCGCTAGCGTTACATCAACTAGGTTAGCCTTTTCAGGGTCCTCGCCATAGAAATCACGGGATAGGAAGATAACCATATCCGCGTCCTGCTCGATAGAGCCTGAATCACGAAGGTCGGAAAGCATAGGCTTTCTCTTGTCCTTTTCCTTTTCGGAGCTACGGGAGAGCTGTGAACAAACGATAACGGGAACATTTAATTCCTTTGCAAGAAGCTTTAAGCCTCTTGAAATGTCGCCAATTTCGTTTACACGGCTGCCGTCCTTACGCTTTGTTTCTGATTCCATAAGCTGTAAGTAGTCCACAACCACAAGACCAAGATTTTTAACTCTTCTAAGCTTAGCCTTCATGGCTGTTAAGCCGATATTTGATGTATCATCAATGTATATGTCTGTTTCGGATAAAACAGAGCAAGCGGTAGCAATCTTTGACCAGTCATCCTTGTCAAGCTTGCCGTTTCTAAGTCTTTCGGAAAGCACCATTGACTCGCTTGAAATTACACGGGTAACAAGCTCCTCGCTTGACATTTCAAGAGAGAAGAAGCAAACTGCTTTTTTTGCTTTCTTTGCAATGTTTGTACCAATATTTAAACAGAATGATGTTTTACCGATACCGGGACGAGCGCCTACGATAATAAGGTTGCCCTTACCAAAGCCACCAATGTATCTATCAAGGTCTGTAAAGCCTGTATCTATGCCGTGAAGCTCATCGTCGTTACCCTCTTGAAGCTTGCTAAGACGCTCATATGTTTCAACAATAACATCTCTTATATGAACAAAGTCGCGGCGAATATTCTTTTCCGCAATTTCAAAAATTCTTTGCTCAGCAAGGTCAACTATTTTGGAAACATCCTCTCCCTCAGAGTATGCGTCCTTTTGAATTTCCTCTGTTGCATTTATAAGACGGCGAAGAGTAGATTTATCTCTTACAATTTCCGCATAGTCCTTAGCGTTAGCGCTTCCGGGTACAATGTCAACAAGAAGCTTAATATATGAACGTGCAGCCGCATCGTCCTCATATACTCCGTTTGCAACCAATGAGTTTATAAGAGTAATAACGTCAATATTCTTGCTCTGCATGCTGTATTTTTGCATAAGAGCAAAAATTGAGCCGTGGGTTTCAAGATAAAAGTCATCAGCTCTTACAATTTGCGCAACATCATCAAAGCATTCGGGGTCAATTAGTATTGAGCCTAAAACCGATTGCTCTGCATCAAGTGAATAGGGAAGCTTTTTTTGTAATGCATCCATTATTTTTCCACCACCATAACTGTAAGCTTACCTGTAATGCCTTGGTAAAGTTTTACGTCTATTCTATATGTGCCAAACGCTTTGATTGGAGCGTCAAGCTCAAACTTTCTTTTGTCAATTTCAATGTTAAACTGTGATTTTAATGCTTCGGCAATATCCTTTGAGGTTACAGCGCCGTAAAATCTTCCGCCCTCGCCAGCATCGCCAACGATTTTAACGGTAGATTCGCCGATTTTCTTTGAAAGCTCTCTTGCAGCCTGCTTTTCAAGCTCGACCTTATGGTTTTGAGAGTCCTTTCTGTTTTTAGCGTCTGTAACTGCCTTAGCGTCTGCCGGAATTGCAAGCTTCTTAGGGAATAAGAAATTTCTTGCATATCCTTCAGATACATTTATAATTTGATCCTTTTTGCCTTGGGACTTAACGTCCTGTAATAAAAGTACCTTCATTTTCGTGTCTCCTTTTGTGTATTAAATCATTTGTTTTAAATTTTGTATTTGTCAATGGAATCCTTTAACTTTTTAACCACGTCCTTAACGCTTTCGCCAACAAACGTGCCTGCCGCAGAGTTAAAGTGTCCGCCGCCACCTATTTCATTAAGAATAATCTGAACGTTGATGTTACCGTTTGAACGGGCAGAAATTTTTACCATGTTATCAAATTTTGTAACAACGAATGAAGCCTCAACGCCTGAAATTGTCAGTAGCTTATCGGCAACCTTCGCCACTATAATTTCCGCATCCTTGCCAACGCCGCCGTCCTTAACTGCGATTGCCATGTTGTCGCCGTATAGCTCAACATGCTCTCCAAATGACACTTCTTGTAAAAAGTCATCAAGAGTAGATTTGAATAGGTCTGCAATATCGTCATAGCTTGCGCCTCTTTCTCTTAAATACATAGACGCTCCGTATGTTTTTGTACCTGTATTTTTAGTAAATTGTTTTGTGTCAAGAGTAATTCCGGCAAAAAGCAAGTTAGCCTCGCTTGGTAAAACGTTTTCATCACGAATTGTTTGCTCAAGCATTTCAGCAACGATTTCACTTGCGCTGGAAGCAGATGTTTCAATATATGAAATGATAGGCTCTTTTACAAAATCGTCGCCCTTTCTGTGGTGGTCGATGATAATGTGCTTTTCGATATTTTCTGCTAAATCTCTTGATTCTAATTGCTTAGGACTGTTTACGTCAACTAAAACTAGCAGCGTATTTTCGGATACTAAATCAAGAGCCTCGTGCTTGTCAATGAATTTGCCGTAATATTCCTCAACACCGTCAAGATATTTTAACGACTTTGCAACGTTGGTGTTTTTAAAATCTGTTACAATGTGGTAATCAACACCGCAAAGCTGACAGAATTTTGATATACCGACAGATGCGCCGATAGCATCATAGTCAGGTCTTGCGTGGGCCATAATAAGCACGTTAGACGCGGTTACAATATGACCAACCAGCTCGTTTGCAATAACTCTCGCTCTTACACGTCCGCGTCGCTGAGCCGCATTTGTTCTTGCACCGAATGTCTTTTCCTTAATTTCTCCGTTTTCTACAAACTTAACTAATGCTTGGTCGCCGCCGCGCTCAAGGGCAGTTTTTAAGCATTCCTGAGAAGCCTTATCGCGTTCCTCAAAGGTGCCGCTTATGTTTGCAATACCGATAGAAAGCGTAACGGGAATACCTGCAGCTCCTATACGAATATCACGGGCTTGCTTAAGAATGTTAAAGCCAAGGGAAGCGCTCTCTGTATCCGCGCCCTTTTCATCTAAGGTGTTTAATGTTTCTGTAAAAAATTCTTCAAGGTGCTGTGCCTCGAAAATAAAGATGTATTTATTTTTTTCGTATTCCTTGATAACGCCACTAACGCTTGCGGCCCAATTACGAACTAACTCGTCAATTTCAGCTGAGGCGTTACGGTATTTGTCTTGCTCGAACTGTAAAAGCTCCTCAATGTTGTCAACCGCAATGTAAGCGATAAGCTTATCCGTGTCCTTAAGCTCCTTTGCAAGCTCTGTTTCCTTAGTGATATCTCTTAAAACGAATAAGAAATACGCTTTATCATCAGTTTCAACTGAGTTTCTTTCAATGCGGTATTTTTTATCGTCAAAGTCAATCTCAGGGAAAAAGTCGTCCTCAAGAAGCTCCCCATCAAAGAAATTTGAAATGTAAGAGCCTAAAATCGGGGACTTTTGACCTGTTGCAGATTGCATGTACGGATTGTACCAAACGATTTTTCCGTGAGAGTCGCACATGAAGGCAGGCTCATTAAGGTTTCTAATTTCGTTGTACATGATTACGAATAGCGTTTCGGATTGCGGACCGTCAATATTGCGTTTTCTGTAAGCTGAATTAACAATAATCGCCGCGATTATAAGCACAAGCACTAGCGCGCATGCGCAAAGAGCTGAAATATAAATAAAATTATCAGGCGTTTTTGAAATTAAATATCCTGCGCCGAAAAGACCGATTAAAGCAAAAAATGATGATAAAAGGTATAAAACGGTCGTTCTGCCTTTAGCGTTTTTATTATTATGCATAGCGCATCTCCTTTGTTTTATTTGTCTAAGCAAACTAACTTAAAATATTGGTACATAATAGTATAGCAGAAAAAAATATAAAAGTAAAGTATTTATTTAAAATATGCTTGAAAGTTGCTTTGTTTTGTGGTAAAATCGTGTGTAGAACAGAGAATGGGTAAAATACATCTTAATAAAAGCTCGCATTTTAGTCATGCATAGAGCGCGCAAGCGGCGGCCACCCAAGATTCTGACCCACAACCACGAAGTTAAAGGAGAGAGAAATGAAAAGAATAGTTATCGTTGTGTGCGAGGCGGAGGAAAGCTCCCACTTTGAGGGTGGTGCAAGGGCACTCCTTCACAAAGCTCCGCTTTATGAGCATGCCCACAGAAAAATTATGGATGCAGCAAATAAATTGGGACTAAACGCTAAATTTATTTCGGTAGATGCCTTTGATAAAAAAGGCGAGGGCTACGACATTAGCGGCGGTGTTGAGCATAGTGATATTATTGCGGTTGTATCTCCTTTCGTGTTTTTAGCGCCTGCAAAAACCATTGAGGATGCGCTTAAATGTATCACAAACAATAAGTTTACATACGCCACAGTAGGAATTTCAGGCGACCTTTATGCGGTTTTTGGATTTGGCGAAATGATTGGCAGAGGACAGGAAATTGCATCATGCGCCGATTTTGTAAAGGCTATTCGCGATAGCGGAGCAGTATATACCCATAAGGCTTTACTTGAAAAAGAAAAAGCAACTCCAATTTCCCGCATAGACTACTTTAAGAAAATTGAGGATTACAGAAACGAGCTTCTTGATTACTTCGTAATGAGTGGCGTTGAAATTGAAAATAGAGATGGAATTGTAATTGGACCAAGCTGTGTAATAAGATCAGGCTGTAAGATTTTGCCCAATACTCAAATCTATAATTGCTCAAGCGTTAAGGAGCATTGTGTTATAGGACCAAATACGGTTATTGACCGTAGCTTAATCGGCGAGGATACGATTATTGAAGGTAGCCATGTGTCAAACACGGTAATTGAAGAAAATGTAACCATAAAAAGACATTCCGTTATAGAAAATAATTGTAAAATCGGCGAGAATGTGGTTATACATAATGGTTGCTCCTTGGAAAATTCCGAAATCGGTGCAAATAGCGTGATTTATCCACATGCTGTGTTAGTTGAAGCAAAGCTGGGCAAAAATGTAATTTTTGGCTCAAATGCGGTAACCGTAAAGCCTGTGGTTGATAAGGAAATAGTAAAATCATATCAATGCAGAATTGGCGATGACGCAATCGTTGGCTGTAATGCAAGCTTAATTGCACCCATTGAGCTTGGCAATAATGCATTAGTAGCAGCAGGCTCGGTAATTACCGATAGCGTTCCGCAAAATGCATTTGCAATATCAAGAGAATTCCAAGAAATCAAGGAAAACAGAGCCAAAAAGCGCAAGCGCTTTTAAAAGCTGTCAGCCGCTAGCAGTTAGCGGTTAGCAGATTTGATTAAGAGTATTTATTTGCAAAAATGTAGTACAAGCAGTAAAAGTCAGACACATATCTGACAATTTTAAAACAAATCCGTTTCCTCTCCCCTTGTCCGTCTAATCTCGCTGACGGCTAACGGCTGACGGCTAACGGCTTAAATATGAGGAAAGAAATGACGAATATTTTCGACTTATTTAAAAAAATTGAGAAAAAAGAGGACAGCGCGCCTATAACTCATTTAATTGTAGGACTGGGCAATCCGGGAAACGAATATACTTATACAAGGCATAATGCAGGCTTTTTAGCCATAGACTATATATGCTTAAAGCACGGCGGAGAATGTCAAAGAGCAAAATTCAAAGCATTGACAGGCGAATGGCGTGTTGGCGGTAAAAGAGTTCTTTTAATGAAGCCACAAACATTTATGAACCATTCCGGTGAGGCGATAATCGAGGCGGCAAATTTTTACAAAATCCCACCTGAAAATGTTATTATTTTAAGTGATGACATCACTCTTGACATCGGCAGAATGAGAATACGCAAAAATGGAAGCGCAGGCGGACATAACGGCTTGAAAAGCGTAATTGAATATTTGGGAACTGATAAATTCCCTCGCATCAAGATAGGCGCTGGACAGAAGCCGAATGAATATCCTATGGTAGAATGGGTGCTTTCCCGATTTCCTAAAAACGAGGAACAGTATTTACAAAAAGTTATTGAACATGTTCCCGCAGCGCTTGAAAAAATGGTTAACGGGGATATTGATAGCGCCATGTGTGAATTTAACGGTGTGAATACAAGAGTGAACAGTGGTCAGTGATCAGTGGTCAGCGGTTACACAACAAAAATTGAACAAACTAAGTCCGAGAAATCGGACTTATTGGCGTTATAGCAGGATGTAGAATGTAGGATGTAGGTGTGGAAAAAACCACATAGTGCATTTAATTCTATAAGCTATTATTTACAAAATAATCATAGTCTAATCTCGCTGACGGCTGTTACGCGAAGCGAACCACTAAAAGCGACTGAAAGGAGCGACAAATGAATAGAGAAATTTTACAAGCAATTAAAGACACATCAACATATGAAAGATTGATTACACGATTTAAGGAGCTAAACCAAATCGGCAGCAATTTGCCACTTTTAGTTGACGGAGTGAGTGAGGGCGCGTTATATTCGCTTTTATATTCCTTAACCGACGACATTAAAGAAATTAAGAAAACCCCTACTCTTATTTTGGTGGGCGAGGAAAGAAAGGCAAATAAGCTAAACGAGTTTTTAAAGAAAACAGGACTAAAATGCGAGTTTTTCCCTGTTCGTGATTTTAACTTCTACGATATGACCGCATCCCACGAGCTTGAGTACGAAAGGCTTCGCGTTTTATCGGGCGTTTTATTTAATTCCGTTGATATAGTCATAGCAACCCCTGACTCATTAACTCAGTTTACCATGCCAAGGGAGCATCTTAAGGCCCTCACTTTAAAGGTAAATACGGACACATCCCTTGACGTTTTAGCTTTAACTAAGTGCCTTCACAATATGGGATATACCAACACGGATATGGTAGAGGGCCCTGGACAATATTCAGCCCGCGGAGATATTATTGATGTATATCCTACCAACTGTGATTTCGTTGTAAACGGTAAGGAAAAGCGTGAAAGCGCCCCTGTTAGAATAGAGCTTTTTGGCGATGAAATTGAAAGAATGGCTCTTTTTGATATAATGAGCCAAAGAATGACCGAAAAAATTGATAGCTTTACAGTAACGCCCTCAAAGGAAATTATTGCAAGCGAGGAAAAGCTATCAAATGTTAGGGCAGAAATTGAGCATCTTATCTCATATGCAACCAATCAGGATAGCATAAAGGAGCTGCAAAGAGAGCTAAGCGCCATTGATGGTAATTTAAGCCTTACATTCCTTGATAAATTTATTTCCCTTATCTATCCCGAAAAGGAATGCTTGCTTGACTATTTTGATGAAAAATCAACAGTAATCGTTTGCGATACTCCAACCGTAGCGCAGAAGGCAAGAGACGCTCAAAGCGTTAATAACGAAATAATCAAGGGAATGATTGAAACAAATCTTATCCCCTCAAAATACGCTGATTTTAGCGCACCTGTGTCTAAAATTGATACTTTTTGCGAAAACCATCAATGCATAAATATTGATACGTTCTTAATGTCAAGAAGAAGTGAGCAGGGCGGTCTTTATAGCTTCGGCACAAAGGGAATTACCTTAGTAAACAGCACAATTTCAGCTCTTTTTGAGGAGCTTGACTACTTTATTCAAAATAAGTATAGAGTAATTTTAATTTGCCAAAATACACAAGAAGCAAAATCCACGGTTAAAGCGTTAAATGAAATGAACATCCCATCATTCTTAGCCGAAAATTCTACCTCAAAGGGAATTTCGGCGGGGACTGTGGCTGTATTTTGCGATTCTTACCCTGACGGATACGAAATTCCAACATCAAAGCTTGCCCTTATCGTTCTATCCTCAAAGCGTGGAGAAAACGCCAAAAGGATAGCGAAAAGCAAGAAATTTGCAAAAAATGCAGGGGACAAAATTATGTCCCATACAGATTTAAATGTGGGCGACTATGTTGTTCATGCAAATTACGGTATCGGACGCTTCTTAGGTATTCAAAATATGTATGTTATGGGCGCCCACCGAGATTATATTGCTATTCAGTATGCAGGCACGGACAAATTATATTTGCCTGTTGACCAGCTTGATATGGTAGCAAAATATATCGGCACAAAAAGCTCCGATGGAGAGGTTAAGCTCTCAAAAATGGGCGGTAGCACTTGGCAAAAGGCGAAAAGCAAGGCAAAAGCCTCAGCTAAGGAAATGGCTAAGGAGCTTATTGATCTTTACGCCCGCAGAATGAGACTTAACGGCTTTTCCTTCCAGCCCGATGGCATTATGGAAAGAGAGTTTGACTCATCCTTTGAGTATGAGGAAACCGACTCTCAATTAGAAGCAATCGCAGATATTAAGGCCGATATGGAGCGCCCCTATCCTATGGATAGAGTTCTTTGCGGAGATGTTGGATACGGTAAAACTGAGGTAGCACTTCGTGCCGCCATGAAATGTATTGCCAACAATAAGCAGGTTGCAATTTTAGTGCCTACAACTATTCTTGCAATGCAGCATTACCAAACAGCACTTGCCCGTTTTGCAGGCACAGGTGTCAATATTGGTATGATTTCACGCTTTAGAACAGCCAAGGACCAATCCGCCACACTTCGCAGACTTCGCCGTGGAGACCTGGATATTATTATCGGCACTCATAAGCTTCTTGGCGGCAAGGTTCAATTTAAGGATTTAGGACTTTTAATTATTGATGAGGAGCAACGCTTTGGTGTTGCCCAAAAGGAAAAAATCAAGCAAGCTGTCCCCGATGTTGATGTGCTTTCACTATCAGCAACCCCTATTCCCCGTACTCTTAGCATGGCAATGGGCGGTATTCGCGATATGTCTGTCCTTGATGAAGCACCTGAGGGTAGAGTTGGCGTTCAATCCTATGTGCTTGAATATGATGATAATATCATAAACGACGCCATAAGAAGAGAATTACACCGTGGCGGACAGGTATTCTATCTCTTCAATAATGTTGAATACATTTATCAAACTGCCGCAAAAATAAGAGCATCCTTCCCTGAGGCAAGAATTGCCGTTGCCCACGGCCAAATGGATAAGGATGATATTGAAAATATTTGGCATGCATTAGTTATGGGAGATATTGATATTTTAGTATCAACCACAATTATTGAAACAGGAATTGATATTCCAAACGCCAACACGCTAATCATTGAAAACGCTGATAAAATGGGACTTTCTCAGCTCCACCAAATAAGAGGCAGAGTTGGCAGAAGCCACCGCCGCGCATATGCATTCTTTACCTATCGCAAGGGCAAGGGACTTACAGAAATTGCTCAAAAGCGTCTTAGCGCAATCCGTGATTTTGCAGAATTCGGCGCAGGCTTTAAAATTGCAATGCGCGACCTTGAAATCCGTGGCGCGGGCAACCTTTTAGGCGCAGAGCAGCACGGACACCTTGACACCGTAGGCTATGACCTTTATGTAAGACTTTTAAACGAAGCCGTTTTAGAGGAAAAGGGCGAAAAGGTAGAAGAAAAGCTTGAAGCAAAAATGACAATGTCCTGCGATGCATATTTGCCAAGTAATTATGTAGCATCAAGTACACAAAGAATGGAAATGTATAAAAAGATTGCCCATATTGAAAATGAAGCAGACTATAACGATGTTATAACTGAACTAAATGACAGATTTGGCAAGGTGCCAGAGTGCGCTAAAAATCTTTTAAGCACCGCCATTTTAAAATCATACGCTCAGAATGCAGGCATTAAAAAGGTAGAGCAGTCAGCCACCGAGGTAAGACTTTTCCCCGATACGCCAAATATCCAAGCGTTTATTAAGCTATCATCCTACGACAGAGAAAACGTGCTTATAAAGGGCGGCGGAACGTCAGCGCCTTATATAGTTGTTAAAATAAAGCCAAATGAGGACTTTTCAGCCTATCCTATTAAGGTTTTAAAGAAATACAAGGAATTTATAAGCGCACAGGATATATCATAAATAAAAATCGAAGAGTAGATTTTATCTGCTCTTCACTTTTTTTGTATATTTTGTTGACAAATACTATTATATATGCTAAACTGTTTGTATAATATATATATTTTTAAGGAGAAAATTTATGAAAAGAAAGGTATTTTTGCTAATTGTAGCAACCGTTATGCTTGCATGCATGCTTGCTTTTGGCGTATCAGCGGCGGAAGCATATGAGGTAAGCGAAAACGCATACACAGTATATAACGAAGCACAAATTATCGAGGTGTTTAACGGAGTAAGAGATGGCACTCTTGAAAACAAGGAAATTGTCCTTGGCTGTGATATCACAATGACAACCACCGACCTTTATTTAAATAAAGCGTGTGAAATCTTTATTGATTTAAATAACTTCACATTAACGAATAAAAAATCCGTTGGTCAAACGGGCGACTTCCAATTTTCCAATAAAAATGCTATTTTACATATTAAAAACGGAAACATAGTATCAAGCTTCTGTGTATTTATTTTTAATGGCAATAACGCAGCAGACCCAAACGCTGAGGGCAAAGAGGACTCAGGTCAAATTTTTGCAGAAAATCTTACAGTTGTAAGTAGTGAGGAATGTGTCTATGGATACAACGGCTGCTTCGGTACACTTAACTTCAAAAACTGTGATATGAGAACAACCTCTCATTATACAGCAATTTCCTTAAACGGCGGCTGCGGAAAAAACACCGGTGGCGAAACAGGAGGAACATTATATCAAATTGAGGGCGGCAGATATCGCGGATTTAATGTTTACTGTCCAAGAGCAGGCTCTTATATGAAGGACTGTGAAATATACGAAAAGGACATTAACTGCGACACATGGTGTAAGCATGGCTATAATGACAGCGAGACCGATATGGAATTTACAAATGTGAACGCCAAGGGCTTAAATGTTTCCCTTAGTGATGTAAGATTAAAGGTATCGCTTATTGACTGTGAATTTGCATCAGTAAGTATGGCAAACAACAAAATGTATATTACAGAATATTCAAGCCCAAGCTGTGATAAGGCGGGCACAAAAATGAACTACTACGGTCTTACCTCTGCAAAAAGAGGAGAGGGCATAGTGGACACCGAATATTCCGCACCTGCACTAGGACATACAGCAGACCCAAATAAAACAGGGGACATCCATTACGATAGCTACCTTGAAAGCGGTATGCTTGCAGTATGTATCCGTTGTGGCACTACAATGACAGATGAAAATATCAAGGCAGAGCCACTCTTTACATTCTTAGGCTTCTCAACACCTGAGGATGGCTCATACGGTATTGTTGCTTCATATATAGTAAATGTAAAGGCGATTGAACAGTACGAAAGCAAAACAGGAAAATCACTTTCCTACGGCATTGTAGCAGGCGCAAAAACATTACTTGGCGACAATAACCCACTTGATGAAAACGGCAACCCAATTACACTTGAAAAGGGCTCAGTTATTAAGGCGGAAATCACACGCGAATATGCATCCTACGATTTTGTTATAACAGGCATGAATGAAAATCAGCTTGATACCGAGCTTGTTATCGCAACATATGTTGAAATTACGGAAAGTAACGAAACAACCATAGTTTACTTGCAAGAAACACAGAAAATAAAGGATTTAAGCGTTATTTCTTATAATACAATATTAAAGGAAGTACAATAAAATGAAAAGACTATTATTTATAATTAGCCTTGTTGCTATCATGACTCTTTTATGTTTGGTAGTAAGCGCAAAGGACTATGCACCAACAAACGGCGCGGAGCTAAATGATGCAATCAACGAAGCAAACACATTAAGCGAGGATTCAACATTTACTTTAAATGGCGACTATTCCGATTATAATGTAGCTGCAGGCTATCAAATTACCTCTCAAAATACATTAACTTTCAATTTAACAGGAGACATTATTACAAAAAGCCGTTTCTTTATTACAGGCAAGGCGATTTTTAATCTCAACTCCCATACACTTCAAAATACCACAAATAAGGGTGGAACTGAGGGCTCAATGTTTTGCATTGATAAATCAGGCGATGTTAAGGGAAGTCTTGAAGTGTATAACGGAAATTTAACTATAAACGATGTTTGTATTGCTTTCCAGTATGGCGCTTTAAAGCTTCATAACATAGTTATTGAAGCGGGTGAAGAAGTAATTTGGTGTAGAGCAGGCGCATGTGAGGGAGGCGGACGAGTTTACCAAATAGAAAACTGTACAGTTTCAGGTAAAGACGGAACAAACATTCATTGTATAGAAAACACTTCCTATATAAAAAATCTCACAGTTTTAAAAGGCACATTCGGATTTGACGCATGGCATGACCACGGCAGCAAATTATCGGAAGCAATTTTGGAAAATATTGATGCAACCAATGTTACAACGAGCTTTGTAACGGGAGCAAATCATTATGTATTTACAAACTGTAAATTTGGTACAATTACCGCACAAGGCGACAGAAACGGCGCAGCTAACATTCGCCTTTATGATTGTACATATACAAGCGTAACACCAACAGGCGATAAGGGTACATATGTGTATGACTATAAGAGCGCAGACTGTGAAAATCCTGCCACAGTTAAGCTATATACCTTAGATGATAAGAACGGCTCATACGATGAAGCGTATAGCCTTGAAAATCCAAAATTAGGGCATGGCTTCGATGCAAGCAAGATTATCGGCGTGAGCTATGAAAGCTACCTTGAAAAGGGTACTTATACATCAAACTGCATAAGATGTGAAAACGGTATTGCAAAGGAAAGCGTTCCAAGTGCAGAAGCGTTATATAATTTTGTTGGCTATTCAACACCTGAGGACGGCTCATACGGTATAGTTGCTTCATTTAGCGTAAACAAAAAAGCAATGGAGCTTTACGAAAGCAAAACAGGGAAATCACTTTCCTACGGTATTGTAGCAGGTGCAAAATCATTACTTGGGGATAATAACCCGCTTGACAAGGATGGTAACACAGTTACACTTGAAAAGGGCTCAGTTATTAAGGCGGAAATCACACGCGAATATGTTTCATACGATTTTATCATAACAGGCATGAACGAAAATCAGCTTGATGCCGAGCTTGTTATTGCTACATATGTTGAAATAACCGAAAAGGACGGAGAAAATGTAACTAAGTCAGTTGTTTATCTCCAATCAACTCAAAAAACAGAAAATTTAAGCGTAATTTCTTATAATACTATTCCCAAGGATTAATATATGAAAAGAAGAGCATTATTTCTAATCGCAATTTTTGCGCTTGTATGTATGCTTACGATATTTGTAGGTGCAGAGGAAAATGCAAACACATATTATCTTGTGCAATCAATGGATAGCGAAGCGGCGGCAGCATTACAATTAGAGGGCAAGGGCAATATTGTAACCATAGCTGAGCTTACAAGCAATAGCAGCACAGAGCCTGGCGAGTTTTTTAACAATTTGTCAGATGGAGCATCAGTTGAGTTTGTTTTGGCTGAAAATATCGTAACAAATGGTACAGAATATAAGTGTATTTTAATCAATAAAGCAATATCAGTTACAATGCGCTATAACGGATTTATCCATGCGGTTATTAACGGAAGCAGATATAACGGTATTGTGTTAAATAATAGCGGAGCATCATTAAAGCTAATAGGTTCAATGGCAACCGATGAAAACGGTGTCATATCACAGGAGTTTATAAAACCGACTATAAAGGATGGCGTAGTTACCGAGCGCGGAAATCTTGATGTATATCATAGCGGTAAGGTTTACGTGTGGTTTATGTTTGGTGAAATTTACGCCGAAAACTTAAGGTCATTTACTCACGAGGAGGTCGTGTTTGGCGGTGATAATAGCGCAAAAGGAACATACGAGTTTAATTCCTGCGCTTGCGACAGTAACAGAGGCGCTCCTATTAGCATAGGCGGTCAAAGCGGAAAAACCGTTAATGTTAATAAGGGCTATTATTCGGGCATAAGCGCTGTCTCTGTTGTGAATGGCTCTTTAGTTAAGGATGCCATCATTGGCAAATTCGGTGTTTTGATTGACTCATGGCACGGCTCACCTCAAACATGGACGTTTGAAAATTGTACCATTGCAAAAGTAAGCTCAAGCACAGGAAGAACTCATTATGTATTCAAGGATTGCGACCTTTCTGAAACAACATGGAGCTTAGGTGGCGATGGATGGGGCGACCAATTTGTAAGAATTTACACAAGCCCAACATGTACCGAGGATGGAACGCTTACAGTTAAGCGTAGCACAAATAAGGGCTATCCAGCAAGCTATTATGATGATGAGGTTGCTAATTTTAGCTCCCCGAAGCTTGGACATAGCGCTGATTTAACCAAAATAGTTGGAGTAACCTACGAAAGCTATCTTTTAAACGGAACATATATTGCCCCTTGCGAAAGATGTAATGTAAATGCTAAAGCAGACCAAAGCACCGCATTACCTTTATTTGTATTTTTAGGTTATTCAACACCTGAGGACGGTTCATACGGCATCGTTGCATCATATACCCTTAACCTTAAAGCAATATTAGAGTATGAAACATTGACAGGCACAACCTTAAATTACGGTATAGTAGCAGCCGCAAAACAAAATCTTGGCGAAAATAACCCACTTGACATAAACGGAAATGTAGTAACACTTGAAAAAGGTAACGTAGTAAAATCCGAAATATCTAAAGATTATGCAGCATACGATTTTGTTTTAAAAGGCATGAATGAAAATCAGCTTGATACCGAGATTGTTATTGCAACCTATGTAGAGGTAGTAACCGAAAATAATGAAAAATCAGTAGTTTATCTACAAAGCCAGCAAAAAACAAACGCATTAAGCGTAATTTCCTGCAACGCAATTCCAAATAAATAATAAAAATAAGGAACAGACCGATTGTCTGTTCCTTTATTTTTAGTTATCTAACATTATATGACCCTTGTTTTCCTCACGGGTAATTTTATATTCACTTGGGTCAAAGTCTGGAAATTCTTCCGGCATTGTGGCTTTAATTGCACAAATTGCAACAGCCAACTGATAATCATCAGGCTCTTTTGTTGTAAGCCTTTGCATCCATAAACCGGGAGCAGAAAGCGCCCTTGTAAGCCAATTATTATGCTTGCCCGCAAGCATAATAAATTCATAGCCAACGCCCATAATAATAGGAAGGGTAGCTAATTTTACAAGGCTTCTTATCCACGCGTGGCTAAATTCAGGGATAAACATTCCGACAATAATTGATATAAGAAGCATTACAAATAAAAAGCTTGTGCCACATCTTGGGTGGAAGCGTGAGCATTTTCTTGCATTTTCGGGAGTTAGCTCTAAGCCCTGCTCATAGCAAGCAATAGATTTATGCTCAGCACCGTGATATGAGAATGTTCTCTTAATATCCTTCATTAAGGAAACGGATGCTATATAAATAATAAAGATTGAAATTTTAATAATTCCCTCAATGGCAGCCTGCAAATAGTGGTTAATTCCATTTTCGGAAATATATTTTCTTGTTAAAAAGTCAAGACCGTCAGTTACATATGTTGGCAATGCAATAAATAATACCACCGCAAGAAGTAAGCCGAATATAAGTGAAACTGCCATAATTAAGCCTGTTGCTGCACTTGACTCCTTTTTGTCCTTCTTTTTAGTCTCTTCCGTTATCTCTTCCTCGTTTTTATCTACACATTCCTCGGTGTTTTCCTGTGTAGCATTGTCATTTTCGTTGCTCTTAGCCTCAAGCTCCTCTACGCTAACGCCTTGCTTTTTAGCTTCTTTTTCAAGCTTCTTTCTTGCTTTCTTTGCTTCCTTTTCTGCTTTTTCCTTTTCCTCAAGCTCATCAATCCCAAGCATATCGGTAGAGTCGCCGAGAGTTTTAAAGGATAAAATCATAGATTCCACAAAGCCCACAATTCCTCTTAAAATAGGAATATTCAACCATTTATGCTTTTCCTTTGCAGGATGAAATTCGCTTTTTTTAATTTCAATGCTACCATCCTCTTTTCTTATAGCAAGAGCAACCTTGGTAACATTTTTCATCATAACGCCCTCAATTACTGCTTGACCGCCAACGCTGTTAGCCTTGCAGGGCGTACAATTCTTATCGCTCATATTTTTACCTTTCATTAATTGTTTTTATTTCTTTCTCTGTCAAGATAGCTTTGTAGGATAAGACATGCTGACATTTCGTCAATAATGTCCTTTCTTTTTTGACCTCTTGTGTTAGTTTGATTTAAAATTACATGGGCATTTGCAGTTGAAAGCCTTTCATCAAAAAGCTCAACCTTAATTCCCGAAATTTCCTCTAAATGCTTGCCAAAAGCTTGCACCTTTTCACTTCTTGGACCAAGAGTGCCATTCATGTTGATAGGATGACCTAAAACTATAAGTCCCACATCATTTTTCTTTGCAAAATCCGACACACTCTCGGCAGTTTTTAAAAACCCGGTGCTTTTAATACAGCCTGCGCCGCTTGCTAAAAATCCGCTTAAATCGGACAAAGCAAGACCTGTACGGGCATCTCCATAGTCAACGCCTAAAATCTTTTTAAGAGCCATTTTTACCTCAAATAAATAGTAATATACAATTTAAGCATTACATATTGTATCATATATTGAAAATTAAATCAATGCAATATTGTAAATTTTTTGTATAGGTAATTGCATTTTTACAAAAATTATGGTATATTATAAGTACAAAGAGAAATTATTTAAAAAAGGAGATATATTATGGAAAAGAAGAATAACGGATTTTTAAAGGCTATTTTAATTGTTTCAGGCGCGTTAGTTTCACTTGCTGGCGCTATTGCAATATTTTATACAGTAGTGAAAAAACGCTTAAAATTCACAATTGAGCTTTGCCCGGAGGATCACGAAATTTGTGATTGCGAAGGCGAAGAATGTATTTGCGGCTGCGCAAATGAGGTTGAGGAAGAAGCAGAGGATGCTGATGAAATTGAAATCGAGCTTGAGGATGACGGCGTTATTGAAGAGGATGCTGAATAATTTCTGCTAAGCGGAAATATACCAAGAGCAATAAAATCAGGGAGTGATTTTCACTCCCTTAAATTTTGCCTAAAATGTTGATTTTAATATATTTTTATGATATACTCTAAAAGAAAAAGCCCGACTTAATGTCAGGCATAAGCTGGAGATGAGGATTGAACTCACGACCTGCTGATTACGAATCAGCTGCACTACCACTGTGCTACTCCAGCATATAGGGTATTTTACTATAAATTATAGCGTTTGTCAAGGGGGAAAGCATGAATTTATGTGATATTAAAACCGTCAAAAAAATCATGGCGGAGTTCGGTACAGGCACAAAAAAAGCCTTCGGTCAAAACTTTTTAATTAACCCCGATGTGCCATTTAACATAGCCGAGGAAAGCTATTCCTATCATAAATCAAAGCACCCTGACCTTGAAAGTGGAGTTATTGAAATCGGTCCGGGCATAGGCTCTCTTACATATGAGCTAGGCTTAAGATACAATAAGGCAGTAGCCATTGAAATTGATAAAACTCTTATTCCGATTTTAGATAAAACCTTATCAGAGCTTGACAATGTATCGGTTATCAATGATGACTTTTTAAAGCTTGATACAGTAAAGCTCATAAATGACAATTTTGGAAATATCCCCGTATCTGTGTGCGCAAATCTTCCTTATTACATCACAACACCGATTATTATGAAGCTTCTTGAGGAGTCAAGAGAAAATGGTAAAAACCGTTTAACCTCAATTACAGTAATGGTGCAAAAGGAAGTGGCAGACCGCCTTTGCGCTACTGAAAAGGACAAGGATTATGGCGCAATTACCGCATCAATTAACTATTATGGCACAGTTAAAAAGCTCTTTGATGTAGGACCTGACAACTTCTTGCCACCACCAAAGGTAACATCAAGCGTTGTTAGAATTGAGCTTTATGATGAGCCAAAATATACAGTAAAGAGCGAAAAAATGCTTTTTGATGTAATAGGGGGCGCATTTATCCAAAGAAGAAAAACAATGCTAAACTCACTTTCCTCACACCTAACCTTTGTGTCAAAGGAAAGAATAGGACAAATTATTGAAGAGCTTGGCTTTGACATAAATATTAGAGGCGAAAGATTATCAATCGGCGATTTTTGTCGCCTTGCCGATGCGTTTTATCAAGAAAAAAATAAATAAAGAGAGTAAAATATGATTTTATTAGGAACAACAATAAACGCGCTATCCGTTGCGGTAGGCGCACTTATCGGAGTGCTTTTGTCAAATCTTTTGTCAAAAAATGCAAGACTTGTTGATTTACCACAGGTAGCACTTAAAGCGATTTCACTTTGCGTAATTTTCTTGGGTATTCAAGGCGCGTTTGACTCAAAAAAGCCACTTGTGCTTATACTTTCATTAGTGGTAGGCTCAATAATCGGTACAATTATAGATATTGATGGCGCACTTGAAAAGCTAGGTACATTTGTAGAAAAGAAGCTTGTTAAAAAGCCCCTTCCCCCACAAAAAATGTTTGAATTAAATGAGGACAAGCCTCAAAAGAATGTGGCAAGAGCATTCGTTTCAACAACCCTTGCTTGCTGTGTAGGCGCGCTTACAATTAAAGCCGCAATGGAAAGTGGAGTTTCAAACGGCGCAAACCAAACATTTATGTATGCAAAAATCGTGCTTGACTTTGTAACAGCAGTAGTATTTGCATCATCCTTCGGCTACGGCGCTGCCCTTGCCGCAATTCCAATTATGCTTTACCAAGGCTCACTTGAGTTGCTTTTCAACCTTGCAGGCCCAATTATGAGCGACTATATGATAGCAGAAATGTCAGCAGCCGGCTCAATTATCATTATCGCATTAGGTCTTAACATGCTTGGCGCATCCAAGGTCAAAATCGCAAACCTTATCCCCGCCATGTTTATGCCAATCCTATTTTGTTTAATAATAAAGTAACAAAACGACCGAAAAATCGGTCGTTTTTCTTATCTTAATGTCTTAGGCATGTCAATAATACCGCATAAATAGTCAATGGAAATGTTATAAAATTCTGCAAGAATGATATATTTATCAATGCCCATTAGCTGAATGCCGTTTTCCCACTTGCTTATCTGTTGTCTTGTTGTTCCAAGAATTTTAGCAATATCGGTTTGCTTTAAATCTCTGTCCTCTCTTATATCCTTCAACCTATTCATTTATAATACCTCATTTGTTATTTTTATAATTATATCACGCACCTTATAAGTTTCTCTTGACATGCACCTTAAAAGGTGCTAAAATATTTATATAAAAGCAAAAAGAGGTGAAAAAATGGATGATTTGATTAAAAAATTGTATTATGGACAATTATATCCTTGCGAAGAATGTGGCTTATATAGCAGAAATGTAAAGAAATTATCTAAAGAAATCAGAGAGATAAGAGAGGAAATTTCCAATCATTTAAACGAAAAGCAACAAGAAAAATTAGATGAATACGATAATTTATTGGCAAATCTTACTTCTGAGTATTATGAAGCGCATTTTATTGAGGGCTTCAAAATAGGATCAAGAATAATTATGGAAATATTTGTTGCTAAGGAAAAATAAAACAATGGAGGCAGGGGACGGTTCTGTGTTGATGATAGCACAGAAATTTCTGCAAACTAAAAAGAAAATACCGATTAGTCGGTATTTTCTAATTTAGTGTTTTTAATGTTTTTCGCTTATTTTTCAAGGTGCTATTTGTTTTGTGTATTTGCTTTATTTTGATTATTATGAGTAGGAAACTTCATAAATTCAAAAATATTTAAATGAAACAATGCATTTATGATACAAACTAATGCAGAAACGGCAAGGCTTATAAAGAACAACACTTGTTTAAATGACATCTTGCCTGGAGTATATCCTGGAGCAGTCTCCAAAGCTCCAATAGATGCATAATACTTTTCTGTTTCTAATACATGCGCTGTGTATTTGTACCAACTAACAAGTATAATAATCATTAAAATAGCAGAAAGCAAACTCAATACAGCAAAAATAATATTTTTAGTTTTCATATATCCTCCACTTTTTTGTTTTAATATATCATATTTTACTTAAAAATCAAAATGTATTTTATCCTTTAAATAGATCAAGTCCACTTTTTTTAAGAAACCAACTGATGAATTTTGGTGCAAAATTAGGGAATAAGCGGTATAAACCGCTCATAAAATGACCGTCAAAGCCGGTAACTATACGCTTTTTGCGACGCTTAACTCTTCTTAAAATTTTTTTTACGGTTTTATGGCAATCGGAAGAGAATAATCTTATCAGCTTCGCTTCCTTTTCGTTCATTTCTTGATTTTTCATTATATCCGTTTTAACAAAGCCACAAAGCACACAGGACACGGAAACAGATTTAATTTCTCTTGCTATTGACTGTGTAAAATGATATGATGCGCTTTTTGAAGCAGTATAACCGCTAACTAAGGAAAAGGGACAAAGAGCCGAAGCAGATGCTACATTGATTATAGCTCCGCCTTTATTCATAATAGGCAAAACAATTTTGCAAGCATAAACCTGAGAAAGATAGTTTATAGAAAGTGCTTTTTCATATTCCTCAATTTCTGTATTTTGAATTGTGGCAAACTTAGGCAAAATTCCTGCGCAATTTATTAAAATATCTACACTTATCCCACTATTTTTCAAAAAATCGCTGAAATTAAACCAGTTTTCCTTTACTGAAACATCCATTGAATAAGGAATAAATTTTTCCCCAAGTAGATTTTTCGTATCATTTAACCTTGCTTCATTTCGTGCAATGCCGTAAACCGTACAACTGTAATTTTCTATAAGCTCCCTTGCAAGCTCCTTGCCAATTCCACTTGAAGCGCCTGTAATAATAACGGTTTTATTTTTATAGTCAAGCTTTTTCATATTACTTACCGCTTAAAAGCTTAATTGCTCTTTCAACCGCATCACGGGAGTCATACCAAGGCTCATTATCGTAACGGTAGTCAAATTTCTTTGCAAACCAAGACACATCCTTAATGATTTTATCAAAGTATTTCTCTTGAATTAGCGACACATCAGAGTAAAAATCCTCAAATTTTTTCTTATCAAGCTTGTTTTTAGCGTATTCAAGCATCATTTGATAATGCTCCAAGCAGAAATATTTCTGCTTCTTTGTTTTTACTCTAAAATCAGGGTCATATCCGTGTAGGTAAACAGTAGTTTCAATCATTCTGCCAATATGGTAATTTACCTTTTCGCATATGTAACAGCTTTCGTTAAGCGTCTTTGTTGTCTTTAATTGGCTCTTGTGCTTAGGAATAACGATATTCTTTAATGGATTGCCCTTCATTTTACCACGAATAGTATCAAGATGGCTCTCTAAAATAAGGGCAAGGGAAAGCTTGTTAGGTCTTTGTAGCATCATATCAAAGTGATGATGGCAAAATCCCTTTTCGTTTGTCTCCATTCTGATATTAGGCTCCATCATAGCAGGACCAAGTGCTATATCAACCTCTTTATTTTCAAGCTTATCAAGCATTTTACAAATAGGGCATTGGCACACATACGCCTTAGCACATTCATCAAATGCCTCATTTACCGGTATCATGTATATTTGTTCCATAGTTTCGCTCCTTTCAGTCGCTCAACAGCTGTCAGCCGTTAGCCGTCAGCGGTTAGCGAAATTTGCTTACTGATTTTATCAAATAGGAATTTGTTGACCACTAATTTTCCTCTTGACTTACTTCAATTATACATATATAATATAAATAATTCAAGTACAAAGGGGGAAAATTATGGAGAAATATAGCGAATTTACTCTTGAAAACGGGATAAATGCGGTAAAAATTGAAAATATTCCGTACATTGATATATACAAAACCTTTGACTGTGGTCAATGCTTTCGCTTTGAAGAGGTATCAATTTTCGGCAACAAATACGAATTTGGCGGAGTTGCATTCGGCAGATATGTAATTTTCGGTCAAAATCATCCAAACGAAATTATTATCTATAACGCCACCAAGGAAGATTACGAAAATATATGGCGTCGCTTTTTAGCTCTTGATATTGACTATGATAAAATAAATAGCGAAATTTCACTTGCCTTAAATCACGAGCATATGGACAAAGCCATTGAGTATGGCAACGGCATAAGAATTTTAAGACAGGACAAATGGGAAATGATATGCTCATTTATCATTTCGCAAAATAATAATATTCCACGCATTAAGAAAATAGTAGATGCAATGTGCCAAAAATACGGACACGGTGTCGCTTATTTAGATAAAACATACTATTCCTTTCCCAATGCAAAAGCACTTTTAGATGCAGGGGTTGAGGAAATCTTTAACCTTAAAACAGGCTTCCGTGCTAAGTACATAATTGACGCTTGCGAAAAAATCGCAAACGGCAAAATCGACCTTGATAGCGTATATGCGCAGGACTTTAATTCCGCCGTTGAAACGCTATGCCAAATCAAAGGCGTTGGTTTAAAGGTGGCGTGCTGTGCGCTCCTTTTCGGCTTTGATAAAACGGAAGCATTCCCTATTGATGTGTGGATAAAGCGAGTAATCGACAACCGATTTAACGGCAATCTTGACATTTCACTTTTTGGAAAAAACGGTGGTATCGCTCAGCAGTATCTGTTCTATTACGAGCGATATAATAGATAGCCGTTATCAGATAGCCGTTATCAGATAGCCGTTAGCGGATAGCGAGCTACTAACGAGGAGCAACAAACAAAAATAAAAAATTATATAAAAAACATTGATATTATATAAAACTTGTGATAAAATAATAGCGATAAAAAATGCTGGCAAATATCTAACCAGCTAACCGCTGACATAGCCTCCCTTGTGTAAAGGGAGGGGGGGATTCCCCTTTTAGGGGAAATGTCGCAAAGCGACAAAAGGGTACCGCCTCGGCAAGAGGACGGAATGTGGTGGAAGGTTTGTTTGACGGCTAAAATACGGAGGATTTTATTATGAAAACAGTTTGCTTCGGCGAAATTATGCTAAGACTTAACCCAGCAGGTTATACAAGATTTGTTCAAACCGATACATTTGGCGCTACATACGGTGGTGGTGAGGCTAATGTTGCAGTATCACTTGCTAACTACGGCATTGATGCTTCCTATGTTACAAAGCTTCCAAAGCACGAAATCGGTCAAGCGGCAGTAAATTCACTTCGCAGATACGGTGTCGACACAAGCGATATCGTAAGAGGTGGAGACAGAGTTGGTATTTACTACCTTGAAACAGGCGCTTCACAAAGACCATCAAAGGTTATTTACGACAGAGCCTACTCAGCAATCGCACTTGCAAAGAGAGAGGACTTTGATTGGAACAAGATTTTAGACGGCGCTAATTGGTTCCACTTTACAGGTATCACACCGGCTCTCGGTGGCGACCTTCCAGAAATTTGCTTAGATGCACTTAAGGTATGTAGAGAAAAGGGTATCACAACAAGCTGTGACCTTAACTTTAGAAAGAACCTTTGGACATCAGAGCAAGCAGGCAAGACAATGGCTACACTTATGAGCTATGTTGACGTTTGTATCGCTAACGAAGAGGATGCAGAAAAGGTATTCGGCATTAAGGCAGAAAACACAGACGTTGATAAGGGCGTTGTAAATCACGATGGCTACAAGAGCGTTGCAAAGCAGCTTTCTGACCGCTTCGGTTGTAAGAGAGTAGCAATTACATTAAGAACAAGTATCTCAGCTAACGACAACATTTGGGCGGCTATGCTTTACGATAAGAGCGAAAATGAATATTACTTCTCACGCTCATACAATATCCACATTGTTGACCGTGTAGGCGGTGGCGACTCATTCGGCGGCGGTCTTATCTATGCTTGCTTACAAAACAAGTCATCACAAGATGTTATCGAATTTGCAGTTGCAGCATCATGCTTAAAGCACACAATCCTTGGCGACTATAACCTAGTTTCAGTTGCAGAGGTTGAGTCCTTAATCAAGGGCGGCGGCAGCGGACGCGTACAAAGATAATAAAAATATAGGGCTTTGCGGTAGCAATGCCCTTTTTATCTTTTTTTTAGTGCTTTTGCAAAATAACATATCTTATTTTGCAAATTTTGCTAAAATAGGCATGGTTATTTTGTGATTGGTGCTATTTATTTTCTATTTAATGTATGTTATAATTAAATTGTAAAAAGCGAATTTCATAAAGGGGTGGCAGTATGTTTAAATATTCTTTTAGATGCGACAACGAAGCGTGTGCACGAGAAGAAATAACAAATATGATGATGAATGATTTGCCTATCGGTAAATCGCTTTTAGGCAAGGAATGGTTTAGACAAGGAATACACTTTACCGAGTGTGGCGAAAAGATAAAGGGCTTTTATTTATCAAGCGATGAATGTGACAGACGGGGTGTAACTCGTATTATGTTTAGCGGTAAATTTATAGAAACCGCCGAAGGAACGTTTTTTAATGTATATATTTATCCCAAAATCACAGAATTAATATTTTTGCTTATTATCACCGGTTCATTTTTAAGCACGTTTGAACCACTTTTCATTATTGTGTCATGCTTTATGTTTATTATGTTTGTCCGCGGTTACATTCGCAACATAAATGAAACTGCATCTTACTTAAACGCAATAACAACAAGAATGAACACACTATACTAAAAAGGTTGTACCTCACAGTACAACCTTTTATGTTATAGGAAATTTATTTTAATGTTGGATATTCTCCGTTGACTATATTCCAAATATCAGTGGACCATCCTAAAATATCCTTGAAAAATTCTTCTGTTTGCATATTAGATAAGCTTCTTGATGAACCAAAAGTATCAACAGAACCAAATTCTTTTGCATTGTAATCTACTTTTTGAGAACTGTTTCTATAACAGTTTATGGATTCTCCCTCATAAAAACCGTCATTTACTAAACCTGCAACATGTGCCCATCCTAAGGATTTTGCTGAAACATTACCGATTGCAAAGCAATTAACCAATTTATCCGCACCACCTGCAAATCCACCTGCTTCAGCAGATGAATATATGCCATCTCCGTTAATGTTTTTTGTATCGTATGTGTCAACATATACGTCGCCTGTTGCATAACAGTTTGTGATGACACCACCGCCACCGCCTATGAAACCGCCTGCTTGGGCGGATGTAGAAGCAATAGTTGCTTTAGCAATTGCTGTTACGTTTCCAGTAGCGAAGCAATCAGATATTGTTCCGTCTGTATCGCCTAAAAACGCATTACCACTCGCTCCACCAATTAATCCTCCTGCAGTAGTAGCAGCTCTTTCTTCGGTAGAAGAGTCGGCAAGTGAAGATACATTAGCGATAGAATAGCATTGTGACATAGCAACCGCGCCGCACCAACCAACCAGACCGCCAACGTTGTTGTAGCTTGAAGAGGTTATGTTTATATCACCGGAACTGTAACAGTTGTTTATTTTAGAAAACATTGCATTTCCCACAAGAATTCCAGCAGCTGCTTGTAATGAATTTACTTTTATATTTCCGTTTGCATAACAGTTTGATATTTTTCCATGGTAATCATATCCAACAAGACCGCCAACTTCCATTTCTATATTATCGGAAATGTTTATTTCGAAGTTTTCAATACCAAGGTTTTTAATAGTGCCTTTGTTATATCCGAATAAACCAACATATTGATAAGGTAATGTAATTTTAAAGTTAGAAATTACGTAACCGTTTCCGTTAAAAATTCCTTTATACGGAGACCTTGAAGTGCCTAACGGAATCCATTCTTCGCCATTTAAATCTATATCATTAGCCAAAATATAATTGTTGTTCATAGATATATCTTTTAAATCAGAAGCGGTGAAAATGGCAAAATATTCACCCTCAATCCATTTTGCGTATAAAGTTATATCGCCTGTTGTTCCGTTTGAAATTTGTGTTAATATAGTTTCGTAATTTTCATCTAAATACCAGCCTAAAAATGTATGACCTGACTTCGTTGGAGTTGATAGCTTTACCGTGCCGTTATTAAACTTGTATTTGATTGGGTTAGAATTGCTACAACCTTCAATACCAATATATGTAATATTGTATTCGCACGCTTCCCATTTTGCTACAAGCGTTATGTTACCAATGCTTCCGTGCGGAATGGACTCTATTTTTTTACCGTTCGCATACCAACCAATAAAATTATATTTTTCTGACACCGAAGGAACAGGGAGAATTATTTCTTTACTTTCTACATTATATGTAAGTGTGAATGTTTCACTGGTGTTTTGGGGATCTGTGAATAATATAGAATATTCATATGGTGTCCACTTTGCGTGTAGAGTTATATCGGAATTTAATGATGTTTTTATTTCGGTAACTCTTTCGTTATCTATATACCAACCATCAAAAATATATCCGGTTGCAGATAGAGCAGATAAAGCAAAAGAATCTTCGTTTCCATTGTATCCTGTGGCGTTGGGATTGTATGCATCTTTTGTGTTGTTATATGTTATTTTGTATGCATATTCAATAACGCTATCATTGTTATTACTACCATTGTGTAATATAGTCATAGTTATAATTATTCCAATAATAAGCAAAAACATACATGCGTATATTATTATATTTATAAGGTTAAATGACATACTTGGCTTGATGTGTGAATTGTTTGCTGAATTAATTTTTACCCATGATTGCTCTGAATTATCGGAAACAACAGTTTGCTCAGAAAATGTTATATTTTCTGCCAATAGGTCGTTGTAAGAGAGCTCAAATATTTCAGCAATTTTTTTGAGCTTATCAATTTCAGGCATAGTTGCACCCGTTTCCCACTTATAAACCGTTTGTCTTGAAACCTCAACCTCGTTAGCAAACTGCTCTTGGCTTATGCCCTTTCGTTTCCTTAAATATGCAATTTTTTCGTACAACTTCATAAGCGTTCCTCCTCGAATAGATGTTGTTTATGTTCGAATTATAGCATATCGATAGTTGATTTTCAACCAATTTAACATTACATATTGTCAAATTTACTTTACATTTGAAAGAAAAAATACTAATCTGTGTGCATTTTTAATGTTTACATTATGTAAACTATTAATAAATCAAGCAAAAACAAATAAAAAGGCAAAACTAAATAATAGCCTTGCCTTTATGCATTTATTTAATTAAATCGTTGATGATATCACTATAATAGCTATCCTCATGAGCCTTTATAACATATTCATCCTTGCCATCTGGACGGGTGCGGAAGTAGTTTTTGCCGTTTTTGTCAACTGAGGCAAAGCCCTTTACAGTTTTGTAGCCTGCTTTTTCGTTGTCGTTTGTAAGCGCCAAAACCGCAAGCATTGGGTCCCAACTCTCTCTACCATTGCCTGAGCCGTGGTCAACCAAAGTAAGATATAAAAAGTCATCCGCTGGAAGCTTATTGCCAGTAAGGAGATTATGACCCACTTCCCAACCTAAAAACGTAATAGGAGAAGGACAGTTATCAACAAAGGTATGTGAAGCATCTCTTGCAAATTGATATTTGTTTAGGTTATATTCCATTCCTGCCTGCTCATCCCATTTTCCGCCCATAATCCAAACCTTTTTTACCTTTTCCCTAAATAATTCAAGACCGCTTTTTGGGGAAATATCGTCAGGACCACTCATAAGTGCTGCGCAAATTACCTGTAAAAATCCAATTTCAAGAATTTCAACCTCGCCCTCACACTCGCTAATTAGCTTACGGTAAAGTCTTACAGAATCCTCAAAATCATCGTTGGTTTTTGTAGTTTCAGCAGCCAAGCGCTTTTGATATGTAACATACTTAATTTGATGTGGACAATTTTTATCAACACCGATAGGTAATATAGCATCCTCTTTTTCTAAAAATCTATAAAGAGAGGGAGCAGAGTATTCAGTTAATGTGTTAATGCCGATACCTAAAAAATTGATTTCGCCTTTTTTGTATGCTCTTGCTAAAATTCTAACCGCAACGCAGTCGTCGCAATCCTCGCCCCAATCAGTGCCTAAAATAAAATTTCTCATAAATACTCCTAATTATATACGCATAATGAATTTTTTATATCTGAATATAGATTTTTGCCACTTCTGTCATCGCTTGGACTTTTTGACATCGCAAATTGATACTTATCAAAAATGGTCATAACATAATGTGTACTATCCCGTTCCACTTGTACGCCAAGCTTTGCCAAGCTTGCAAGGCCAGCACTATTTAAGCCAACCCCATTATACAATAAGTTTTTTAATTCTTCAAGATATTTTTCGCCGTTATCGTTTTTTGGGTTTAATTTAATAATTTCATCAATTAAATCAAGCTTTCTTTTTTGCCTTGGATTAGAACGCTCTCTTTCATTTTTCAAGGCAGCGACTATTAAATTGGTAACCTCGCCATCATAGATTTCATTCGGCTTGATTATCCCAAAGCTACCTTTATTTGCTTGCTCTAATGCTTTTTCCATGGCTTTCTTTTCACAAGTTACCTCGTTTATTCTTTGATTTAACTCTGCATTTTTCTCTTTTTCCTGAATAAGCTGTTTTTTGAGCTCCTTTACTTCGTCGCTTGTGATAATAGCGTTAGCCTTAGGCTCCGGAATAATCACTCCCTGTGAGCGATTACTTACAAAGTCAAAAACAACCTCATTTATATTAGTACCGCGAAGCATATGTGAATTTCTTACGCTTTTATGCCCGTCCTTGTGAAGCATTAGAGTGGCGCCATGTTCTATTTTTAGCTTTGCTTTTCTTTTTAAGATATCAGTGAAATATTCATCAACTAACACAATATAAGCAAATCCCCTAAGATGCTTTAAAAGCTTATTTTCATCTATGTCATAGGCACGCGAATTCTTAAATGCTGTCGCTAATATCATTGGAGCGTCATAGCTATAGCTGTTTATTTGAGAGATTAATTTATCTATGTTGCTTTCGCTTGCCTCAATTACATCTGTAGTTGTACCAAGCTCGGAACAAATTATGTGCTCACAGCTTGACACTGCTTTCATAGCATCAGTCATAAACGGTGGGATTCTGCCAAGCTCTATTGGCCCGCCTAAGCAGTCAATTTCCATATATAAATTATGAGCGCCACTTGCATTTTCAAAAATTAATTTGAAATTATAATCTTTATTGTCAAATCTTTTTGAAATATAGAAGAAAACAAATCCGTTTTGCCCCTTTGTTTTGAGCTCATAATAGCCGTGATTTAAAATCAAATCGTATTTATTGTGGCGCGATTTAAAATCGTCTCTTAACTTGCATAGCTCGTTATTGCTATTTAAAATTCTTTCAATAAGCTTAAAGAAGCTTTCGTTTTTAAAGCTTGATTTCATAGGAAGTTTTGTTTTCATGGCGTGACCCCCTATTAATCTTCATTAAAATCGTAAGGATCCCTATCGTCATCCTCATATTCGATTTCTTGGTCGATGGAATAAAAATCGGGATTTTTAGATTTCTTTAAGCTTTTTATCTCTATATTTAAGCATTCAAAAAGCCTACGTAAAGTCCAATAGGCGGCTATTTTTTTAGCCTCAACCTTTGTGCTTGAGCCTGTATTGTAATCGGGGCATTCATAACTGCCAAATCTTAATTCTCCAATACATTCTATTTTGCATGTACAATACCATATGGAGCTTCCGTCATTATCTCTTTCTTCATAAACATCATATTCTGGCTTATTTATATACTTTTTTTGGTATAACTCTTGGAGTTGATTTATAGCTCTTTCCACGCAGGGCTCGCCTATTTCATCTTTTAAGTTAATTAGCATATTGTTTTTTTGTAAATAAACATATGCTTTTTCTGCGGCATCCACGCTTGCTTTTGCTTTGCTTGTGCCATATCCATAGATTTTCTCATTAATCCCTGGCAGAACAATTCTGCAAGTAAATCCGAAATTTTTTATATTGTTAATATCTTCTAATAGTTCTTTATTTGGATAGCCTACTAAATCCATAGATGAATAAAATCTATATTCCGGTAAGCACTTATGCTTTCTTTGGCACCAAGCTTGAACAAGTTGCTTGAAATTGTATGATTCGCTAACAAATCCGTTATACAGTCTTTCCTCTAAATGAAGCATAATGTCAATTACATCAGTTATGGTTGGCATGTCCCAGTTGCAATCAATAGTGACAGCACCTATAATTGCTTCGAATAAATCCTCTTTTACTGAATCTTCGCATTGTACATTTTGCATTATGTCGCTTTTGCTCATTATTAAATAATCGTGTAAGCCAAGCACATTAATGCAACCTGCCAAGCTTTTTTTGTTTACAACCTCGGCTCTTGCTTGTGATAATGCATCCTCGTCCATGTAGCATATAAGGCTTGCGTCATGTGGAGTAAGTGTTGGATCAATAAGCATCATATTGACGGACACAATCTGCGTTGTTTGTTCGATCAATTTTTTTGTTACAATAAGGTCTAAAACCTTATCGCCTAAGAACTCTAATACCTCATTGTTTTCGCCTTGATCCATTTCAACTGTATAGGACTTGCGAGTAAAAGCCTGCTTTAAAAGATCTTTGTTTGAAAAGCGATATCCTATCGCGTTTTCGATTGTGTTTGCATTGAAATTTTTCATTTCGTTTACCTCATTCTTTATTTTTTAAAAATGGGCAAAAAAATAGCCTAACAAAAAACACTTATACAGGGAAATTTAACGGTAAAAATTACCGAACAAACACTATTCCCGTATGCTTTGTTAGACATATAAAATCAAAATAAAATACTTAAATCATACCTCGTTGAAGGATACCGCTTGCACAGTATCAATCAAGGAAACAAGCTTTATGTTAAACATTTTCATCTTATCGTCTTGTTTGGCTATATTCTGCCACAGATATATTGTAGCACGGGAGAATGTTATTTGTCAATAGCAAATTTAAAAAACAGCCTATTTTTTCATAGGCTGCTTTTCATTACCAATTTGTAGTCCACTTCTTTTTGTATGCTTTTTCAAAAAGATTTTCTTGGTTTTTTGTATCTGTTTTTTCTTTGCTATTTGCAATTTTCTTCTTTAAAAGTCTTAAAAATTGTCTTTCGCTAAATTTTATGCTAATCCATCCGTTTTGCCAAGAGGAAAGATATGCACCGTTAGATAAAATCAGTTCATTTATAGCTTCGCTTGCAGGAGCAATCAGCTTTTTGCTATTTAAAATTGCATCTGCAAAGTTCTTTAAAATATTAAGATGTCCGTTATATTCCTCATCATCGTATGAGGTAATTTTGCCGTCTTTTTCTAAAACGAGTTTGCCTCGTTCAATTAAAATTTTGCCTTTATCCCCTACAATTTCAAGGGAATTTATGCCATCCTTAATACCCGTTGAGGTAATAAACTCGCCTGTTGCACCATTTGCATATTTTGCAAAAATGGTAGCTTCATCCTCAACCTCAATATTATGATATTTTCCTATGTGGCATTTTCCTCTAAGTGAAACGGGCATACCACAAATCCATTGCCAAATGTCAAGATTGTGAGGCGCTTGATTTATTAAAACGCCACCGCCCTCGCCGCGCCATGTGCCACGCCAAGTGCCGCTATCGTAATATTCCTGTGTGCGATACCAATTTGTTATAACATATTTGTTTTTAACTAAATTGCCAATTTCGCCACCGTCAACCATTTCTTTAGCAAGCATAAAAAGCTTGTTTGTTCTTTGATTGAGCATGGTAGCGTAAAGCTTCCCACTCTTTTTTTGAGCCTTAAACACCTTTTTTAAAGACAGAGTATAAACCCCAAGTGGCTTTTCGGAAAGGACATGAAGTCCATTTTTAAAAGCATACTCCGCTATAATAGGATGAAAATAGTGAGGAGTGCATATGATAACCGCGTCAACAAGACCGCTTTTTATCATTTCCTCATAGCTTTCAAATAGCGGAATTCCTTCAAACTCCGTTTCCAAGGAAGCAAGTCTGCTTTTATCGTTATCGCATAAAGCGTTAAGTGTCATTCCTTGAACTAATCCATCAAAAATTGTTCCCGCGTGGGCAGTACCGATTACACCCACACCGACAATTCCAACTCTTACAGAGGTAAGAGTTTTTTCTTTGTCTATCATCTAAAAGAGTCTCCCATATTGCCTGCAATAGAATCGTTTACAGTAGTTTTTCTTCTTGATGTAGCAATTCTCTTGCTTAATTCCTCATAATATAAATCGTGGTCAAAGTCCTTTAATTCAATTTCCTTGCCTAAAAATCCTGACATATGTAAAGCATTTGAGATTGTAAGACCGTTAATACCCTCACGGCCATCAGCAACAAGTGGCTCGCCTCTTAAAATAGCGCCTGCAAATGAATTTAAAACGCCAACGTGCTGTTCATTCTTGCCGTCAGTTTCAACCTCAATGTATTCCATTTGCGGAGCAGAGAATGCAACTGTGCTTGTCTTTGAAAATTCCTTTTCAAACATTTCAAGCTTCCACATCTTAACTGTTCCGTTTTCGCAAAGAAGCTTAGCACCCTCTAAAAGCACCTCAAGACGGTTAGTGCCGGGAACGTCGCCTGTTGATGTTACAAAAGTACCTGTTGCACCGTTTTCAAATTCCCAATATGATGTTACGTCATCCTCAACCTCAATATCGTGGTGCTTACCGAAGAACATTTTCGCATGTACCTTAGTAGGCATACCGCAAATCCATTGATAAAGGTCAAGATTGTGTGGGCATTGGTTAAGTAAAACGCCACCACCCTCGCCACTCCAAGTAGCACGCCAGTCGCCACTATCGTAATACGCCTGTGGACGGTACCAGTCTGTAATAATCCAGCTTGTTCTCTTAATTTGACCAAATTCGCCACTCTTAATAAGCTCACGCATCTTACGGTAAACACAGTTAGTTCTTTGGTTCATCATAATACCAAATACAACATTACATTCATCAGCAACCTTGTTCATTTCAAGAACATGCTTTGTATAAACGCCCGCAGGCTTTTCAATAAGAGTGTGAAGTCCCTTTTTCATTGCCATAATAGCAAGTGTTGGATGGTCGTAGTGAGGAACGCAAATAAGAACGGAGTCAATTTTACCGCTATCCATCATTTCCTCTGCATCCTTAAAAATAGCAACCTCTGGATGCTCATTCTTTATCCATTCGACTCTATCATCTCTTAAATCGCAAACTGCGCTTAATTCAATCTCGGGGCACTTTCCCTCAAAAATATTCTTTGAGTGGGTTGTTCCCATGTTTCCTATACCAATAATACCTAATTTTATCATAATAACTCCTTTTTAGCCGTCAGCCGTCAGCCGCCAGCAGTTAGCTCGTTAGATTGAGTGATTGTTAATTGAAAACTGTAAATTTCATAATCTAACTTGCTGACCACTGACCACTGACCACTGACCACTGATCACTGATCACTGATCACTGATCACTATCTATTGCTTATAGCATATTTTTTCTTATTTCCTCATTACTTAACATAGTCAAGTAGCTTGGTGCAACATCAAATACAGTCTTGCAGCCGCTTTGTCCCTCGCTTGACATCTTATAGCATGCTCTTGCATATGCTACGATAACAGATGCGGTAAATTCGGGATTTGAATCAAGCTTTAGGCTATATTCAATAATATGTGTATTTTCTTTATTCCAACCGGTTTTTCCGCTACGGATAACAAATCCGCCGTGAGGAATACCGCTGTGGTTCTTTTGTAATTCTTCCTCGCTGATAAAATGTACTGTTGTATCATAATCGGCGAAATAGTTTGGCATTTCCTTAATTTCTTTTTCAATTCTATCAAGGTCTGCCCCTTCCTCAGCTACAACAAAGCATTCACGAATATGCTTTTCTCTTGTGGTAAGCTCAGGGTTTGTACCGCTTCTTACCGCATCAAGAGCGCTTTCAACAGGGATAGTATATTGCTTTCCGTTTTTAACTCCGCTTACACGGCGAATAGCATCGCTGTGGCCTTGACTTACACCCTTGCCCCAAAATGTGTAATCCTTGCCCTCTGGTAAAATGCAGGAAGCATATAAACGGTTAAGAGAGAACATACCTGGGTCCCAACCAACGGAGATAATACCAACCTTGATACCTTCCTTGGCGCTTTTATCAACGTTTGCAAAATGCTCAGGAATTTTAGCGTGGGTATCAAAGCTGTCAACAACATTAAAGTGTTTAGCAAGATAAGGAGTTTGCTCAGGTAAATCCTTTGCACTACCACCGCATAAAATCATAACATCAATTTTGTCAGTCATTTTAAGAGCATCATCAACATGGTAAACTGTAACTCCATCAGTTAAAATTTTTACAGTTGATGGCTCACGTCTTGTGAAAACCGCCACTAACTCCATATCAGGATTTTGCTTAATGGCACATTCAATGCCTCTGCCTAAATTTCCGTATCCGTATATACCAATTCTAATCATATTAATACCTCATTTTTAAATTAACATCATTTTATCACATAAGAAAAACTATTGCAATATTTGGCAACAAAAAAACGCAACTTTTTATTGAAAAAAAGCCTATTTTGTGGTAATATATCACTAAAGAAAATTACTGGCTGCTGGCGGCTAACGGCTGGCGGCTGTGAAATGGAGCTTCAACCATGCTAACTACATTCCTAATAGCCTTAGGCGTAGTATCAACCATGCTACTGTACGCTATGCCGGGCTTTATAATGATAAAAACAAAAATAATTTCAAAGGAAAATATCTCAGCATTTGCAAAGCTGCTTATGTTCGTTTGCTCTCCTTGCTTAGTGTTTAACTCACTTACAAGAAACGAATATTCTCCTACATTAGTTAAGGAAATGCTTATTGCATTTGCATTTATCTTTTCCGCGTTCCTTGGCGGACTTTTGTTGTTTCGCTTGGTATTTAAGAAAAAAAGCGACAATGTAAAATACAGAGTTTATAACCTTGCCACCACCTTGGCAAACTGCGCATTTATGGGCGTGCCTGTCCTTGAAGCATTGTTCCCAGACTACCCACAAGCAATAGCATTTTCCGCTATGGCATCAATGGCGCTTAATATCCTTGGCTGGAGCGTTGCATCATATATCATATCCCAAGACAAGAAATACATAAGCGCAAAGAAAATTCTTTTAAATCCTGCAACAATCGCATTAGTGGTGGCAATTCCTTTTTTCGTTTACGGAATACAAATTCCCGACCTTCTTAACAATATGATAGTGCTTCTTGCTAAAATGTCAACACCTCTTTGTATGCTTATTATGGGTATGCGCCTTGCTTGTGCATCGTTTAAAAAGGTATTTTTAGTTCCCTCTCAATACTTAATAGTTGCAATTAAGCAAATTCTTTTCCCTCTTGTGTCCTTGGCAATTTTGCTTCTATTCCCAATAGACCCAAATATGAGAGCCTCAATCTATATTTTAATGGCATGTCCCGTTGCAAGCGTTTGCCTTTCCTTTGCGGAAATGATAGGAGAGGGACAAGAGGAAGCCTCAAGCTTAGTACTTCTTGGCACACTTCTTTCTGCTATTACAGTTCCTGTAATGACACTTTTAATTTAGTATTGACATATAATGCTAGTAGTGCTAAAATATACATATAAAATCTTCAGGGTAGAGTGAAATTCTCAACCGGCGGTAAAGTCCGCTAACACACGGTAGTGTGCCGATACGGTGTAATTCCGTAACCGACAGTGTAATTATGCACAGCAAGCTGTGATTACATACCGCCAAAGGCGGATTCCATACATCTTACGATGATTCCATACAACACAAAGTGTTGATTCCATACAATTTCTGCGAAATTGATTGAGATTACTTAACGGTCTAATCTTAAATCACAACGTAGTTGTGTATGTAATCACGCGTAGCGTGAATGGAATTGCAATTTATTGCGTATGGCATCAACGCAAAGCGTTGAATGGAATCACACAAGGTGTGTATAGCCAGTCTGGATGGAAGAAGATAGGAGTATGATTCCGATTTTTGCTGCCCTGAATTTTGTAATTCAGGGCATAATTTTTTTTAGAGGTAAAATATGAAAAACAACAAAAAAATAGCATTAATCGGACTTTTTTGTGCCATTGCATATATATTTACGCTTCTTGGGGGACTTTTGCCAATTTCCGTGGCAGGCTTTTTAAAGTACGACCCAAAGGATATTATTGTAGCAATTGCCGGCTTTATATTAGGCCCTGCATCAGCTCTTGCGATATCTGTTTTGACCGCACTTTTAGAGCTTGCAACAGGCGTTAGCACAACGGGATTTTACGGTTTACTTATGAATATAATTTCAACCGCATCATTTGCTTGTATTTCTTCATATATCTATAAAAAGAGAAGAACGTTAAACGGTGCTATAATCGGTTTAGTTATAGCAACACTTACAACCACCGCACTTATGCTTTTGTGGAATTACTTCGTAACTCCATTCTATATGCACGTGCCAAGAGAAGTAGTTGCGAGTATGCTCCCAACGGTATTTTTGCCATTCAACCTCATTAAATACGGCATAAACGCTTGTTTTGCATTGCTTATCTATAAACCCCTTGTAAACGCACTTCGCAAAAGCAGACTTTTGCCAAATTCAGAAGGGGAAAAATCCGAGCCGAAATTAATGATAATAATTACAAGCATATTTGTCCTTGCATCACTTATTTTCTGCTTTCTCATTTTAGCCAAGGTAATATAAAACAAAGAGACTGTTGTTTTACGCAACAGCCTCTTTTTGTTATGTTAATTATCTTAACTTTTTAGGTGTGTCAATAAGACCGCAAAGATAGTCTATTGATACATTGTAATATTTTGCAAGAGTAATTAAGTGATGAACGGGAATTTCCCTTTCTCCGTTTTCGTATCGTGCATATTGTTGATATTTCATATTTAAAATTTCAGCAATTTCTGTTTGAGTTTTGTCGTTATCCTCTCTTAAATCTCTTATTCTTTGGTAAAAATACATAAATAACTCCGTGTGTCAAGTTGTTAAAATGGAATTTCTTTATCTTAGCTTTTTAGGCGTGTCAATAAGACCGCAAAGATAGTCTATTGATACATTGTAGTATTCGGCAAGTATCATATATTTATCAATTCCCATTAACTGAACGCCTCTTTCCCACTTGCTTATTTGCTCTTGTGTAGTGTTAAGGATTTTAGCTATATCTGCTTGATTTAAATCTCTATCCTCTCTCATATCTTTAAGTCGTATCATAAAACACCTCATTGTAAATTTCATATTGACATTATACCCTAAAAGGTGTATAATAAGTTAAAATACACCTTATAAGGCATAAAAACAAGGAGCAACTATGAAAGAAACAATTAGAGAATTATTTTACGGAAACATTTTTCCGTGTGAAAGATGTGGAAACAACAACGATGAAATTAAATCATTATCAAGAAAAATCATAGAAAGTCGTGAAAAGCTATGCAAAAATCTTACCGAGGAGCAAAAGGAGCTTTTAGAAAGGTACGATGATATATCCTGCGAGCTTCACTCACTCTTTAACGAGGAATTTTTTGTCTGCGGCTTTTCCCTTGGCGCAAAGCTAACAAAAGAGGCTATTGAATAAATCTTATTATACAACTCCGCGTGTTTTTTCAAAAATATTCAAGAATTATCAAAAACCACTTTACAATTACGCTTACTTTTGATATAATTGTAAGCGTAGAAAGCAGGTGGTTTTTATGACTAAAAAAGAGCAGGTGTCAGAGCTTGTAAAAAATTGCAATGGATATCTTGATATTACTGATGCTCAAAAGCTTGGAATTTCAAGAACATATCTACAAGAATATATTAAAGTGAATGAATTTGAAAGAGTAGCATATGGCTTATATAAATCTCCCGATATATGGATAGATGATTTATATGTTATTTCATTAAAAAATGAAAAAGCTGTTTTTTCATTTGAAACTGCGCTGATGCTACATGGACTTACCGAAAGAGAGCCAACGGAAATTTTTGTTACCGTTCCAAGAAAATATAACGCTTCACATTTGCGTAGCAAAGGAATTGTAGTTTATCAAGCTAAGGAAGAATGGGCAAGCATAGGAAGAACTGTTGCCAAAACAACCTACGGGAACGAGGTTTCCGTTTATGATATGGAAAGAACCATTTGTGATATTTTGCGCGTGAAGAATAAAAAGGACATTCAAATGTTCGCCTACGCTATCAAAGAGTATGCAAAAAGTGCAAATAAAAATTTGCCACGACTTATGAAGTATGCAAAAGAATTCGGCGTTGAAGCAGAATTAAGACAGTATATGGAGGTGTTACTATGATAGCAAGAACATCAAGGCAATTAAAGGATAAAATTTCTAACCTGTCAGGAAATGATAGTAAAAAAGCGCAAGCCTTGATTAGAAGGTACATGATGGAGCGTTTTCTTGCGCGAATATCACAATCGGAATATAGAAACAATTTCATACTAAAGGGCGGAATGATTGTTTCTGCTCTTGTGGGAGTAACATCAAGGGCGACAATGGATATTGATACAACTGTTCGTAGTATTTCATTGAATAAAGAAAATGCAGAAGCGATAATCAATCAAATTATAGATATTGACCTTGATGATGGTATTCATTACGAAATCAAAAGAGTTGAAGATATTATGGAGGAACACGATTATTCGGGCGTTCGCTTTACTGTGTCAGTAACTCTTGAAAAATTAAAAGATACTATAAAAATAGATATTTCTACTGGGGATGAAATAACGCCATCAGCTATCGAGCTTTCATATCCTATGATGTTTGATAACGAAAGAATAAATATTTTATCGTATAATCTTGAAACAATGCTTGCGGAGAAGCTTGAAACAGTTGTAGCAAGAGCTACCCTTAATACGAGAATGAGGGATTTTTACGATATACATATATTGTGGTCGGAAAGAGCAGAAGCGATAAATATTGACATTTTAAGAAATGCTATCGTAAATGTTGCAAGAAAAAGAGAAACAATAAAGCTATTTGACAATGTAAATGAGATTTTGAATGATATAAGCCAAAGCGATTATTTGCAAAGTAATTGGAATAATTACAAAAAATCTAATTTTTATGTTGGCAATTTACAGTGGCATGATGTTCTCAAAACAACCATTGAAATACTAAAAAAAGAGGTTGGCTCTTTGGGTGTACTTATATAAAACTGCTTATTCTACAATTCGTTAAAAAAGCGATTGTGTAAAGTCATTTAAAGGAAAAATAGTGAAAACTGATGCATCTGTTTTTCTTTGTTGACTTTAAAGAGAATATATGATATTATTCTAATGTAAAATACTTATAGAGGTGATATTATGAATTATGTAAAAATTACGGATATGGAATACAAGCGCGTTTTGAAGGAAGACGTTATTGCTTCCATCGAAAAGTGCATAAGTCAGGTTGAAAATGCAAAGAGCGCAAGGGACTTGCTTGATGCAAGACTCCAATATAACAAGGATAGTGAGCTTGTTGGCACAATGGTGCGTCTTGCTCACACAAGATTAAATCTTAATAGCCGTGATGAATTTTATAGCGCAGAAATGGACTACTATAACGGCGCACTCCCAGAAATTCAAATGTACGATATTAAGTTTTCAAAAGCATTCTTAGCGTCCCCATACTTAGAGGAAGCAAAAAAGGAATTAAATCCACTTATTATTACAATGATGGAATTATCCTTAAAGACTGCCGATGAAAGAATTTTAGAGGAAATGCAAGAGGAAAACAAGCTCACAACAGAGTATGGCAAGTTCGTTTCAGAGCTTACCTATGACTTCCGTGGCGAAAAGGTAACTCTTGGTATTCTTCGTAAGTATATGCAGGATAACGATAGAGAAACAAGAAAAGAAGCAACAAATGCTCTTGGCAAAACTCTAAAAGCAAATAGCGATTTTATTGACACTATCTTTGACAAAATGGTTAAAAACCGTGATAAAATGGCAAAGAAGTTAGGCTACAAAAACTATGTTGAATTAGGCTACAACATTATGCAAAGAACATGCTACGATAAGGAATTAGTTAGCGTTTTCCGTGAAAATGTTTTAAAGGATATCGTTCCTGTTGTTACTCGCTTAAAAAATGAAATTGCAAAGAAATTAAACATTGAGGAAATGAAGGTTTACGACGATGCAACCTACTCAAACGATGACCCAAAGCCAATTTTAGACGCACGAGGCATTTTAGAGGCAGGCAGACAAATGTATCACGAAATGTCAAAGGAAACTTCCGACTTTATTGATATGATGTTTGACTCCGATGCATTTGACGTAATGCCAAGAGAGGGCAAGTGGACAGGCGGATATATGACCTACTTCCCAATCTATAAGCAACCATTTATCTTTGCTAACTTTAATGGCACAACTGCCGATGTTGACGTAATCACTCACGAAGCAGGCCACGCGTTTGCATACTACGTAGGCGCACCTGAAATGGAGCCTGAATTACAGCTTGGCGGAATGGAAACGGCAGAAACTCACTCAATGAGTATGGAATTTTTCGCATGGAAGTATATGGATAAATTCTTTGGCGAAAAAGCAGATGCTTACAAATATAAGCACTTATTCTCAGCGCTTGCATTTATTCCTTACGGCATCATAGTTGACTACTTCCAAGAAATCGTTTACGAAAATCCTGAAATGACACCAGAGGAAAGAAAAGCCGTATGGCGCGACCTTGAAAAGAAATTCCGCCCATGGATGAATGCAGAGGGCATTGAATATTTAGAGGAAGGCACAAGATGGCAATACCAAAACCACATTTTCCAAAGCCCATTCTACTATATCGACTACTGTATTGCCCAAACTATCGCATTTGAATTCTTGAAGCTAAGCCTTGAAAATTACGATAATGCACTTAAAACATACATTGCCCATGCAAAACGCACAGGCAACTACGGTATAACCGACCTTACAAAATTAGCAGGACTTAAATCCCCATTTGAAAAGGGCGCACTTAGCGAGGTAGCATCCTTCTGCGAAGAATTACTTTCAAAATTATCTAAATAACGAAAAGAGAGCCTCGGCTCTCTTTTTTATGCTTACACAAGATGCGTAAGCCTCAAAGCATTTTAAAACACGCCCCGTCCTCACGAAAGATTATTTGACATATTTTTCTTGTCGTGTTATAATTAAATAACAACGTAAGGAGGAGCAAACATGAAAATAGGGTGGATAGACTTTTCAAAGGAAGACAGAAATAAAGCATTAAATGTTATGGCTTTATTAAGAGAAAAAAGGGCCGTGGATGAAATCGGCATAGGAATAGTTCGCGACGCTTTTGCGAACGAATTTTTCTTAGGCACATCAACCATCCAGGTTGGCGCAAAATATTTTCTTATTGTTCCTTACATTATAAAAGAAACGATTAATGATGTTGTTAACGGCAAGCTTGGTAATGACGTAAACAAAATTCTTCAAATAATTGATGATAAGGAAAAGGAATGTGGAAATCTGCTCTTAAAAAGTGAGGACAGAGAAAAAGGCGTTATTGGAAAGCTTGTTTTAGAGCAAGGAAAATGGTTGGTAAGACCGCCGTCAAGCATATATTGGAATGGTATTCGCGCTTATAGAATTTTCAAGAAAAATCTTACTATTCCTGAGCTTATAAGATTTGCAATCAATCAACAAGGCAAAAAAGTCATGAAGGAGCTTGGAGATAGCGGAAAAGAAATGGACGACAGAAAAGGCGATGATATTGATGCGTTTAATGATGATTCATTTCAATTTTTTACCGTTCCAGATGATTACTTTAAAAATTGGAGAGAAAATTTAACCGTTGGCTTAACCAAAAGTGAGGCTGAATTTTTAAGAAAAAGAATAGAAATAAGCGCTAACAATACGTTAATCAGCTATGCCTTGAAAAACAACATTGACCTATACCAATACAGCACTTTTGAATGCTTGTACGAAGCATTAAAGGACAGCGATTTGCAGGATGAAATCAAGAATAAAATGAAGTTGGCGTGCGATTTTAACAAGCTTGTTTATGCTGCCCATGTGCGATACAATTATATTCTAACGAACGGAAATAGTGAAAAGGCAGTATTAAAGTGGAGTGAAATTGAAATGAACATTGATCAAATCCTATCGGTTGACGTACACACTATTTTAAAGACAATTAAAATTAGCGATGTAGGGCTGAGGGCGTTTTTAATCAATTTTCAAAAAGCCCTTGGAAATAATAATCTTGAAGAGGCGGACAACGTAATTAAAAAAAGGGAAATCAGCCTAAAATCACAAAGCAGAGCGAAGCTATGTAATGGTGGTAATTACACCGATTGGGTAGGCGGCGAATATCTTGATTATCGTTTGCCGTATGCAGCAAGAATTCTTAAAGATATTTATGAGGGAGAAAACGGGAATGTTTAAGACAAACGATAAAAGAGATAGAGTTAGTTATAGTGATGCCTTGATTGCTCCTTGCGGATATACCCTTAATTTTGCTGTTGGCTCTACATATTCCCTTGACCTTGAAGCATTGACCTCTGTGTGTATAGCGCTTGGACTTAATGAGGATATGGACAGATCCGTTTATGAAAATCCCATCTGTATGTTAAATGCGCTTCAAAGGGTGTCAAAAAAGATGCTGATTTTTTGTGAGGCAGGACAAATAAAGGTTAATAAAAACCCCAGTGCTTTGAGTTTGTTTCTTGAAAAAATGGTTATTCCTGTTGCTTTAAAGGATGAGACAAGGGACTCAAAATCTTATCCCTCATTTCATCCCAAAGCATGGATTTTGCAGTATGTAAACAAGGCAGGCGACTACCACTATCGTTTTGTTGTATTAAGCCGCAATTTAACGTTTGATCGCAGCTGGGACGTATGCTTTTCAATGGATTGCTCTAAAAATGCGGACACGAAGGAAAAGACAAAGCCTATTATTAGCTATCTTAAATTTTTAGAAGACCAGATTAAAGACACGCCACAGGGCAAAAAAGAAAAAATAAAAGCTGTCGAAAATCTTTGTAAGGACCTTGAAAGCGTTTCATTTACTACTGATAGCAAGGAATTTAAGGATAACTTTGAGATTCTGCCTCTTGGAATTGGAAGCGGCAGCTATAACATGAACAAAGACATTCTTTTGCACGGAAGCTTACATGATTTAGTAGTATTTTCTCCGTTTATTTCCGGCACCGTTATAAAATCGTGGAATGAGGATAAGAAAGCGTCAGAAGCAAAACGAACGCTTATTACAAGAAAGAGTGAGCTTACAAAAATTACTCAGGAGCAATCTAATAATTTTAACATATACACGTTAAAGGATGAAGTTGTTGACGGAGAGTATATTGTTTCAGATGAAGCAGAGGAAAAGCAAAAGCAGGATATACACGGCAAAATATACGTAACAAGAAAATATGGTAGCGTTAATTTGTATTTAGGTTCTATGAATGCTACGTATTCTGCCATAAACAGAAACGTAGAAATGATGGTAAAGCTAAAAACAACTTACGGGAAATATAACGGCGATAAATTTTTGAGTGAAATATTTTGTCAGGATGATTCTGCAAATCCATTTGAAATATCCTTGCCTAAACCACCAATTCAGGATGATGAGGCTGAAAAGACAAATAGATTAGAAAAGATAATAAAGGATATTTGCCGAATGAATATGAGCGCATCGGTTAAGGCAAATAACGCAAAATACGATATTGAGCTAACTGTAAAAGGCAAAATTCCAAATGCTGATATAACAATTACGCCATTTAGGTGTAATACTCCAACGAAGCTTGAAGGGAAAATGGAATTTTTACAGCTGGAGCTTAAACAGCTATCTAATTTTTACACAGTAGAGGTAAAGGAAAAGAACGTATCAATTCGTCGCATAATTGTAATTAAAACCAAGGATATTCCCGTGGAGGAAAGAGACAGCTGCATTGTAAATGATATTGTGGGCAACGAAAAAGCCTTTATTGAATACGTTTCCTACGTTTTAGGAGATAGCCATTTAATGTCTGTATTAGAGTCCAAAGACCCAGAAAATCACAGCGAATGGAACATAACGAAAGGTGCGCTGTCATCCATATACGAAAAAATGCTAAGAGCGTCCTTTGAAGAGCCTGAAAGAATTGATGAAATTAGTCATATTATTGGTGCTGTTACAAATGATGAAGTAATTCCCGATGGATTCAAGGAGCTTTACGATGTATTTAAAAAATCATTAAAGAAAAGGAGGTCCAAATGACAGAAACCGAATTAAGGGAAATTGAAAGCAATACAATAAGTAAGTTAAAGGACTTCCAAAGAAAGACTGTTGAGCGAATAGATTATCTATTTAGAAACGGACAAAAACGTGTTTTGGTTGCTGATGAGGTAGGGCTTGGAAAAACGCTTATCGCTAGAGGTGCTATTGTAAAAACGGCGCGGGCAAGAATGCAGGTAAATGATAAATTATTTCGCGTTGCATATATTTGCTCAAACGGTGGCATAGCAGGTCAAAATATTCAAAAATTAAAGGTATCTGACACAGCTCACATTGAAAGCATGAACGATACGCGCCTTTCAATGCTACATTTAAAGCTTGCTCAGCAAAAGCATGATGAAAAGCTTAGAGATGACTTTATTCAGTTAATACCGCTAACTCCAGGAACGTCATTTCGTATGACCAATACAGGCGGAACGGTTAGCGAAAGAGCTTTAATGTTTGCTATTCTTAAACGCGCATTAGATGAGAAATATACCGAAAGTCTTGAAAGCTTTCTTGTTTACAACGGTAAAAAAAGCTGGGATGACTGGGCTAAAAGCTGGTATGAGGAAAAGGTGATTGAGTGCGAAAATCAATCAAATGGCGTATATCCAAAATCTATTATTGAAGAGATAAAATCCTACAAGCATAACGGAAATTTAATGCTGGATATTTTAAAGGAGCATATAACCAATAAAACGTATAAGGACGTTTATATACTGAACGCCTTGCGTACTATGTTCGCTCAGCTTAGTGCTCAGGAGCTTGAGCCGGATTTGGTTATTATGGATGAATTCCAAAGGTTTAAGTTCATTCTTAACGAAAATGAAAACGATGAGAATGAATTAAATATTATCGCTAAAAAGTTTTTAGGCGGCAGCGAAACGAGAACACTGCTTCTGTCTGCCACTCCCTATAAGCTTTATTCTACCTTAGATGAAATAGACAATGAAAATTTAGATGAGCATTGCGCAGAGTTTATGCAGGTCATGGAATTTTTACTTAAAGACAAAAAGAACTTTAAGGAAGTTTGGCGAAATTATTCCGTATCGCTTCAAGAATTACATTTAGGCAAAGCGTCTGTTATTCAAATTAAAAATGAAGCGGAAGAAGCCATGTACCAGGGTGTATGCCGAACTGAAAGAATTTCGGTAATGGATTCTGGCGACTACATAGACGATAGCAGTAAAAATGAATTTTTGAAGGTAACAGAGCTTGATATTAACTCATATCTTGAAATGTGCGATTTGCTTAAAAACATAGGAGAGCAGCATACTATTCACATTGATTATGTGAAAAGCTGTCCGTATGTTTTATCCTTCATGAGACATTACAAGGTTAAAAAGAACATACAAAAATATTTTAGCAAAAACCCCGATAAAATCCATTTGGCAAAAAGCGATTTGCTATGGGTAAAACCTAGCGACATAAACAAGTACAAAAAGCTAAAAGCGACAAATGCGCGTTTAGAATGCTTAAAGAGAATTGCATTTGAAAACGAAGCGGAAATGTATCTGTGGATACCGCCAAGCAAACCTTATTATAAATTGCAGGGTGTTTATAAAAACAGCAACCATTTTTCAAAAACGTTAGTTTTTTCAGCATGGGAAATGGTGCCAAGAATGATTGGGTTTATGATTTCCTATGAGGCAGAGCGCAGACTTGTTGAAAAAATGCGTAAGCAGGCAAAATACGCAAACAAGAAAAATCTTTGCTACAATGCTAAAAAAAGATATCCATATCCAAGATTGGTATTTGCAATCAAGGGAAAGGAACCCCAAAGAATGAGCCAATTTACCTTGCTTTATCCATCAAAAGCTTTGGCAGGCATGTATGATCCTATCAAGGCTATGAATGATGGCTTGGAAATTGACAAAATAGAAAAGCAAATAAAAGAAAGCATAAAAAATGAGCTGGAAAAGCTAAAAGATCTTCAATGCTCCTCTTATGAGGATAGCAAATGGTATTATCTTGCGCCGATGCTTATGGACGGAAAGGAATATTCATTATCATGGCTTGATAAGCTTGAGGAATCTGTAAAAAAAGCAGGCAAGGATGAGGAGCAAGCCAATGACGAAAAGGGCAAAAAGCAAATTTTAGCTCATATTAAAAAGCTAAGAGAGCAAATAAACGCTCAAAATATAGAGCTTGGCAAAATGCCATCGGACTTGGTATCCACATTGACTAATATGGCGCTTGGTTCATTTGCAGTATGTATTTACCGTTCCAACGGCGGTATAGCTGATTATGCAACGTCATTAGCAAGAGTTTTTGTTAACTACTTTAATACAACAGAAGCAACTGCTATTGTTGAATTATCAGCCAGCAAGAAAAAAAGCGCAGATGACAACACTCATTGGCAGGATGTTTTGCTATATTGTAAAAACGGATGCTTTCAAGCTGTAATTGATGAATATTATCATTTGATCAGAGAGGGATTAGGCTTTTTAGCTGATGATGAATCAAAGAGCGAAATAATCCAGCAAACAATGGTAAATGATTTATATTTGCATGCTTCAACCTGCACGGTGGGAACGTATGAATCCTTTAAAAACGGAGCGGACGGAGAGAAGAAGCGTACTCATTATGCAGTTGGATTTTTCAACGATAGTGAGGAGAAAAAGCAGATTGATCGTAAAAACAGTATAAGAGGCGCATTTAACAGTCCGTTAAGACCGTTTGTTTTAGCCTCTACATCCATAGGACAGGAGGGGCTTGACTTCCATAACTACTGTCGCAGAGTAATGCATTGGAATCTTCCAAGCAATCCGATAGATTTGGAGCAACGAGAGGGCAGAGTAAACAGATTTAAGTGCTTGGCAATCCGTCAAAACGTGGCGCAAAAATATGGCAGCATAGCTTTTGAAAAAGACGTTTGGCAGGAAATGTTCAAGGAAGCTGAAAAAGAAAAGGGAAGCGGTCAATCTGACTTGGTTCCGTATTGGTGCTTTGGCGAAAAGCAAGAAATTAAAATAGAACGTATTGTGCCGATGTATCCATTTAGTAAGGACGCATGTTCCTATGACAGACTTATAAAAATTCTGTCTTTATATCGCCTTACGTTAGGTCAAGCACGCCAAGAGGAGCTGCTTGAATATGTTTTTGAACAATGTGAGAATCCAATGGAGCTGAAAAAGTTCTTTATAAACCTTAGTCCGTTTTCTAAGGAACAATCAGATAAATAAAACCTAATACACAAAGAAAAGGAAAAAACATGAAAACTATAAAAATTGGCGAAAGCATGGAAGCGTCAGCTGTATCTCTTGGCTGTATGCGCATGAGCGATCTTGATGAAAAGAGCGTTGATGTAATTATGGATACTGCCATTGCAAACGGAATAAATTATTTTGACCATGCGGATATATATGGTGGCGGAATGTCGGAGAAGATATTTGGCGACTATTTAAAAAGACACAAGGGCAGTCGCGATAATATCCTTATCCAAACAAAATGCGCAATTCATGATGGACAATTTGATTTTTCTAAGGAGCATATTATAAAATCCGTTGAGGGAAGTCTAAGCCGCTTAGGCATTGACTATGTAGATGCACTTTTATTACATCGTCCCGATACTCTAATGGAGCCGAGCGAGGTTGCCGAGGCGTTTGATGCTTTAGAGAAAAGCGGTAAGGTAAGAAGCTTTGGCGTGTCAAACCATAATCCCATGCAAATTGAGCTTTTAAAAACTGCGGTAAGTCAGCCTCTTATGATAAACCAGCTTCAATTTTCTATAACCGAATGTGGAATGATAACATCAGGCATGAATATGAACATGAAAAATCAAGAATCCGTTATGCACGATGGCAGCGTGCTTGAATATTCACGAATTAAGGGAATAACAATTCAAGCGTGGTCGCCATTTCAGCACGGATTTTTCAAGGGAAGCTATATTGATAACCCTGAATTTGAGGAGCTTAACAAAAAGCTTGCCGTAATCGGCGAAAAATACGGTCTTACAAAAACAGGCGTGGCAGCCGCATGGATTCTTCGCCACCCTGCCAATATGCAACTTATCGCAGGAACAATGAATAGTGCGCGCCTAGAGGAAATTTGCAAGGGCGCAGATATCGTTCTTACTAGAAGCGAATGGTACGAAATTTACCGTAGCGCAGGACATTGCTTGCCGTGAAAAATTAACGGGCGTAATGATAACGAATCCGAGCTATGGAGGACGGCTCAAAAGGTTATCAATATTAAATAATTAAAAAGAGGTAATGCTAATGACAAAGTTAAACAAAACTCAAAGCACAGAAATTATTGATATTGATACACTCAAAAAGGATATTATCCGTATCGTTTCATTCCTTGGCGAAGCTGAGGATTATGAGGAAGTAGATGAAATTGACGGCTTCACTATTCCACACATTGAGGTAGAGAGCAATGATAAGATGGAATATCGCGTTTCCGTTGATGAGCCAACTCTTTCCTATATAAACGATTATATGGATTTTACCTTTTACCTAAACGATAACAGCCTTTCTGTTTCTTTAATATTAGGCGCTCGTTGCGCAAAGCCTGATGAAGCCAATGAATTTATGGATTCTGTAACCGAAAGATTTCCATTTGAGGTCTGTGTTGTTCCAAACGAGGGCGATTCATTGTATTTTGATTGCTACTTAAAATATTCAAATTACACAGATTTGGTCGAAAAATTACAGAAAGCGATTGCATCATTCTATGACCCAAAATATGTTGAGTATCTAACACATTTACTTACATATTTTAATTAATATTATAATAGGCGTGCCTCGGCGCGCCTTATTTTTTTGCTAATGTATCCGTGAAAAAGATAACAGGCGTAATGGTAACGAATCCGAGCTATGGAGGACGGCTCAAAAGGTTATCAATATTAAATAATTAAAAAGAGGTAATGCTAATGACAAATTTTAAGAACACTCAAAGCACAGAAATTATTGATATTGATACACTCAAAATTGACTTATTAAAAGCAATTTCAACATTAGGTCAGCCTGATGATATAGTTGATGGCGACAAAATTCCTTGCTCTATTTTGAAGGGCGTGGATGTTGACGGTGGCGATATGCTATCATTAGACGCTTACATTGACACCCCAACTCTTGACTATCTTGATGGCTATATAGATTTTTCTTTTATAGTACATAGAACTTATTTGTCTGTATTTCTTATTATCGGTCAGCAATGCTCCGATGCAGAGGGCGCAATCAAGTATTTAGATGAAACTCAGCCTGAAGCTAGCTTCAAGTGGGGCTTCCCCGACGAGCCTTGTGATGGAGATTCTCTCTATCTTGGATGCTTCATTGACTACTCAAATTACGCAAATTTAGTGGAAAATTTACAGAAGGCATTTGACGAATTCACGTCTCCTGAGTTTGAAGCTTGGCTCAAGGGCGCGCTAAAATTCTACCAAAATTGACCAAAAAATTACAGACACCACTAATTAATATAAAGCATGCAGGGAAATTTCTCTGCATGCTTTTTTGTTATGTACCTAAAACGGTACACGGCAAAGTTGATTTTTCAAAAGAATTGTATTATAATGACCTTACAAGACTAAAAATTACAAAATCCGCCAAAATATGCGGAAATTTTGAGCCTTGCTGCTTTATAATTAAAGTATAATATAAAAACAACAAAATGTCGAATTCAGCGAAAAACAAATCTCGCTGACTGCTAGCGGCTGACTGCTGACAGCTATTCGACCGAAGGGAGAAATTATGAGTATAGTAATAGCCTACAAAAAAGACGACGTAGTTTACATGGGAGCTGACACCAAGCGTAGCCGTGGACTTTTTACAACTACTATTGAGGCAGAAAACGATATGAAAATCCACAGAATAGGCGAAAATATGCTTATTGGTGCAGTTGGAGCAGTTTCCAACATTCAAACAATGGTTGATAATCGTGAGGATTGGTTTGACACAAAAGGCAAGCCTCTTACAAAGAGATTTATTGTTGAAAACATAATCCCAAAATTTTTCAGCACCTTAAGAAAAGAATGCAAAATTGAAATTGAAAAATGTAAGTCCCCTATTGCCAAATGCTGCTTTTGCGTAACCGACGGCAAAAAGATTTTCCATATCAGCGACTATTTTATGGTAACTGAGCTTAACGATTTTTGCGCAATCGGCTGTACTGAAAATATCGCGTATGCATACATAAGAAACGCCAAAAAGGACGATAGCGTAAAGGATACTATCCTTTCAGCATTAAGAGGCTCTGTGTATAGAGACGACGGCGTTGGCGCACCGTACATTTTCATTGACACTAAGGACTTTGAATTTACAAGCGTAGAAAAGTAGGAGGGAAATATGATAGCTTTAAAGCATAACGGAATAGTTTATATTGCAGGCTCACAGCGTTATCAAAATGATGTGGATGCCATAAGAACAGGCAAGGTAAACTCTGAAAACATAAAGGTTTACCACCCACAAAACAGAAAAAATCAGCTTATCGCAACAAACATGACAACATGTGTTACTGAGGCTGTGCGCTACCAAAAGGTATTTCCTAAGGAGCTTAACACAAAATCATTAGTTCTTGAGGTTTTCCCATTTCTTGCTCAGGTTTCCGACTTCTTTAACAAAAGCGAAAAGGGAACAAGCGCCCATTCCTTTGTATTTGCCAAGGACTCCGAGGCGTTTGTTATATACAGAGACGGCACATGCCTTGAAATTGAAAACATCTACGCGGACACCATAGCCTCTGAGGTTGCCATGTCCCTTTACGATGCGGGAAATATTGATGACCCTATGGAGTTTTTCAGAAAAGCATTTGCAACAATGGAGGAGCTTTTTGGGGAAATTATGTTCCCTGTGTCAGTTTTAACAACTGCTAACAATAAAATTAAGGTAATCGGAAGGGAGAAATAATATGGCTTCAATAATTGCAATAGAAAAGGATGGAGTAGTATATATGGCAACCGATGCCGTAAAGCAAAGATGCGAGGTAAAATACTACATGACAAAGGAATCTAACCTTAGCATACATAAAATGAAAAACGGAATTTTAGTAGGCACAATAGGTCTTGCTACCATAGCTCAGCAAATGTGGCTTCACGATGAATGGTTTGAATTAGATGAGGGCGAGGAATTTAATAAGAAATTTATCGTTACTAAAATTGTACCTAAATTCTACGAATCAATAAAGAACCATCGCGATTGGGAAGAAAGAAACCATGTAAAGGAAATTGAAGCAGGCTTCGTAATAGCATATAAGAGCGATATTTACCTTGTATTTTCCGACCTTAGCGTAAAGAAATGCAAGAAAATTGCATGCATGTCAAATGAGGACGAGGACATGCTCTTTTATGCCTTCGCCAGCACCTATATGGAAAATAATCCCGATAAATGCCCCGAGGATGTAATTAGAGAAACATATAAGTTTGCCGTTCCTCGCAACAAGAGCGTAAATAGCCACGGCTATATTATTAACACAAAAGATTTAGAATTTAAGGAAATGGGGATAAAATAATGATTATATTTAAAGAGAACAATTTAATGTATGTTGCTATCCCTATGGGATATCATGCATATTCCAACAAATCCCAAACTGATGTTGACTTTCCTGAAAATTGGGACGCATTTTTCACAGGAGATGACACAAATACAATAGTTGCCGTTGACTCTGTAAGCGACAGAACTATTGACCTTTTAAGATATTCAGGGCTTTTCGATTGCGAAATCACTCAAAAGAGCCTCTACGGAATTAAATCAAAGATTGATAATCTCATTGAGGGAACAAATGTAGATTGCGAGGAAACCGACTACGGCGTTATCGTGTGCAGAGACAATAAAGCATACGAAATGCGCTCATACGGATTTGCCGTTGAGGTAGGCGACTTTGAACGACTTGGCGAATCAAGACAGTATAGCTACGCAATATACGAAAACGTGAAATCAATAGAAAACATTGAGGAGCGTGTCCGTAAATACTATAATCATATGAATAGCGTATGCGGTGGCAATATGTTCCCCGTTGTGCTTCTCAGCACAGCAAATAAGGAATATAAGGTAATTGAAAAATAAAAGTATAGCACAACTCGGTTGTGCTATATTTTTTTGTTGTAATACCAAATACAATGTGATATACTAAAAGAAAGCAAATAAAAGGAAAATTTTATGAGATACATAATTGAAGATAAAAAATATAGCTTTAAGTTTGCCTTTGATACGGAAAGTGGCGCATATGTGCGCACAGGCATACTTGATGAAAACGGCAAAGACACAGGCGTTGACCCATTTATGGCATCATATCCACACCTTATTGATGTGGGAATTATGGGACATTGTATTCATGGCAAAACAGGACTTTGCGTAAAAGCTGGCATTGGTTGTTATCAAAGCGGACTTTTAATTGAAAAGCCGAATATGGCACTTTCTGACTTTGAGTGGATAGCGAAGCAATCAAGGGGTAGATGTAATCAAATTGCATTAGGCGGCAGAGGCGACCCCGACCAGCATGAGCATTTTGAGGAAATTTTAAAAATTTGCTGTGAAAATATGCTAGTGCCAAACTTTACCACCTCAGGCTATGGAATGACGCCTGAAATTGCAGCTCTTTGCAAAAAATATTGCGGTGCGGTGGCGGTTAGCTGGTATAGAAGTGAATATACATTAAAAGCAATAAATATGCTTCTTTTAGCAGGCGTGAAAACAAATATTCACTATGTTTTAGGCAAAAATTCCATTGATGAAGCCATAGAAAGACTTAAAAATAACGATTTTCCAAAGGGAATAAATGCCGTAATTTTCCTTTTACATAAGCCCGCAGGACAAGGCTCAAAATCTAATGTTCTTGATTTTAGCGACACACGTGTGGCTGAATTTTTCGGTCTTATTGACAAAAGACACCCATTTAAGGTTGGAATGGATAGCTGTAATGTACCGGGGGCTATCAATTTTTGTAAGACAATCGCTCCCGAATCCTTAGACACATGCGAGGGCGGAAGATATAGCTGCTATATCGGTGCTGACATGATAATGGTACCGTGTAGCTTTGATAGGGGAAACCGCTATGATGTGGATTTAAGAAAATGCACCATTGAGGAAGCTTGGAACAGTGAGCAGTTTGAAAGCTTTAGAAATAAAATGAGAGGCGCTTGCCCAAATTGCCCTAAAAAAGACCTTTGCATGGGCGGATGCCCGCTTATGCCCGAAATAGTATTTTGCGGTAGTGAACACAGAAAAATAGTAGAGGATGTGTAGATAAAATGAAGTTTAGATCAGATTTTGTAACAAATTCAAGCAGTAGCAGTTTTATTTCCTATTTTCTAACAGACGGAGAGGAAACTGTTGAAATTGAGTTTTGCGATAGCACTAAGGAAAGCTGTGAATGCTTTGATGAAATGGACATGTATGAGGATCTCTTAGAAGAGGATTTTTGCCGTTGGAATTACATAACAAATCCCGATACAACTAAGTACGAAAGCATAGCCGATGAATACGAAGCCACAGAAAAACGCCGCAAGGAATTTTATAATGAGCAGAAATTAAAAAATCCACCACCAAAGGTAAGCCCAAGAATAAGAAATCTTGCCAATGTAAGAGCGTTAAATAAGCTTCTTAGTGTAACATCATTTAAGGAAATGACTGATATTTTAAGAATAAATAAGGAAAGAGGTGGCTGCTACTATTCTGTGTATGATGGCAAGACACATAAAACCTTTAGTTCCTTATCTGAAATGATTGATGAATACGACAAAAAATTCTTTAAGCCAAATAAAATCTTTTTCATTGATGGCAAAACCGAAAAGCATATGGGATACTATGAATGTGATAGCCTACATAAGGTTTTTGAGGCAAAGGGAATTGACGTAAGCTACAGTAAGCAGGTTGTTTTTGATTTAGAAAATAAAGCGTTAGTTCTTGATAAATTTGAGCACGAGTTTATTACAGATGATGACCTTTATTCAGCCGACAGCGGTTACGGTCTTGATGATGATAGCTTAGCTGAAAAAAGAAGCGTTTACTATATTGAAGACCGATGGGGCAGAGCCGAATTTCACAAGGAATTAAAGGTAAGCGAGGACGACCCAAACAAGGTATATTTTGAGGACGAAAACAAATAAACAGGGGAGAGAGTGTAGATAAAATGAAGTTTAGAAGCGATTTTGTAACAAATTCAAGCAGTAGCTCTTTCATTACTTTTATTATTGAGGGAGAGTGTGCGAGACTTGAAATTGAGTTTGGCGAAAATGAGGACAGAGAATTAAATATTGAGCATACTCCAAGCGCTGAGATTATGGATAAACTCCTTGAATGTAAGGACTTACGCCAAATCGTTGAGCTTTTAGGCGCAAATAAGGAGGATAGCACCTGCTTATTCTCTGCAATGGAGGAAAACGATTACATTACCTTTTATACCGTTGACCAAATGGTTGATTACTATAACGATAAATTAGACGTTAAGTACGTAAGAGTAATTGAGGGTGACGTTGACCTATACGGCGACTATTATTCAAGCACAATTGAAAGAAAGCGCTACGATGCAGGTAGTGCTGAATGGGACTATGACGCTACCTATGATTTGGAAAATAAGGAATTTAAAAAGGACAGATACTGGGATGAAATTTAGAACGGATTTTGTAACAAACTCCAGCAGTAGCTCGTTTGTTGCCGTAACAATTACCAAAAAGGACGGCACAGAAATTTACGGTCAGGCAAGCATGGGAAGTGGCTACCACGAAAATCCTATTTTGTATTATGATTTAAAGGAAGAGGATATTGTCAAGGAAGCTATTGACAATTCAAGGACAGGTATTGACCTTTGCCACAAAATTTATACACAGATTTTATATGATGTCCATTCCGTTCATGATGACCTTGGCGAAATAAGAGACATAGAAAACCTTGATGATGTGTCGTTAATTAACATAGTTGCCATTCAAGAGGGATCAAACGGTGGCAAGATTGACTATACTTACGACATGTCAACAAAAGAGGGAAAATATAGCCTTGAAAATGTTGAATGGGACTATTATGATGAATTTCAGGAAGAACGCATAACACCTATGTATGATGGAATAGAAGGCTTTAACCAAAACGGCGAATTTGAAATAAAAAACGGCGTTCTTGAAAAATATAAGTGTGATAATTCAATTGTAAATGTGCCAGACGGAGTAATCGGCATAGGTAAGATTGCTTTTTCTTACAATTCAAAAATCAAAAAGGTTTGTTTGCCAAGCACCGTAAAGTTTATTGATGTAAGAGCGTTTAGTAACTGTCACAAGCTTGAAAAAATATTCTTGCCAGAGGGACTTGAATGTATAGGCGCAAAAGCCTTTGAAAATTGCTCAGCGCTTAAAGAGATTGATATACCAAGCACGGTAGCGGAGCTTGGATATAGGTGCTTTTATGGAGCAAGAGAGCTTGTAACCGTGAAAATACCTCGGGGTGTGTCTGAAATTAAGGGCGGAGTGTTCCAAAATTGCGAAAAGCTTGAAAATGTAATTATGCATGAGGGAATTACAAAAATCGGTGCAGATGCATTTACAGGATGTCACCATTTATGCGAAATTACAGTGCCTGAGGGCGTTACACGTCTTGGAGACTCTGCATTTTGGGAATGTAGAATGCTTCAAAAAATAAGCTTGCCGTCCACTCTTAAGGCCTTTCACGCGGCGCAAATTTATTATTCTAAAAATGTTCGTGAAATTACCGTGCCAAAAGACAGTAAATACTTAAAGGTGGTAAACGGTGGACTATATACCTATGATGGCAAAAAGCTGATAAAATGCTTTGCGGGACAAAAGAAATTTACAATAGAGGAAGGCACGCTCTACATTGGCGACTATGCATTTTACCAAAATGAAGATATAGAAAAGGTCAACATTCCATCAACCGTTAAGACAATCGGACTTGAAGCATTTTACGGATGCGAAAGCTTAAAGGAGATTGATTTACCTGAGGGAATTTTGAGTATTGAAGAGGATGCATTCCGCCTTTGCACAGGGCTAAATAAGATATCTTTGCCAAAATCCCTTGACATTGATTTGTACGACTACTTTAATATGTACAACGAAAATCTTATTGTAATCAGAAAATAAAATCTATACTAAAAATCTAAAAGACTAAACTAAAAGAGCGTAGCGAAAACCGCTACGCTCTTTTCTTGTGCAAAAGAAACAATTTCATTCGTTTTTAGTGTTAATAAAAATCTTTATTTTATGCAACTTGACAAATTCTGCAAAAACGGAATATGTTGACATATGCTTGCTTGAATTTTAAATAAATATATGTTATAATAAATAAACCAAAAAAATTCGTGAAAAGAGGTTGACAAATAAAATGAAAAATGCGATAATCTCTTACAGACAGACAGACAGACAGACAGACAGACAGACAGACAGACAGACAGACAGACAGACAGACAGACAGACAGACAGGTAGCTCTGTCCTTTTTTCACGCGATAAAAATAGGTAATTAAAGCCATTTTACATGGGCATTTTTTGTGCCCGTGTAAAATGGCTTTTTTTATAAAAAATCTTAAAAAGGAGAAAAAACATGAAAAAGAAAATCTTATTGATTTCCTTAATGGTAGCTATGTTACTTTGCATTCTTGCCATAAGCGCCAGTGCTTATACACCTGCAAAGTCATATAACTACTATGTAGATAGTTTAGCTGAAGAAAACCTAGTATACTCAGCTACAACTAAAATGGACCCTTCAAGAGGAAGATACGAAATGACTGTAACCGAAAGCGGCGACGGATTTGCAAAATTCGATGCAGACGGCAATGCTCTTACATGGTACGTTATTTCAGATACTACCGATGCAGAGGGTAATCGTCATATTGTTTGTAAGGGTGTTAAAACAATTGGCGAAGCAGGAACTGTTGATGCAAACGGTCTTTATACCTACGGTGGCGGCACAGAAACAGCCGTTACTAACAAAAACGTAGTAAGCGTATGCTTTTACGGTACTGGCGTAAAGACACTTCCTAACAATGTGTATCAGTGCGTTTCAAGTAACCCGCCGAGCGGTTCAAACGGTGAGTACAACGTTTTTGCAGACGACACACACCTTATGTTCTTATACTTACCAAAAACACTTACAGCGTTCCCTGCTTATATGTGTCAGCGTTCATCTGTAAGAATTATTGAGTTTGAGGATAACCAAATTGCAGCTACTGAGATTGTTGGCGCGCAAAGCGGCGGTAATTCACCGTTTGCATTCTGCGGAAACCTTAAGGAAATTAGAATTCCTGAAGGAATTCAAACAATTTCTCAAGCTGTATTTAGAGAAAACTGTTCACTTAAGCTTGTTAAGTTCCCAAGCACAATGACAGAACTTAAAGCTACAACAGGTACTACCGGAGGCGGTGTTTTCTTCCGTTCTAACGCTATTGAAACAGTCATTTTCAGCCCTAATATGACTTATATTTCTATGCTTAATACTGATACCGGAAAAATGAAAAATCAGGGCTTAGATATTAAGTATTTCTATGTACCTAATACCATTGGTCAGTTAGCTTCGTTATCTTTTGATACCTACAACTATAGTGGTGGTCCAACAAAAAATCTTGTGTTCTTCTTTGTTGGAACATTGGAAGAAGCGAAAAACGTTTCTAATTATACATCATCAAACTTTAAAAACGCTATTACAAACAAGCATATTACCTATGAAGAGTATTTAGCTGACAAAGCTACCTACGATAATTACGGAAAGCACATTTTAGTATATGATGTGCCTTATTGTGTAGCATTCCATGACGGTCAACATCAAATGGAGCAGGTTAACACATATAAGGATGTATTAACTCCATTTGAAATTGGCGAAAAGTGTAAAAATTGCAGCGATATGGACAATATAACCGAGTACGCTCCAATTATCGAATTTGTAGGCTACTCTGCAAAAATCGGCGGCAATACAATTACACTTGGCTATAAGGTTAATAAGGAATCACTTGCGCTTTTCCCTGAGCTTTCATACGGTATTTTAGCGGTTGTACCTGGTGATAACGCTGACTTAAATGCATATGAGCCATTAAATTTAGACCTTACTTCAAACGTTGAGGATTACGTTATTGCAATGGAGGTTGACAAAAAGTATAATGACTTCAATATCTTTATTGACAGCTTTGATGCAGAATACTACGAAACTCCATTTGTAATGTGCGTATATGTTGCAGACGGCGAAAATGTAGATTACCTTTGCCATAACGAGCTTAACTTGGTTTCACAATACGAATATGCAAAGATGTTAACATACAAGTATGTTGCAGAGGAATTTTCACCAAAATTCCAAGTAACATTCACATGCGACAGTAAAATGGGTACGATAAGCGGCGAAACAACACAAATTGTAGCAGAGGGCAATAAAACAACAGAGGTAACTGCTGTTGCAAATGAAGGCTACACGTTCATTGGGTGGAGTGATGGCACAAGAACAGCAAAAATCACATATAAGCCAGAGGATGCGGCAAATCTTGTAGCTTACTTCACACATGCAAGCACAGATACAGAAAAAACTAAGGGCTTACCTGTAATTGAAATTAACACGTTAAACGGTCTTAGCATTACGTCAAAGGACGTTTATACAGACTGCTACATTTCATTGCTTGACACAGAAACAGGCAATAACGTTGTTTCAGAGCTTGCTGAAATCAAGGGTAGAGGCAACTCAACCTGGGAAAAGTTTGACAAAAAGCCATATAAGTTCAAGTTTGAAAGTAAGCAAAACCTCTTTGGCTATGGTGCAGAAAAGACATGGGTTTTACTTGCTGATGCAAGAGACTACTCACTTGTAAGAAATATGCTTGCATTAAATGCAGGCGGCGTAATGTCTGAGCTTGGCTACACGTCAAAGGGTCAAAGCGTTGAGCTTTACTTAAACGGCGTATATCAAGGCGTATACTACCTCTGTGAGCAAATTCAAGTTAAGAAAAACCGTGTAAATATTACACAGGAAGACGATGAAATCGTACAAGGTCCTGCGGATATTGGTTGGCTTATCGAAATGGATGCTTGGGTATCTGAGGATGTTGGCGGCACTAACAATATTCCTCAATACGGTGTAACATCTGACGGCGACGTATTCGTAAGAGTTGACGACGGTATGTACAACGGCTACGTAATTAAGGACCCTGAGGATATTCTCTTTGATGCAGATGGAAACCTCAAGGAAGACTTTATGTTATACGTTCAATCATACATCAAAAATAGCTTAGCGGCTGTAAGCGGAGATGATTATAATGCAGTTTGTGAGCTTATTGACGTTAAGTCATTTGCGCAAGCATACATTATCTTTGATTTATTCAAGAATCCTGATACACAGTATTCAAGTGTTTACTTCTATAAGGACGTAAACGGCAAGTTAGTTGCTGCTCCTCTTTGGGACTTCGATATGGCTATCGGTAACGTAACTCATAAGAAGAACTGCGGAACAAACGCACAAAACTTCAGAGATACAACATATCTCTGGACTGCTCAAAAGAATACTTGGTTCAGAGAGCTTCTTGAATTCCAAGAGTTTAGAGATCTTGTGGGTCAAGAGCTTGTAGATAACGCAGCAGCATTAAGAGCTTCTATCGCAGCTGACCTTGAATATGCAAGAGCGCATGAAGCAGCATACGAAAAGAACTTTACAAAGTGGGACCTTATTGGCAATACATCTGCTACTCAAGCAATGGGTAGCTGGAGCGTTCCTACTGAATTTAAGCAGATGACTGATTGGAATGACCACCTTAACTACATTGAAGCATATCTTGAAGCAAGCTTACAGAATTTGTTGAGTGTTTATCCAGCACCGGCTGTAAGTGAACAGTAAGAAAGGAGATTTATAAAAATGAAATATGAAGCTCCATTATTTATCAAAGCAGAATTAGAAACAAAGGATATTATAACCGCATCAGGCGACGTTACTGTAGAAGGTACTGAAACCGAAGCGAATTATTTTATCAATTTCTCAAAGCTATTTGGTAAGCAATAATTTAAAACAAAAAAAAGGCAGAAATTCTTCGGAATTTCTGCTTTTTCTTTTACACCTCTATATATTGCATTTTTATATTATATATGATAAAATTAAATTAGAATACTTATATAGAGGATATTATGAAGAAATTATATATTTTGCTAATCGCAATTTGTATTTTGCTTATATGCTCCTGCGGTGGCGGTAATACCGACACGGACGGAAGCGAACAATCAACAATAAGCGTTACCTACCTATCGTCAGAAGGCGGATATATTGAGGGGCAAGCAAATCAAACATGTCAAGCCGACCAAGGTGGAAACGCCACATTTACAAGCGTTAAGGCTATTCCTAATAGCGGCTACTATTTTGTAAAATGGAGCGACGGAAACGAAAGCGCAGCGCGTACCGATACGCTAAAGGAAAGCACGGAGCTAAGTGCGATTTTTGAGCCTTATATTACAGTTAAATACAATTTTACCGAGGGTGGCTTAATCTTAGGAAAAACGAATCAACAAATAAAAAGCGGCGAATCAACCACCGAGGTAGAAGCCATAGCCAACGGTGGCTACCGATTTGTTGGCTGGCACGATGGCGTTGCTAACGCTAAGCGCAGCGATATTGCTACTGAAAATACTACATATTTTGCAATGTTTGAGCATATTGAATATGCAAGCATTACCTATGAAGCGACAACGGGTGGAATAATCCTTGGCACGCCATCACAAAGCGTTGAAAAGGGAACAATGAGCGAAAGCGTTGAAGCCAAGCCAACCATTGAGGGTTACTATTTTGTAGGCTGGGATGATGGGGTTTTAACACCTACACGAAGCGATATATCAGACACCGACAAGAAAGTAACCGCCATATTCTCAAACAAATATACAGTAACCTATGAAGCCACAGAGGGTGGATATATCGAGGGTAGCTCCGTGCAGGAATTAGAATACAGAAAAGAATATCAACAGGTAATGGCTGTTTCAAAAAGCGGATACGTGTTTGTTAGATGGGATGACGGCAGTGAGGTAATTATAAGAAAGGATAGCGCAGTTGCCAACGTTACCTACAAGGCGATTTTTAAAGTACCATATACCGTAACCTTTGATTGCGATAATCAAAGAGGAACGATTGAGGGAGCTACAACGCAAACAGTACCGGATGGCGAAAGCTCAAAAACAGTTAAAGCAGTAGCCAAAGAGGGCTATACATTTGTGTGCTGGAGTAACGGCTCTTATGACCCTGAAATTCAGGTAACCGCATACGAAAATACCGACGTTTACGCACACTTCTCCCACGAAAGCACAGGACTTCCCGTTGTTTCAATCGTAACAGAAACAGGCAAGGACGTAACCTCAAAAACCGAATATATCGGTTGTACAATCACGCTTTTAGACACGGAAAAGGGCGAGCATTTTGCCAATGAAATTGCAAAAATCCGAGGCAGAGGCAACTCCACCTGGGAGAGATTTGATAAAAAGCCGTACAAAATTAAATTTGAAACAAAGCAGGACTTTTTCGACAACGGAAAAGCTAAAACATGGGTGCTTCTTGCAGATTACCGTGATTATTCGCTTATAAGAAATATGCTTGCATATGAGGTAGGCGAGGAAATGAGCGAGCTTGGAGCAACGCCCGATTGCCAAAGCGTTGAGGTTTACCTAAACGGCAAATACCACGGAGTATATTTACTTTGCGAGCAAATTGAGGTAAACGACCACCGTGTTGAAGCAAGCGAGGATTTAACGTCAAGCGAGCCATCATTCCTTGTTGAAATGGACGGTTGGACAGATGACGTACAAGTTTACGTCCCCGACCAGCTTAACTCTGGCAGAAGATATTCAGTAAAATTCCCTGAAAGCGAGGATATTACCCCTGAGCAAAAGAAGTATATTGAAGACTACCTAAAAGCATGTATGAATGCAATTCAAGGCGATGATTATTCGCTTGTTACAGACCTCATTGATGTAAAATCCTTTGCACAAGCATATATTGTTTTTGAGCTTTTCAAAAATCCCGACACTAACTATTCAAGTCTATATTTTTATAAGGATATAGACGGCAAGCTAATTTGCGGTCCTCTTTGGGACTTTGATATGTCCGTAGGCAACGTTAGCCATAAGGGTAACGGCGTGTTTGAAAGCACAGAAACGCTATGGTCCAAGGCTGAGTGCCCTTGGTTTAAAGCGCTTCTTAGCCATGATGAATTTGTAAAGCTGGTAGGCGAGGAGCTAACCGAATACGCGCCTATTATAAGAGCAACAATTAAAAAGGAAATTGAATACGCGCTAGCCCATAGCGAAGCATACAAGAAAAACTTTGAAAAATGGAATATTCTTGGCAAGCAAACATGGTCTAATCCGAGCTACCTTGTAAAGATAACCACATGGGAAGAGCATATTGAATATGTAGAAAATTATCTTGAAGAAAGTCTAAAATACTTAGAATACGTGTATTGCAGTAAGGAAATAAACGAAAATTAAAGGAAAAACAAAATGGAAAACTTAAAGAACAAAAAGCTATTTTTATTTGATATGGACGGCACGCTATATTTAGGTAACCGCCTTTACGATTTTACAGAGGAATTACTTTACACCATTAAAAGTCAAGGCGGAAAGTATATCTTTATGACAAACAATTCCTCAAAAAGCGTAAACGATTACATTAAAAAGCTAGCATCCCTTGGCATTACAGCGAAGCATGATGACTTTATGACATCATCACAAGCCACCGCCTACTACCTTAATAAAAGCTATAAGGGGAAGACACTTTACGTTTGCGGCACAGAATCCTTAAAGGAAGAATTACGCCAAAACGGATTTGAAATCACAGAGGAAATAAGCAAGGTTGACCTAATTGTAATGGGCTTTGATACCGAATTAACATTTAAAAAGCTCCACGATGTGTCTTATCTACTTTTAACAAGAGAGAGTATTCCTTATATTGCCACAAATCCCGACTACGTTTGTCCAACGGAATTTGGCTCAGTTCCCGACTGTGGTAGCGTTTGCGATATGCTTTATAACGTATCAAAGCGCCGTCCAATCTTTATCGGTAAGCCATCAAGTTTAATGCCATCTCTTGCTATGGAAAAAACAGGCTACACTAAGGAAGAAACGGTAGTAATCGGAGATAGAATTTATACCGATATTAAAAGCGGTCTTAATGCAGGAGCAAGTACAATTTTAGTTCTAAGCGGCGAAACCACACGCGAAATTTTAGAAGCGTCTGAGGACAAGCCACACTACGTTATGGAAAGCGCAAAAGAGCTTTTAGATATTTTGAAAAAATGATTTATCAAGGAAAAAACACAAAAAATATTTCATTCCCTCTTGGTGGCATCGGCACAGGCTGTATAGGGCTAAGCGGCAACGGAGAGCTTATTGACTTTGAAATCTTTAATAAGCCAAGCAAAAGCACCCGTAACGGCTATACACACTTTGCCATAAAAGAGGTAAGAGAGGGAAAAACTAACATAAAAATCCTACAAGGCGACACAAACGAAAGCTATATAGGTAACTACGACATAAATGGATGGATGTCAGGCATAGGCTATGGACCAAAGCCCAATTCCTTGGCGGGATTTCCTCACTTTAAAAGCTTAGTGTTTGAGGGCGAATTTCCTATCTCTAAGCTAACCTTTGAGGAAGAAATCTTCAGCGCAAAATGCACCTTAACCGCATTTAACCCATTTATCCCACACGATGATTTTAACTCAAGCATACCATGCGCTATGTTTTTATGGAACGTTGAAAACGTAACCGATAGCGAAATTGAGTATTCCCTTGCATTTTCAGTACAAAACCCTAACTCCGTGTCTGTAAATAGAGAGGTTGACAAGGGAATTTTCTTTGGCTGTGGCGATAAAAGCGAAAGCGAAATCGGTTACACCGATATGTGTGTCTTAACTGATAACGAATGCGATATTCAAGCATATTGGTACCGTGGCGGCTGGATGGACTCCGTTACCACCTACTATAAAAATATGCAGGAAAGCCAACTCCAAAAGCGTGAATATAAGGATAGCGGTAAAAATGACCACGGCACAGTAGCGGTTAAATTTAACCTAAAAGCAAAAGAGAAAAAACAAATTAAATTCGTGCTTGCGTGGAATACACCTAATATGTATAACTATTGGCACGATTACAAAAACGATAACGGCGAATATATCACTTGGAAAAACTACTATGCAACCCAGTTTAAAACCTCATACGAAAGCGCAAAGTATGCTCTTGACAACTTTGATATGCTGCTAACAAAAACGTTAGCGTTTAAAAATGCTGTCTTTGGTAGCACCTTGCCGTCTTACGTAATTGACGCTGTAAGCAGTAATCTATCCGTTTTAAAATCCCCAACTGTTTTAAGATATGAGGACGGCTCACTATGGGCGTGGGAGGGTGTTATGCAAACCCAAGGCTCATGCGACGGTAGCTGTCAGCACGTATGGAATTACGCGTATGCACTTCCGTTTTTATTTCCTAAGCTTGAAAGAAGCTTAAGAGAAAACACGCTAAAATACGGTTTAAGAGACACAGGTAGTACCGATTTTAGAATAGATTTACCCCTTGGCAAAAAAAGAGATGAGTTTCGCGCCTGCGTTGATGGACACTTCGGCGAGGTAATCAAATGCTACCGTGAATGGAAAATCTCAGGTAACACCGATTGGCTAAAATCTTATAGCCACAAAATCTTTAAAATGCTTGACTTTGCTTGGTCGCCTGACAATATCGACAAATGGGACTTAGATAAGGACGGTGTTTTAGAGGGCAGACAGCACCATACTCTTGATATGGAAATGTTTGGACCATCATCTTGGCTTCAAGGCTTTTACCTTTTAGCACTTGACTGTGGCTCTAAAATTGCAGAAGCGGTAGGAGACCAAAAAAGAGCCGATATGTATCGCTCTTTATACGAAAAAGGCAAAAAATGGACCAACGAAAACCTATTTAACGGTCAGCATTTTTACCACAAAATTGATTTAACAAATAAGGAAATAATTGATAGCTACCCTGAAACAAGCGGATATTGGAATGAGGAAGCAAAGGAAATTAAATATCAAGTAGCAAACGGAAGTATAATTGACCAAATGCTCTCCGACTTTCATAGCAACCTAATCGGCTTAAATGGTATTTTTGATAAGGATAAAAAGGACATTGCCCTTGAATATCTATATCAAAACAACTTTAAAAAATCAATGCGCGACGTTATAAATATGTGGCGTAACTTTGCTTTAAATGATGAAGCCGGCACTATAATTTGCTCATATCCAAGCAATGAAAAATCCCCGTCAATTCCAATTCCGTATTGCGAGGAATGTATGACGGGATTTGAGTATGCCTTAGCCGTGCTTATGATTTACGAATGCAAAAGAGAATACGGCGAGGAAATGGTAAAAGCAATCAGAGACCGCTACGACGGACAAAAGCGTAACCCGTGGAATGAAATCGAATGCGGTAGCAACTATGCTCGTTCAATGGCATCCTTTGGACTTATGAACGCATATAGCGGCTTTACCTTTGATATGACTAAAAAGCAAATCGGCTTTAATCCTATTCAAAAGGGTACATACCTTTGGAGCGTAGGCGAAACCTACGGCACTGTGTCTGTAAATTGCCAAAGACTAACACTCACAGTCCTTGGCGCACCCCTTGATTTATCCACACTCCTTGTGGGAAATTGCCAAAAATTAGAGCTTGACGGCAAAACCGCCACCTTTGATAAAACCGCAGAAGGTATTGAGATAAATCAAACAATATATAGCACACTTACAGTAACTTTTTAAACAACAAAAAGCACTTCAAAATTGAAGTGCTTTTTTCATGCTTAAATTAGTTAGCTAAAACGTCGCTATATGAAACGTAATGGTATTTTGCATTTTCCGTTGGAGCTGCATGTTGGATATAGGAGTAGGATACGTTATTTTCCTTATCCGTTGAAATAACGTATGCGCCCAAAACAAGGTATGCAGTCTTTTGCGCTTCTGTTACAAAGCCTGAAAGTCTTAGCTCAAATGAAACAACCTTTTCTATATTAACCTCTGCTACAATTCCACCACTTGACGGTGTGCCGTCTGTTGAGAAAATATCATTTTCGCCGATTTTTGATTTTGCAAAAGCGAAAATTCCATATGAAAGAGTAGTTCCCGTTAGTTTTTCATATTCTAAGATTGCTGATTGATTAACCTCAAAGGAAATTGACATTTCATCTGTATTGTTAATTGGGGAAGAGTATCCCTTGCATACGAATAATGCAGGCGCGGTCTTTGTAAGCGCGGAGGAATTACAGTCTAAGCATCTAACTGTTTTTACGCCATCCTTACCGAAGCTGTCATATGATAAGGTAATTTCAAGGTTGTGGGATGTGTCTTCACAGTAAATTGTCGCATTACATCTTTCACAGATAGGAGAGCCTACCGTATGCTTTCCGTCAAAATAGATTTCACAAGGATTGCAATCTACGATAATATAGTCTGCATTTTGATAATCACTTGGTGCAGCGTCATACTGTGATTTAGTAATTACGGTTGCATTTAAGAAGTTAGCGTTATTGGTAGTTGAATTTGTTGTAGCGGTCTTAAAATTTTCCATTGTAATGGCTAAATCGAAATGAGAGCCTGTATAGAAGTATTTAACATTTTTACCGCCGTCAAATACATATGATACCCAATAAAGATTTTCTGGAGCATTTTTGTAATAATTTGCGGAGATATATACTTCCGTTAAGTTGTTAGTACCCCAAGTAAAACTGTTGTGGTCGTTTCCTGTGTTTGCGTTATACGCAAAATTGTAACCTAACTTAATTTTTTCAAGTGAAGAACAACCTTGGAAAGCTCTTTGATAAGTATACATAATGCTGTTTGGAAGTTCAATTTCTTTAAGTGAGGTGCAACTAATAAAACATTGGTCAGGTAAATACGTAAGCTTTGAGTCTTTTGCAAATGTTACAATTTCAAGTCTTGTGCATACACCAAATATACTCCAAGACCCGTTTTCTCCCATTGCCATTTCTTCAACGTTTTTAGGAATGTTTACTTCGATAAGACCGCTTTTTGCAAAGGTGAATCTTCCAAAAACGGTAACTTTAGAATCTTCAGGAAACCATACCTGAGCAAGATTTGGGCATTCACGGAATGTATTTCTTGGGTCGTTTGTGTTGCTTGATAATGATTCAAGAGAGGATGGAATGTAAATGTGAGTTAAATTTCCGCTTGCACGGAACATTTCGGGGCCAAAATAAATAATAGAGTTTCCGCCAAGTGTAACGTCGCTACCGTCTGCATTCTTAAAGTTGGCAATAACTACGTTTTTTACAGAGGGGACTTTGTCGCTTACGTAACTCATAGTCCCGTTTGTACTTAATTGAATAACGTTTTTAGTAAGGTCATAGACGGTTTGACCATTTGCGTCAACGTACCAAGTAAGAGCCTCACCGTTTTCGTCATATAACGCTTTTTCTGTGTCGTACTTTGCATAACCCTTTGAAATATCAGCAGTTGCTGCACTTATCGTAAAAGCAAATGCACAAACCATTAAAATAAAGGTTAAAGCAAATAAAATGGTTCTTTTTTTCATGTTCATTCTCCTGTATAACTACTTATTTACAGCAGGGTGTTTCATTTTGAACTTACCCGCATAGGTGGACATTAAGAAATAATAGTTGTCCGCAAGGTAATTATAGCCGCACGGTACGCCCTTTGGGGTTCTCCAGTCAATGCTTTGGCAATAGCCTGGCATAAGTCCTGTGTGGGTCATATCCTTTTCGTAGGTGTCTATAATTGCAAAGAGGATTTTGTCCGCTTCCTTTGTCATTCCCACGTTGTACATAGCGGTTAAGAAGTGGAAGCCATTCATACCGTTAAGACCGCCGTTTTCGTATCTGCCCCAGTCAGTCATGCAAGGCCAGTTGATTGTATCTGTCTCGCCAATAGGCATTACATTACCGGGAATACCAAAGCGTAAATCTCCATAGCCTTCCTTATCCATAATGGAAAGGAGCTTTTTAATCATTTTCTTGCCTATATCCTTTGGAATAAGTCCCTCGTTAATACCCATTGATACGGCAAAGGTAAATCCGTAATCGTGTACCTTTCCGTTACGGCTTATCCAGCCTGCCATAAGCTCAGTTTCGGGATTATAGAATGTATCAAAGAAATTCTTATCAAATAATTTAAGCTGATTTTCGTATTTTTCCGCTTGGTCGTCCATTCCGATTCTGCGAAGAAGCTTTGATAGCTCTCTTAAGGCTCTGTGGCAAAGGTAGTTAAAGTAAATATCCTTATGACCGAAAGCAAAGTTGTCCCACCAGTTGCCTTGCCAGCCGTATTCACCTGCTTGACCAATATAGTCGCCTGCAAACTTAACCTCAAAAATACCGTCATTATCAGTATCCTGAGCTAAAATAAAGTCTGCCGCCTTAATTGCGTAAGGCACTAATTTTTTAGCAAAGCTTAAATTCCAATTTGAAATACCGGTAAGGCCAATAATCGCGCCAGGAGTTGAGTCAACAGAGCAGCCGTAGTTATGCTCCTTCTTTCTATTAAAGAATGAAACGCTTACCTCGCCATCATATGCTTGACATGTCTTAAACGTTCTTTCAATCTGCTTTTCGTATGTCTTACGAATAGTCTTAAAGAGTGGCTCGTTTTTCTTAACGATTTGAAGCATATCGGACTTCATATGTATTGCAAGATGTCCCGTGCCGTGGAAATAGATGTTGTCGGACATGTCAAAAAGCTCTCTGTTAAGTGCAAATGCATTTAACCAGTTACGCTTTAAGCCATTATATTTTTCGCCATCCTCTTTTAAGTCAGGATATATTTCATCCATAACTCTGAATTTAAGGCTAACAGTATCAATATCACTTTTTGACTTAAAGGTTAAAAATGAGCTACCGTAGTGTAATCCGTGCATTCTATTATGGCTATAACCGTGGTTCATATATCCAAGGTCAAGACCTGTAAAATCCTTTGATTGCTCAAGGTCCTCTATACAGTAAACATCATCGCTTGAAGCGGTAATTTCAACTGTACCAAAGTCAGGGAAGTGAATAATTAAAGGAAGAGAATATTCTGTCTTGTAAAGCACTAAAGGATTTCTGCTCTTTAATTTTTTTGGCTTTTTAGATGTCCAAATTGTAGGCGGAGCAGTTTTAATTGCAAATTTTACTGAGAAAATGTCGCTTTTAATAACCTTGTTTAACTCAATATCAAGAGCTTTCTCATTTGAGAAAATATATTTCGCACTTGCGCCCTTATCGTTTTCAAAATAAGCAAGGGTGTCAGTAATATCATTTTTAGTTGGCTTTGCTTTCTTAAATGCGCCAAAAACACCGCCGTAGCCCGGAAGCAATAGGTTGTAGGAGGCGTGCTTGTCTCTGTCTCTACCGCCTGACTCAACGCCAAACCAAGCAAGTCTGCCCTTGGCTTTTTCAAAGGTGCATGATAAAAAATCGCTGTTAAAATATGAATATAATGGATGCATAATTAACTCCTTTTTATTTGTGTCATCCGCGACACATGTTAAAATAATGATACCATAAATAGACACTAATGTCAATTGACATAAGCGTTTTTCTATGATAAAATATGGTAAAGAGGTGATTTTATGAAAACCGATGAAAGAGAAGTAATAAATCTTGAAAGCGCCAAAAGAGAGCTTGAAAAACAAACTAAGGATTTACTTCATACCGCCAATGTTTTTCTTATCGTAGGACTTTTAATGGGCGGTATGATGCAATTTTTCATCTCTGCCATAGGAGATAAATCCTTTTGGTCGGTGCTTGTTTGGATTATAGTGCTATTTCCTTGTGTGTGCTTTTACATAGGGTATCTACATTATAATCACATAGTAAAGCACGAGTACTTTGGAATTGTAACGGACACACTTGAAAAAATAGAAAGAGATAAGGTGAATTGGCTTTCAAAAAGAGATAGCTTAAAGGATGTATTCCATTTCAGAAGATGCGGAAAATTCGTAGAATATAAGCCTAACACAATGCCCTACGCATCAGAGGGAGATACGTACTATCTCCTAATTGTCCATACTGGAAAAATTAAAATAATAAAGCCATATAGCGCAAAAATCTACCGTTTAGAAGAGGATAACTGATAAAATTTTTTGTTGACACCGCAAAAAACTTATGATATGATAAAGAAAAAGGAGTTTTTTTACCATGTTAGAAAAAAACGCGCTTACAGTTTTAACAAAAAATAAAAATTTAAATTTAAGAGTTTTAAAGGGACACTTTGCAACCAGCAATAGCCATAGCAATTATTACATTGATGTTTCTATGCAAAAATCCCGTCTTTCTGAAGCACAGGCAGTAGCAGGCGAGCTTGTACATTATTACGATACAAACACCATAGTTGACACAATCCTTTGCCTTGACGGCATGGAGGTAGTTGGCACATGCTTAGCAAGTGAGCTTACAAAGGGCGGTTACAGAAGCATAAATGCTCATCAAACAATTTATGTAATTACGCCGGAGCAAATAGGTGGAAATCAGCTTATCTTTAGAGATAACCTAATAAGCACAGTAAAGGGCAAAAATGTTTTAGTCCTTGCCGCATCCGTTGCCACAGGCAGAACAGTAGGTGCTGCCATTGATGCAGTAAATTACTACGGTGGCAGAGTAGCAGGCGTATCCTCAATCTTTGCAACCATTGATGAATATATGGGATATACGGTTCATTCCGTATTTAACCCTAATGACCTTGACGGCTACGCAACATATCAATCCCATCAATGCCCACTTTGCCAAAGCGGCAACAAAATCGACGGACTCGTAAACTGCCACGGCTTTTCAAAGCTGTAATACAAAATCCACACCGAGAGGTGTGGATTTTTTAGTGGTCAGTGGTAAATTATTGCTTCGCAATAGGTAAATTGCAAAGCGCCCTTTGCAGGTAAATTGTTTTACTCTGTAAAACAGGTAGATTATGTTGCACGCAACATAGGTAAATTAAATTTGCTTTTTATAACTCGCGGAGCGAATTTAGCTCGGTTTACCGAATTTAGCTGTCGACAGGCAATTTAGCTTGCAAAACGCAAATTTAGCTGGCGACCATGTCGCCTACTGACTACTAACGGCTGGCGGCTAAAAAAAGACACACCCCAAGGGATGTGTCGTTTTTTATTAAAATTTAGCTTTTAAAAACGCTCTGATTTTTGAGCCCTTTTTGAAAAGGCGAAGACCGATATTATAAACTAAATGATTATGTAAGAAGCGATTTTTTGCGCTGATTATCTTGCTTGGAACAAAGAGAGTTTTTTGCTCCGTTTCAGTTTCGTTACGCTTCATTCTTTCAATGTATCTCATTGTGCGTGCAACATAAAGGTCGCTCTTATCATACATTACAGTTACATTAGCCTTTGTAAAGTAGATTTGGCGTAGGCATTTATCAATTTCAAGGAAATTGTCTCCTAAAAGCTGAGTTTTTGCATAAAGCTCGCCGTCCTTAGTAGTTGACTTAGAAAGCGTGTCAACCTCGTATGCTTCTTTAATGTAATCGTAAAGGTCAGAATGCTTGCCCGCCTTAGCGTATGAATAATGTGTTCTTGACATTAGCTCACGCCACTTAAGAATACTGTATTTGATTTCCTTAGCGTACATATTCTTGCCGATATTTACAAGCATGATATTAAAGGATCTTGCCATATCGTCAATTTGAGAAATAAGCTTGTCCTTATTTGAGGCGTTAACGCTTTGGTCCTCGTGAATTCTGTAAAAGTAGTATCCTGTGTGAATATTTGTAACCTTTTTAGCGTTTCTGAACACAAAGAAGTTTATAATAGCATCCTCAGAGTAGGTATGCTTATGCATGATAATATCTGTGGCTTCAAGCTCAGCCTTAGCCTTTAATAAAACGCTTCTTTTTGTAACCTTGTTCCAATGAACAAAATAAGAATGAGCGCGTCCCTCTTGAGAGGTAAATTCCTTTAAGCATTCATCGCCGTTTAAGGTAATATCATCCTTAATAAGTGGGTCATTTACACAGTAGTATCTTGTTCTTTCCGTGTGGAATGCCCAATCGTTTATAACAACATCTGCATCAAGATTGATAGCCGCATTAACCATAGGCTGATGGTAATTAAATGTAACGGAATCATCGCTGTCAACAAATGCTACGTAGTCGCCCTTGGCAATGGTTAAAGCAAAAAGTCTTGCGGCGAAAAGACCTCTGTTTTCTGTTTTTACATATCTTGGCTCATATTTTTGGATTACATCTGAATAGTCAATATTTGAGCCATCATCAATAACAAGTATTTCGTAATCCTTAAGAGTTGATTTTCTGATTGATTTTAAGCATTCCTCGAAATACTGCTTTTCTGTGTTATATACACAGATAATAACTGAAAGTTTCATTAAGTTCGCTCCCTTCGGTCGCTCACAGCTGTCAGCGGTTAGCCAATAGCGGTCAGCGGGATAGATTAGTGATTGTTTGACTAAATCTCATTTATAGTATAATTTTACTATGAAATCGTTTATTTGTCAACAAAAACATAGTATTTGAGGCGTTTTTTATAATTTTTGAAAGAATACGCGGTATGCATGCTTGCAACTTGCTGACTGCTAACGGCTGACGGCTGTTTGCAAAGCAAACCTATTTGTCAACAAAAAAGAACACTATTTTAGTGTTCTTTTGTTATTTCATCAAGTGAAACCGACTTGTCATGTGTAATCGGTGTCCATTTTACCTTTTTAAACAGTGCCACAAAGGATATTGGAATATAGGTAAACATAAAAAATGGGAATGTAAATGTATAAAATATTTTCTTAAAAGCACTTGTGTGTATTTTTTTCCATTCCGTTAGTGTAGTGATAAGCCCTATTATCCACAGCGTCAAATACATTCCTGCCACAGTAAGCAGTGACGCTTTTGTGAATGCAGACAAATCAATATTGCAAGCAAGACCGTAAATGTATCCGACAGTTATATTAAGACAGGTAAGAATACTTATAATTAATGCGGGCAGAATTGTCATTATCATATCGTAGCATGAGCTAAAATCCTTGGAGAACAAATGCTTTGTAAGCAAAGTGCCGTATTTTCCCCATACCTGTAAATATCCCTTGGACCAACGCAAGCGTTGATTCCAGGATTGAGAAAATTTTGTTGGCTGCTCGTCATATAGCTCAGCTTTTGAGGCATAGCCGATTTTATGTCCCCTTGTAACATTGTAAATGGTAAATTCAATATCCTCTGTAAGAAGGAAGAATTTCCAGCCACCTACCTCCCTTATAACGCTTGACGAGAACATAAAGCCAGTACCTGATACAGCACAAGAGGTATTCAAAAGCATTCTTGAATGATTTAAATACTTGCTTTCCCTTAAAAACCATAGTCCATAGCCTGCGCTTATCCAGTTATCCCCATAATTTTTAGAATTACGGTAGCTTGTCAGAACATCATAGCCACTTGAGAAAGCCTTATTCATTTCCTCAATGTATTTTTTATCCAAAACATTGTCAGCATCCAAAACTATAAATGCATCAAAATAGCTATCGCCATAATCCTTTACTATATTTTCATAAAGAAGCTCAAGTGCATAGCCCTTACCTATCTTTTCCTTATTAAATCTTTCATAAACAACCGCTCCAAGCTCTCTTGAAATTCCAGCTGTGTTATCAGTACAGTTATCGGCTACCACAAAAATTGTAACTAGCTCTTTATTGTAGCTTTGATTATTTATGCTTCGTATAAGATTTCCGATTACCGCTTCCTCATTTCTTGCAGATACAAGAACTCCTATACGGTTATTTTTTGCTTCTTTATATGGCTTGTCCTTTTTAAAAAACGGAACTGCTATATAGAAAAATTGATATGTATAGCAAGCTAAAAAAATTACGCACAAAATCTTGCTTATTATATTAAATATTTCCATATTTCACCTTTTATGAATTATTTGTTAATTAAGTATTAATTTATTATAAATTGCTTATTAAGTATATCATTAATGTTCAAAATAGTCAATACCTTTAACAATTTTGTTACAAATATATTTTGCCAAAGTAATTTGCTTTTTTGTATTTTTAAACAATTAAAAGCCTTTATTTTATTGACTTTTTGATAATATTGTAGTATATTATAAATAAGCGTGTACGCACGCACAAAAAGGAGGTTTAGTTAGCTTGAAATTGATTACAAAAAATAAGTTAAATAAATTCATAAGGCTTACATTAGTTGCATTATGTATAGCCTTGATGTCAATAATTTTCGTATCCTGCGGTGTGGACAAAAGCACACGCTTAATTAAAATTGATTACGAAAATATGACAATAGTCGGCTCATCATTAAAGGATTTTAGCAAGATGTTCGATGAGCAGGACACGCTCGACCCGTCATGTAACATGGGCGGAGACGCAAAAACCGCCTTAGGCGCATATGATTACGATGCAAACGGATCTATTGACGACGTTGACAAGGCGGGCTATTTTGATTTTACGGTTGACCTTTTTGCACCGTACATGGTTCAGTATGTGTATGCGTATTTTGAAACCGACGGCTCAGGTCTTAAAATTGAAACAGGAACACCATTCGCTTACGAAAACGAAATAAATTTTGAAAACGGCGTTAAGAAGTGGAACAAAATTGAAGTAAACCAAGAAACCAGATACCTTGATTTAACCTTCAAAAACGGTCAAGCACCAAGCGAGGTTTTAATTTACGGCTACCAAACAGGAGAGGCTGACCCCATAAATACAGAAAAGCGCCAAAACAAAACCTTTGATTACCTTTTAGGCATGAACGGTAACACAGAGGACTACAAAAACAACGTAAATCGCGTAATGTGCGCGCCTTACTTCCGTGATTATATTAACTGGGCATGGTTCTATGAATACGCTAAGTATCCACGCCCCGGCACACAGTTTGCTTCATTCTTTGCAAACGCTTATGACGGCACTTACGCCAACCTAAAGAAGTTTAACGTTGAGCCTGTACCTTGCTTTATGTTTACAGGCGAGGTTAAAATTGAGGGAATTGACTCACGCTTACCTGAGGCATACGCTATGTATGGCGAGCTTCTATTCCAAATCGGCGCACGATACGGCAATAACCCAATGAACACCCCTGATGTTGTAGTGCTTTTAAATAGCCGCGCTCCTAAGAAAATCAACCTTGATTTAATTAAGTGGGTTGAAGCAGGCAACGAGCCAAATGGCGAGGGCAACGACGGCTTTAATCCTTACGAAATGGCGGCTCTTACATCAACCGCTTATGACGGACATTGCAATACAGTAACAGCTCCATCGGGAAGCGGCGTAGGCGTTAAAAACGCTGACCCTAATCTAAAAATGGCAATGGCAGGTCTTGCAGGCGTTGGCACACGATATGTAAAAGCAATGGTCCATTGGATGAAATTTAACCGTGCAGATGGCAAGGTTGCTATGGAAGCATTCAATGTTCATACATACTGCCGTAAGACAGAAACCTATAACGGATACACCATAAGCTATGGCGTAGCTCCCGAAATTGGCAATATTACAGGCGAGCTTAAAAAGCTAGTTGAATTCAGAGATAAGTATTATCCTGAAATTGAGGTTTGGCTAACAGAGTTTGGTTGGGATACAAACACCAGCTATGTAACAGAAAATGCTTGCCACCCATATGGAGAATTCTCTGCAAGAGAGCTTCAAGCTATGTGGCTTGTACGCGCTTACTTCATGTTTGCATCAATCGGCGTTGACCGTTGCGCAATGTATATGTGCTCAGACCTAGGAGATGATGAAACCTCAACAGGTAAGTACGGTACAAGTGGAGTAATCGCAAGAGATGGGGAGTATAAGGACTCCTACTACTACATCTACACATTAAGAAACACAATGGGCGATATGTATTTTACTGAAATCATTGATTCAGGCAATGAGGATGTATGGATTTACCGCTTTGAAAACGGTAAGGGCAAATCCTGCTACGCTGTATGGTGCCCAACAATGGATAGCGTAGAGGTAGATAACTTCAAATTAAACATTGACGGAGATAACGCCTACATGGTTGAGTTTGAATACGGCACAACAGAGGGTGTAAAAACAAACGTTTCCGTTGAAAATAAAACAGTAACAGTTGATGTAAGTGAGCGTCCTGTACTTGTATTTTGTGAATAATTAAACCCCAAGGAGAAAAGAAAAATGAAACCACAAAAGATTAGAATTACACCAGAGATGATTATCAATGACATGGGTATTGAAAGAGTTGAAAATCTCTTTTGCGAATTTGATAATGATGGAGACCCACTATACGGCATAGAGGGACAAATTCCACAAATTCACCATAGACACGACCATTGGTGGATTGGCGAAACCGATATGTCATTCACTGTTGAGCTTGACGGCATTTACCAAATTACAAATATGTACATCTTTAATAACTACGATGAGCATAAGCCTGAAAAGGACAAGAAGGACTATGGCGTTCGTAAGGTTAGAGTTAAGATGGGTACTCCATTTACTTGGGAGTATAATGAGGAGCTTGCTCCAGAGGTTAGAAAGTGGACAGGATTTGAAACTAACTATAAGACAAGATATATCAACTTTAGCTTCAATAACAACCAAGCTCCAAGCGAAATTATCGTTTACGGCTACAAGGTTGAGGATGTAGTTGAAGAAATTCCTGAAAGAAAAGAGCATAAGAAGAAGAGCTTAGAGCATTTCGTTGGTATGAACGCGTTTATCAATGATGGTAACGATGTACTAAGAGCAGTTAACTATATCCGTGAGTACCACCCATGGACATGGTCATGTGTTCCTGACAGAGAAAACACAAAGCTTGCAATGAGCCCATCCTTTGCAGGACCTTGGGACTTTGACGATTACTACACAAAGCTTCATAAGTGGGGCATTGAATGTGTACCAACATACTCAACACACTCAAAGAGAGACCCTAAGGACCAGGTTTGCGACTCAACAGACCCATATAACTATTACAGCTATGCAGCAATGCTTTGGCAAATCGTTGCAAGATACGGTAGCAATAAGGATATTGATCCGGATTTAATTCAAGTTGCTGATGGTCAAGAAAAGAAAATCGGTCTTGGCGTTATGAAGGCGCTTGAGCCACTTAATGAGCCAGACGGCACATGGCTTGGTAGAATTCCATACTACACACCGTTTGAGCATGCAGCTTTTTTAAGTATGTGCTACGACGGACACGAGGGCAAATATAAGAATGTAGGTGTTAAGCAGGCTGACCCTAACTTTATGATGTCAATGTCAGGCGGCGCGGGACTTCACTACGGCAGACTTCGTGCAATGCAATTCTGGTGCAAGTACAACCGTAAGGATGGAAAGCTTCCATTTGATGTAATCAACGCTCACTGCTACTGCGGTAAGAAGCTTGATGCGGATGGCGTAGCAGCAAAATATGGTAATGTTAACCTTGAGGACCGTGGCGACCAAGGTCAAGCAATTTGGGTTGGTATTTCCCCTGAGGAAGGCAATATCGACAAGGCGTTTGACAAGATTCGTGACTTTAGAGACAGATACTATCCGGATATGGAAATTTGGTTAACAGAGTTTGGTTGGGATACTAACCAAAGCTTTAAGACATCAACATCTGCTCACGCATACGCAGAATACACAGGCAGACAGGTTCAAGCTATGTGGCTTGTTCGTGAATACTTGCTCCTTTCATCAATCGGCATTGAAAAGGCTGCTATGTATATGTCAAGAGACTGTGGTCCTGAGGAAACAGCAGTTGGTAAGTATGGCTCAAGCGGTCTTATCAGATTCCCAATTGAAATTAACCCAACAAACGTAATTCAAGGCAATAAGAAGGATTCCTTCTATTATGTATATACATTAAAGGAAATGCTTAAGAATTGCTACTTTGATTCAATTCTTGATTCAGGTAACGAAAACGTAATGCTCTTTAAGTATGTAACAAACGAAGGCAAAGCAAAATATGCAGTATGGTGCAAAACTTCTGACGGTACAAAGGTTCCTGACTATAAATTAAATGTAGGCAATGGCGACTTTAAATTAGTAGAGTTCGTAAACGAAGCATACGCAGGCAAGCAATCTGACCTTGAAAACGAAAACGGCATTGTAACCGTAAACGTAAGCGAAAACCCAATTTTCGTAGTAGAAAAATGATATAAATAAAGCACGGGCAACCGTGCTTTATTGTTCTAAAATTGATAGTTAATTCACAAATATCACAAGATACTTGGTAAAAGAGGATTATAATGAAGCTAACAGTTGTTCAACCAAAATATCATTGGGAAAATGAGCCTTGTAAAAACTCAAGGGAATATTTAAAATCACTTCTTGATAACGTTACCGAAGATGAGATAATAGTTTTGCCTGAATATTCAAACGCAGGTGGCACTTCAAATCCCGAGGAAGAAAGAGAAGGGATAAAATACGCAGACGAAATGAAAGAATACTGTTCAAAAATCGCCAAGGAAAAACGCGCATATGTGTGCGTAAACGTTCTTGAAGAGAGGGACGGAAAAATAAGAAACAGCACCTATCTATACGATAAAAAAGGCGAAAATAGATTTATTTACGATAAGATACATTTGCCACCATCTGAGGTGAATTTAGGTGTTGCTTACGGTGATGGAAAATGCACTTGCATAGTTGATGGTATTCGCTTTGCATTTTTAACTTGCTATGATATATATTTTAACGAGCAAATTGAACATATTGCAAAATTCAAACCCGATATAATAATAGCACCGGGCTATCAAAGGGGCGAATTTGCCTATATAATTAAAGCACAAATGACACTCCTTGCATATAGGTGCAACGCATACGCACTTCGTTCATCTTTTACAATGGATAAAGATAATTTAGGTGGGTGTGCTATGATAGTAAATCCTATGGGAAAAATTCTTGCAAATCTTGGCAAGGAGCAAGGAAGCATATCCGCCACCGCCAACGTTAAAGAAAAATGCTACCGTCCAAACGGCTTTGGTGGGGATAAAATATTAAATGATGACTTTATAAATAACGGATTAAGACAAGACGTTTACAAATAATAAAGTCCCTAACTAATGACATACACGCTAAAGCGTGATTATAAAAATATCAATTATCCGTGTCAAAACAAATCTCGCTTACTGCTGATGGCTATTTCAGGTAAATTGTTTTACTCCGTAAAACAGGTAAATTATTGCTACGCAATAGGTGCATTCTTGATCTATTCGTTAATCTAACTTTGCTGACTGCTAACTGCTGGCGGCTGGCTGCTAAAAAAATCCGCTTTTTCAAGCGGATTTTTTATATTATTTAAATCTTACCTCAGCTCCAAGCTTCTTTGCAAGGCGTTTAGCAACTCTGTTTGCTTCTTCCTCAATCTCTTGTCCTGTTAGAGTCTTTTCGTTTGAGCCGATAACAAGACGGATTGTAACGGATTTTTTGCCCTCTGGAATTTGCTTGCCCTTATATTCATCAACAAATTTTACATTGCGAAGTAGTGTTGTATCAGATACCTTTTCCATAACCGCTGTGTAGATATCATCCCACTTAACCATTGAGTCAACTAAGAATGAGAAGTCGTAGTCGTTCATTGGGAATTCAGGTAATCTTTCGTAGCGGTTTGTTCTTGATTTTAATGGAATAAACGCATCCATGTCAAGCTCAACAAGCACACTTGATGCTACCTTCATACCGCAAGCAAGAGCAGCCTTCTTTGAAAGAAGTGCAATATCGCCGATTTTTGTTTCGCCAATGAATACATTTACCCATACTGTTTCATCTGCCCAATATGGTTTTTCTTCACGCTTAAAGGTAAATGACTCCATATGAGTATATCTTGGCATTGACTCAATTACACCCTTAGCCTGGCGGAATAGATTGCCGATATTATCGTTTCTACCAACAAATGCACAGCCAAGGTGCTTTCTTTGGTATGGAAGCTTTTCCTTTTCATCATATGGGGATGTATAATTACTATCCTTGAAAATTTGTGTTTCCTCAAAGATTGCAAATTCCTCAAAGTAATGCTCATTCTTAACAATCGCCTTACAAATATTTGGAAGGAGAGTAGAACGGAGATACTTTTCAGTTGGGGATGGTGGAGTTGACAATGCAAGTGTTTCATCAAGATTTGGTAAAATTGCATTTACATAGTTATCTGTCATCCAAGGATATGTAAAGATTTCTTGCATATTGCAACGGAATGCAAGGTACTCCTTAACTCTTCTTACGAGGTCCATATCAAGCTGATTGATAGCCGCGTCAAATGATGTTGTAATAGGAGTTGGTTGGAAGTTTTCGTAGCCGTACATTCTTGCTACCTCTTCCATAATGTCTGCCTTTATAGACACATCTCCTGTTGAACGCCACGAGGGAACAACAATGTGCATACCCTTATCGGTAAATGTAACCTCATAGCCCATGATACCAAGCTTTCTTGATACGATTTCCTGTGGAATTCTCATACCAAGGCGCTTATCAAGCCATTCAAAGTCAACATCTATTTCCTTCTTAATAAGCTTCTTTGGATACTTATCTTCATAAGCTACTACCTTCATATCAGGATATAATTCGCTAAATAGCTTCATTGCCATTGATACTGCAAGGTCGCATCTTTCAGGGTCAACTGATTTTTCATATCTTGATGAAGCCTCTGTTCTGTTGTCGTATCTTAAAGCAGTACGGCGAATAGAACGGGAGTCAAAGTTAGCAACCTCTAAAATTACACTGTTTGTCTCAGGTAAAACTGAATCCTTAGAGCCACCCATAACGCCTGCAAGTGCAACTGCACCCTCATTATCGGCAATTACAAGGTCATCGTTCTTAAGCTCAAGCTCCTTGCCATTTAAAAGTGTAAGCTTTTCGCCATCCTTTGCACGGCGAACTTCAATATGGTCAACAATATGGTTAGAATCAAACACATGAGTTGGTTGACCGAGAGCTAACATTACATAGTTAGTAACGTCAACAAGAGCGTTAATTGGGCGCATACCTACACGCCAAATTCTTGATTGCATTTCAAATGGAGAAGGCTTAATGCCAAGACCTTCAATTTTTGCGCCAATATATCTTGGGCATCCATCCTCATCAAGAATTCTAACATCGTATTTTGTATCTACATTTGGCTCGTACTTTTCAAACTCAACAAGTGGTAAATCGTAAATTGCAGCAATTTCTCTTGCAATACCGTAATGACCCCAAAGGTCAGGACGGTTAGTCATTGACTTATTGTCAATTTCAAGAATAATATCGTTAAAGCCAAGTGCATCTGCAATAGGTGTACCGGCAGGGCAATCAAGGTAGGAAACATCCATAATTCCGTGGTCATCGTTTGATGGGAATAAGTCGCCAAGGCACAATTCAACGCTTGCGCAAATCATACCGTAGCTCATAACACCGCGGAGCTTGCCTGCCTTAATCTCAACAGGCTCGCCCTCGCCGTGCCATTTTACCCATGAGCCGGGAAGAGCAACTACAACCTTCATATCGTTTTCAAGGTTGCTTCCGCCGCAAACGATATCCTTAATATCGCCATTTCCAATATCTACCTTGCAAATTCTTAATTTGTCTGCGTTTGGATGAGGTAAAACCTCTTTAATAACACCAACAACAATATTTTTAAAGTCCTCAGATAGGTCATGCGCGCCCTCAACCTCAACAGTTGACATTGTAAGGTCGTAGGCTAATTTTGTTAAATCCATATCATCAGGAATTTTAACATAGTCTTTTATCCAATTTAATGATAATTTCATAAATTCTCCTTCGTAGAATTAGCCGCTAGCCGCTAGCTGTTAGCGGTCAGCGAGATTAGATTATTGCTAATTTCGACTTTATTTTAATAAACAAATATTCAACACTTGTAATCCAAAAGCGTGGTATGCTGAATATTTCTACAAAGTTATTTCAATCGTTATGTAGCCAGCTAGCCGCTAACTGCTAACTGCTGACTGCTGTTCGCAAAGCGAACTTTCGTTTACTTGAACTGGCTCAAGAAACGAAGGTCTGTGCTATGGAACAAACGAACATCATCAACGCCATAGCGCATCATAACAAGACGGTCGAGACCGATATTTACATAGAAGCCTGTGTATTCATCAGGGTCAAGTCCTGCTGAACGAAGTACATTTGGATGTGGTGTGCCACCTGGCATAATTTCAATCCAACCAACATGCTTACATACGCTACAACCCTTACCGCCACATACCAAGCAGCCCATATCAATTTCAAAGCCTGGCTCAACGAACGGGAAGAAGCCTGCTCTCATTCTTACAGGAACATCTTGTCCGAACACCTTTGAAAGAATGCTCTTAATCATTACCTTACCGGCAGTATATGTAAAGTCCTTATCAACGATAAGTGCTTCATATTGGAAGAACGCTCTTTCGTGTCTTGCGTCAGTAGTTTCGTTTCTATATACTCTACCTGGATATACAAAGCGGTATGGTGGCTTGTGTGTTTGCATATAGCGAACACTTCCGCCTGTTAAGTGAGGTCTTAAGCAAAGCTTTTCGTTTGCTTCGCCACTATCGTGTCCCTCTAACCAATATGTATCCATGCTTTCTCTTGCAGGGTGGTTAGGTGGGAAGTTAAGGTTATCAAATGCGTAATATTCGCTTGTGATTTCAGGACCGTGGAAAACCTCAAAGCCCATTGAACGGAATGCATCGTTTAAGTCGTAGCACATTTGGGTAATAGGATGTAAACCGCCAATCATTGGCTTAATGCCAGGTAATGTATAGTCAAAATCCTCAGGAATAGCATCAGCCTTTAATTTAAGCTCCTCGCGCTTACCCTCAATTTGCTCGCTTAAAAGGTTTTTAACATTGTTTACCGCCTTGCCCATTTCAGGACGAAGAGCAGGATCTAATTTAGGCATTTCCTTCATAAGCTCAGTAACAGAGCCCTGCTTACCAAGATATGCGCCCTTTATTTGTTGTAATTCAGCCTCAGTCTTGGCATTCTGAATTTTCTCAGAACCCTCGCGAAGCAACGCTTCTAATTTTTCTTTCATATTAAGCTCCTTATATTATAAAGAAAATATTTTACATAGTATTATAACACATAAAAATCTATATTTCAATGAAAATATTTAATATTATTAAAAAAACAGCCCTGCAAATAAATTGCAGAGCTGAAATTTTGTTTTAGAAACCATAGATGCTATCTGGTGTGATTATATAATCAACCTTATTATTGATTTCATCATTGTTAATTTCAAAATTAGAGGTAGTAATAATATCATTTGCTTGAAGCACTGAAATATTGTATTCTGGCTTAATATACTTATTCATTATCATTACCTCCTTCATTGTTTTGACCGCTTAAAATCGCGTTATAGGTTACGGAAATTGCGCTTGCTGTTGCGCTTTCTTCGCCGCAAGCATAGCTTACACCGTTTTCATCAATTATATACATACAAAGAATTGTATTAAGGGATGCATATTTTGACCAATCCGTTGTGCGCATAATAAGGGAAACGGATGTATATTCATTTTCAATTACATTGCTTACAACTCTGCCGCTAGTTACATCAGCCACGCTTCCATCTGCATTTATTGGCTTGCCGTCAGCGTTTGTAAGGTTATCATAGCCACATGCAACAACGCCTAAAATTATATTCTTACCGTTTGCGCTTTCATAAGCGTTTAATAAGTCATAATTTACCGAATAATCCACACACATAGCGGTATTATCCTCTTTTATTGAATAGCCGTGGAATACAATTATAGGCTTTATGTCCTTTGAGAATTCCTTGTCGCAATGCTCACAGGTTGCACTAAATACACCATTTTGTAGATAGCCGTTTGCATAAGCGTATGATACATTTTCAGTATAGCTATGCTCAGTTTCCTCAATTACAAATTGATTGTTTTCCTTGTAGTACGCTTCCTGAATTGTTGAGTATGTTTCAACCTCAATGCTTCCGTCTGCCATAAAGTAAAGCATTGTTACCATACCTGTTGGTGTTGATGTGTCAACGCCTTGATGGTCAGTTAAAATTTGAGTTACAATGTTACCGTTTACGCCCTCTGTTTGTTTAACAACAACGTTTGCATATGGGTCGTGTCCTGACATAACAAGATAAATGTTTTCATACTTGGAAATAAGCTTATCCCACATATGGTCGCCGTTGTTTGAGCCACCGCTTTTTGTAGGTGGACATACATCGCCTTGGTCAAGTGTTGTGCCATCTCTAAATAGGTACGCGTGAGTTGTAATGATTACCTTGCGGTCAGGATTTGCTTTAATAATTTCCCCTGCCCAGTTAAGAATATCATCATTTGCACCGTAATCAAGAGTGATAAAGAGATATTTTGTATCTGCAATTTCAAAATAGCGGTATGAATTTGTAATATCATTTTCCTTATAGAAGCCGTCAAATTGACTCATATACGCTTCGGTAGCAAAAACATTATTGATGTTTGCAACGCCATCGTGGTTACCTCTTACAACGGAGTAAGGAATAACGCCTGTTAATTTTTCAAGAATATGTGTTTTTGCAAGCGCCCATTCGCTACCGCTGTTTGCATCGGTAATATCGCCAAGACCGAATACATGTGCAATCTTTTTGGTTGCTTGGTTATTTAAAATCCAATCGTAAATCTTACCGAAGCTATTGCCGTATCTGTTTGCGATAATTTGAGTATCGCCCACAACCGCAAAGGAGTAAAGGTAATCCTTAACCTCTGATTTATTGTAAATCCAGTTTCCCTTTTCAGCACTTGCTCTTGTGCCAAATTTAGCATCGTAACCGTTACCTGTAAGGTCGGAAATATCATCGCCTGTCTTTAAGCCCGCAAGATTAAAGTACATTTCAAGATTATCGTTTTCAAGGTTGATTCCCTCTAAATCAAGCGCAATCTCTTCCATTGTTCTTATGTCTGTATAAACAGCAACAGAGCCGATAGTTCCCTTGAAGCATTGATTGTCCTTTGTTCGTAGGTCGTTACCGATAACCATATAGTAGTCGTTAAGGGATGGGTTAATTGTAATTTGAGTATTTCTGTTGCTAACCTGCTTTGATTCGCCATTTACATAGCATACCGCAACACCTGTTGATTTATCAAGAGTTATTGCTAAATGAACAGGCTTATCGCTTCTTACATCAACTTTTGAGAATTGATAGTCGTATCTTGAGCCCGTATTATCATAGCTTGTTACACAAAGTCTTGGAACACCGTTAGCAATAATTTCAAAGTTTAAGAAGTGGTTAGTATCCTTATAGTTACCTAAAATAATACCGCCACGACCGGTTATATCGGTTGGAAGTTGAATAACCGCCTCAAATGTAAATGCATCACTATCAGTAGGGAACGATTTGCCAACTACTGCATAGTCGGTTGCGCTAAATTTTAAACCATCAAGGTTGACAGGAATGTCAGGAGTATCAGGTGTGTCAGGTGTATCAGGTGTGTCAGGTGTGTCAGGTGTGTCAGGTGTAGAAGTGTCCTCAGGCTTTGTTTCACCGTTATAGCAAATATGGTAGCAGTTGCCACTTATGTCACTTCTGCCTGTCTCTTTGCTAAATTCGTACATAGCAAGAAGATTATCAGCGCTTTTGTCAAGAGCATTCATATCCGATTTGATTTCGTCAGCGGTACGAATATCGCTATATACCGAAAGACTCTTAATTGCACCCTTGAATGGATATCCGCTTGCGCCTCTACCATCTCTACCAAGATACATTGCATTTTCGTAAGTTGCTTGGGAAATATTAAATGCACCCTTGTTTATGGTTTGCTTTAGCTCGCCATCAACATAGCATTTACCTTCGCCTGTTGTAGGGTCAACAGTAATTGTAACAAAAACGAATTTGCCTACACGGACATCAACATTAGTAAAGTGGAAATCTACTCCCTTGCTTCCAAACTCAAAGTAAAGACGAGGCGTGCCTCTTTCCTTAAACTCAAAGTTTACACAACTATTTCCTGGATAGTTACCTAAAACTACACCGCCTCTTGTGTTGGTGTCGTTACTTACAGGGAAATATATCTCTGCTTCGTATGTTAAAATAGGCTTATCAAACGCTTTCATAGCTTGGTATGTGTTGTCTGGTGAGAATGTAAGAGCATTTTCGCCTACAATATCCATTTTCCAATCAGTCATTGTAAGGTCATACCCCTCATATTTTGAGAGGTTTTTACCGCCTGATGACATAAATTCATAAGCAACTAAAAGGTTATTATCATTGATATTTGTTCCTTGCTTTATTTCATCAGCGGTGCGCATATCGCTATATGCATATACACTCTTAATTTGACCAAGGAATGGCGTTGTATTACCATTACGGTAGTCGCCGCCCACCATAAGAGGTCTTTCAGTTGGAATGGTATTTGCAATTTTACTGTAATTAAATGATAATGATTGCTTGAGCTCACCATTTACATAGCAATGAGCCATATTGTTTGCTGTATCAACTGTAATTGTTAATCTTACAAGCTCAGTTGATAAAACGCTAACGCCTGTAAAAATAGTGCTTACAGCATCGTTGCCATTTGCCGCATAAATACGGGGATTGCCGTTAGTGCTGATTTCAAAGCTGATACATTTGCCGTATCCGGAATAGTTACCTAAAATTACACCGCCACGGTTTGTAGTATTGATTTGAATTTCTGCCTCATAGGTGTATGGAAGTGATGGTAAAATCTTATCCATTTTAGCAGTTGTGGAACCATCAAAGGTAGCGCCAAGCTTTTTCGTTTCCTCTGATGTTGG
>JBGVPY010000057.1:0-3913 GCA_045127235.1 Eubacteriales bacterium
TTATTAAAGCCTATGTTAGCAAGAGGCGAATTGCACTGTGTCGGTGCGACTACGTTGGACGAATATAGAAAGTATATTGAAAAAGACCCTGCGTTAGAGCGTCGTTTCCAGCCGGTAATGGTTAACGAGCCTACGGTAGAGGATACCATTTCTATTCTTCGTGGACTTAAAGAACGTTATGAGGTATATCATGGTGTTAAAATTCAAGATAACGCTATAATCGCCGCAGCAACCCTTTCAAATCGTTATATAAGCGATAGATTCTTGCCGGATAAAGCTATTGACCTTATTGATGAAGCGTGCGCTATGATCAAAACGGAAATAGACAGTATGCCGGCGGAAATGGATGACGTTGCACGTAAAATTATGCAACTTGAGATTGAAGAAGCGGCGCTTAAAAAGGAAACGGATTCTTTATCGCAAAATCGTTTAAGAACGTTGCAGGACGAGCTTTCCGTGCTTCGTAAAAATTACGACGAAATGAAAGAGAAACTTAATCAAGAAAAATCGACGATATCTCAAGTTCAAACTCTTCGTGAAGAAATCCAGAAGGTTAATAGTGATATTGAACGTGCAGAAAGAGAATATAATCTCAATTTGTTGGCTGAATTAAAATACGGTAAACTTCCCGAGTTAAAGAAAAAATTAGAAGATGCTGAGAAAGCGTCTGCAAGCGTTAAAGCTACTACGATGCTTCACGATAAAGTAACGGAGGAAGAGATTTCAAAAATCGTATCAAAATGGACAGGGATTCCCGTATCAAAATTGGTAGAAAGCGAACAAAGTAAGTTGCTTAATTTGGAAGACATTCTACACGAGAGAGTGATTGGTCAAGATGAGGCTGTAAAGAAAGTAAGCGAAGCTATTTTACGTTCAAGAGCGGGTATTCAAGATCCTAACCGTCCGATTGGATCGTTTATGTTTTTAGGTCCTACGGGTGTTGGTAAGACGGAACTTGCTAAAACTTTGGCTAAGACGCTTTTTGACGATGAAAAGAACATTATTCGAATTGATATGACCGAATATATGGAAAAGTTTAGTGTTTCTCGTTTAATTGGCGCGCCTCCGGGATATGTAGGGTATGATGAAGGTGGACAATTAACGGAAGCTGTTAGACGTAAGCCGTATTCCGTTGTGCTTTTCGATGAAATTGAAAAAGCGCATCCCGACGTTTTCAATATTTTACTTCAAGTCTTGGATGATGGCCGTATTACTGATTCTCAAGGACGAACGGTAGACTTCAAAAATACTATTATTATATTGACGTCTAATCTTGGCTCTTCGTATATCTTGGAGGGAATAAACGAAAATACGGGAGAAATTACTGAGGAAGCTAAAAACGAAGTGAATAGGCTCTTGAAGACGCAGTTCCGCCCGGAATTTTTGAATCGTCTTGACGAAATCGTATTCTATAAACCACTCACACAAACCGAAACCAAACAAATAGTCGGGTTGTTGTTAAAAGGATTAAAATCTCGTTTGGAAGAAAAAGAACTCCATCTTGAAATAAGCGAAGAAGCGATTGAACAGATAGTTTCTGCTGGATACGATCCGGTATTTGGCGCTCGTCCGCTTAAGAGATTTATTCAATCTAACGTTGAAACGCTTATTGCTAAAAAGATAGTGGCTGGAAGTTTAAAACCTAACGACGTACTTTTGCTTGACGTTATAAACGGAGAGCTTACGGTAAACGTTAAATAACGTTTGATTTTTGGTAGGTATACTAAAACAATAAGCGAGTATATAAAATTTTGATAAAACAATATAATATAAATGACGGATAGAGCTCAACCGAATTAGATTCTAAAAGAGAAAAAATACCCTTGTATCTAATTGATTAACTCCTGAAATCAAATTCATTTGAAAGAAGGTGTGTTTTATGACTCAAACGGCAAGTATTTTTCTTAGTTTATCCATTGCTTTGCTTGCAGGACTGCTTTTATCAAGGCTGGCAAAAAAGGTCAAATTACCTGCGGTAACGGCTTATTTAATTTCTGGGGTATTAGTAGGTCCATTTGTTCTTGGAAGTTTTGGCGTACCCGGGTTAGGTATAACGAGAACGCAGGTTAAGGAATTTGAATTAATTTCAGATTTAGCACTTGGTTTTATAGCGTTTGCAATGGGAAACGAATTTCGTCTGGCTCAATTAAAAAAGATTGGGAAACAGGCTACGGTTATAGGAGTGTTTCAAGCATTGTTTACTACGCTGGTAGTGGACGCGATTCTAATAACTCTTCATTTTATTATACCGAACAAATTATCTTTATCGGCGGCCATTGTTTTGGCATCTGTTGCAACAGCAACGGCGCCAGCAGCGACCTTGATGGTTGTAAAGCAATATAAAGCAAAGGGGCCTGTTACAGATGTGCTTTTACCAGTCGTTGCATTAGATGATGCAGTAGGGCTTGTGGTTTTTGCAATATCTTTTGGCGTGGCAAAAACAATTAGCCTTGGATATATAAATGTTTTATCAATGGTGCTTGAGCCGTTGCTTGAGGTGATTCTATCTTTAGCTTTAGGCTTTGTGATGGGATTTTTATTTACAATATGTGAAAAGTATTTTCATTCTCGTTCCAAGCGAATGGCGGTATCAGTAACATTTGTAATGATGACGGTTGGTTTGTCTTGTCTTGAATTTCAGATAGGTGCAATACACATTTCTTTTTCGTCGCTTCTTGCATGTATGATGTTGGGAACCGTATTTTGCAACGCCTGTGACGTTTCAGAGGAACTAATGGAAAGAGCGGATAGATGGACAACACCAATACTTATTTTATTTTTCGTGATTAGTGGCGCCGGGTTAGAACTTTCCGTCTTTTCTGATATTCTTGTTGTTATTATTGGTATTGTTTATATTTTATCTCGTTCGATCGGGAAATATTTTGGTGCAGGAATTAGTGCAAGACTAATGAAGTGCGATTCTAATATAACAAAATATCTTGGTATAACATTACTGCCGCAAGCAGGTGTAGCATTGGGTATGGCGATAAAGGCGATGGAACTTGGTCCGGATGGAGCTATAGTGAGAAATATTACTTTATTTGCTGTTTTGGTTTATGAAATTGTTGGACCATTTCTTACAAAGGTGGCGCTTACTAAGGCGGGGGATATTAATGCTGACGGAAGAAAAAGTGCCAGAGAAGAGCACCTCGCCAAAAAAGCAGTGAAGAATTAATGTCTTATAAACGGCGACGATCTATTTCGTCGCCGTGATAATTTTCACAAAACAATTTTATAATAGCGAATTCAAACGCTTGCTTTTTTTCAAAAAAAGCAGTATAATACTTGCAACAAAAGTTGAGTAGCCTTGATGCGTAAAGTGCCACCGAACGGGACGTTGTCGGTGGACGAAAGAAACCGGAATTTTTAACGAGTTTCTGCGGTATCTGGGCGCGTCCGCTTCGAATATGGAATAGGTATAGCGCGCGTAAATATTTATTCCACACACCTGCGGACCTCTTTTTTGCAAGGAGGTTTTTTTTATGCAAGAATCAGCGCAACAAAAGAAGGGCATCAGCCCGATCAAACGATTACTCTTTTCGGCAACACTTGCGGAAAAGAATGCAAGCCACAAAATAGCCTATATCTCAGTTATGACGGCTATCGTAGTGGTAGCGAACATGTTTTTTGAGTTCAAATTTGCCGATACACAGTTTTCTTTAACAATTGTTGTATCAGCGCTTTGTGGGCTCATAATCGGTCCGTTATTTGGCTTTGCAGCCTGTTTTTTAGGCGATTTAGTAGGGTATTTGTATCACTCTGCCGGATTTGCCTATATGCCGTGGATCGGCATTGCAATGGGTATGGTGGCTCTCGTAACGGGTTTTGTAGTGAACGGTATTAAAATCAAATATAAGTGGGGTATCTACGTTAAAATAGCAATCGTGTGCGTACTTACTTTCTTGATTTCTAC
>JBGVPY010000058.1:0-2396 GCA_045127235.1 Eubacteriales bacterium
TATCCTGCTAAGTACAAATCTGTCATTCTGGCAATCTTTAGCATCTATCAAGTATGCGTGTTCATTTCTTACAGCAATAATATCTGCTGGCTGTCCGTTTTTACTGCCACCCATAAAATGCGCCCAGAATTTATCTCTTGCCAACTGTTCGCAAAATTCTCTTTCAAAGTTATTTCCTGCTTGTTTATTGTTCACTTATTAACCACTCCCCTATCTGATATATACAATATCCGTCTGAATACTCGCACACTGCACATCTTTCACAACAAGTGCTAATCTTCGTTGCTCCGTTGCTCACATTGTAAATAAACTCTGCAAGCTCCCAATTACTCATAGCTCTTATTCTGTCTGCGTTAGTCATTCTCCGCCACTCCTTTTCATTTCCAGCTTGTTTATTGTTCACTTATTAACCACTCTCCTATTCCTCGTCAACCTTTCCAGTAATACTACTTTCCTCAAAACGCTCCAAATGCATTTATTAAATTCAAAATATAAAGTATCTGCTCCTCTGTAAACCCATAATCTCTACACTGTGAAAACAAATTCATAAATGATTTTTCTTTATCATCATTTCTTTTAAATGTCTTTTCCATTTTGTATATCTGATACTGGCATATCAGCCACTTAATAAATCCTGTCATTCTCCGTCACTCCTTTTCATTTTTACCCATTCTTTATAACAATTCATTTCTGGGTACTTACCGCAATTTGTCTTTCCACAATTTCTACTGCACCAGCTTTCATCCTCTTTGTCTATATCCCAACCGCACAACTCGTCACATATAAACTCGCTTTCCATTGGAATACAAAACTCTTTCACAATCAGTTCAAAATCTGTCATTCTCCGTCACTCCAATCTATTGCCTGTCCGCAACTCGTACAATGTGAAAATCCTTGTGATTTTGGCATCAACCTTGTAGGATATTTAATCCACTTATGAAGCAAATTGTTATCGCATACAGGACAACACCACATCTTATCTTCAATACAATAAGGTTTCTTCGGCATCTGCTTTTCAAGTGCATTGATTGCCATGTTCAAAACTTTTGCATCACTTCCGTATGTAAAAGTTCTTTGCATTTTTAATTGTTGAATTGCTTCAATCTCTGTCATTCTCCGTCACTCCTTTACGCTTAAACCGTCATTATTGCCCCATTGCTCAGCCATAGCACGAGCAACACCCTCATATGTCTTACTCCTTTTTTTACCTGTTCCTTCTCCTTCAAATTTAAAATCAGCAGAAAAAGTTGTTTTTCTTCCGTCTTTCTTTGTATATGTTACCAATTCCGGCTCTACAACATTTGTAGGCACTAATTTTGGTAAACCTTTTAACCATAAGCAAGTTTTCTTTCTTGATGGATTTCCAAACTCATAAGGCTGTATATGTTGTGTAGGTTTCTTTGGTAATCCATATTTTTCAGCTAAATCAAAAAACCATTGTTTTACATAATTTCCACTTATTATATTTACTGGATTTTCTATCATTATCTTGTCACAATCAGCCTCAAAAAACTTACAGAAAAATTCAATACCATCTCTTTGTCTGCCATCAGCTCTTTTCTTTTCAAAATGTCTTGCTCCACTTACAGCCAGATGTGTGCAAGGTGGAAAAGCAATAATCATATCCCATTTACCTATTAAATGGTGCAAATCTCCATTAACTGTTTTAAAGTCACAATTTCCGTTAAGCAATGGTAACACATCATCTTGTATGTGCCATTCTGGATGTCCACCACTGCAAGGCTCAATGTCACACGAATATGCTTCGTGTCCTAATTTTCTAAATTCAATACAAACTCTCTGACTTTCTTCGCAAGCAACTAATACTTTCATCTTCTTATTCTCCTTTTCCGTTTTTAATATCATTATTGTACGCTTAAACCGTCATTCAATATAAAATGTCTTAAAGTCTTAAAGAGGTCTTAAAGGCGTTAAGACGCTACAAGCCTTGATTTTACTGCATTTGAGCCTATGGTCTTAAAGTCTTAACAAATTTCTGCAACATACCTATATAGTAAATTACATTTAAGAGATTGGATTTACCGCTAAAATGTAATTCCCTATATGACTATATATATTTTGTTAAGACTTTAAGACTTATATATTATATAGCCCTCAAAGCATTGGTTTTACTGGGTTTGCGTGGTCTTAAAAAAGGTCTTAAAGCAAAAATTGATTTTAAGACTTTAAGACTTTTTAATTAAAAGGCAACTGTTCCTGCTCAAAAGGACTATCATCATCTACCGCTACAAATTCTTCATCCTCTGGAAGTATCAACTTAATGTAATTAGCTTTTATTCCACACACTTTTGTTTGATGCGTTATGTAGCCTTGACTGTTAAGCATTAACTTACCTTTGCCTTGCCAATTTCTACTACAAGCAGAAAAGTCAAATC
>JBGVPY010000059.1:0-5586 GCA_045127235.1 Eubacteriales bacterium
CCCTCGGAGTATGGCGACCAATCATAGAAATTCCAGTGATTTGCCCCCTCAAATGTGGGAATAAGTCCATTTTCTATTCTAGTTACAAAGGTTGATAAAATCTCTTTGATTTTACATTCAACCTCATAAAATAGCGATACATCACCTGAATGCTTTATATATTCCTTAACCGATGTTATATAGTGCAAGGAAAATGACGGGATAGTTAAATCAACGCCACAGGGATAGCAAATTGACATTAGCCCATCGCCTCGCTTATCCTTGCTCATAAGCAAAAGATTTGCTCTTACATACTCAAAATTCCCATTTTCAAAAGCATAGTAGCCTGAAAGCATTTGATTTCTTGAATCAAATGCATATAAGCATTGCTCGCGCCAAGGGCAATCAACATAATGCTCCATCATGCAAAGCTCAAGCGTATTCACGCACGCTTCATATATTTTTTTGTCTGTGTCAGAAAGCGCAGGCATTTCTTTTCTTTTAGTAGGATAAAATTGTGGAATTAAACCTATTTTGTTTAAAATAATGGGGGAAGTGGCGTTGATTTCCAAATATCTGCATGCAAAGCGGAGCATATAATGTGTAAAATCATTGTTTCCGTCCTTTGAAAAATAATCAATACTGAAATTTCTTCCGCCAATTATTTTTCTTACCTTGCCATCTGTTAGGCTTTCTCCGTAAGCAATATTTATGTCCGCTTGTCCCGATAGCTCAAAAAAGAGAAGCCCCGTAATTTCCCTGCCTAAATCAATTAGAAAACGAGTGTTGTTTTCACTCTTAATTATATTACCAACTACCCTTTTACCAAGCACCTGTTTTTTAATAGGCCTTTTGTAAAAATCGCACTTTTTAGACACAAATACCGACTTTTTAAAATCCGCGCCTTGCCCAAGCTGCCATAAATCCTCATTTCTAGCATCATATGTATAGCTGAATCCAAGCTGACCTGTAATTTTACGGCAAATGCCACTTATATATGTCTTGCTTTTTCTTGAAAGAATGCTTTCATCACTTGCGAGAATAACATTACCATTTTCAATTACCTCAAAAATAGCACCCGCTTGATATTTTTTGTATCGTTGAGAATCCTTGCCAAAATGATGTACTAAAAGCGCAAAATGATTTTCGCCATTTACAATATGCTCACTTAAATCAATTTCATCATAGATTTTGTAATGCTCAAAATCTCCGTATTGATTTGAAGCAGCATATTTTCCATTTATAAATAGAGTATAATCTCCATCAACCGATAAACGACAAATAGGCGAGCTATTTGCATTAAATGTTGCATAAAACTCGCCGTATGTGTCTGTATTTGCGTCGTCTATCCAAATAAATTTTGAATTTTCAAATACTGTCATTTTAGTTTATATTAGTTTAAAAAATCAATTGTAGCGTAAAATTCTGTTGTGTCATTATTTAGCGTGTAGTCAAGAAGATAGCAAATCTTATTGTAGTTGCCATTCTCATCTGGAAGCTGGTCAACGTATGGTTGCTCAACAACGTTTAACGTTACGTCGCTTGTAGTTGATAATTTAACATCATCAAGATAAACGGTAGTACCATCAACTCTTGGCTTAATTGTAGTAACAAATCTTTCAACGATATTTGTTTTATCGCTGAATGTAAACTTGTCATACATCTCAATCTTATCATCCATTGGCTTAAAGCTTCTTTCTGCCTTTTGAAGCTTAGGATGTGTAATCTTGCTATAACCGAGAGTAAAGTCCATATATACCCATCCTGTTTCAGGATTATAAACCGCACGCGCTTTATTTACATCATCACCGCCTTGACCCTTACCGTCAAAGATAGGCAAGCTATGTGAATATGATGATGGTTGGAAATATTCATTTCTTCTGTTGCTTTGATAGCCAGGCCAGTTACCCGGACCGATATAACCAAAGTCGCAGAATACCTGTCTATTATCTCTTGCAAGAATGAATGAACCAACATCCTGATGGTTATGGCTTTCCCATTGATTACCGCCCTTAAATGCAAGACCGTAATTGTCTGTTCTCTTGGTAAAGTAGTTGGAAACAGGTGCATAATAGGTAGCGTTTTCAAGCTTTTCGGTTGTAAAATCAGGATTATAGTAAACGGTTGAACGAATAGCAAAGCCCCAGTGGCAATAAGCAATAATTGTAGCCTGGTCAAGGGGAAGCTTTTCAATAGCATCGCCGTAAACTGTCTTAAGCATATGAGGTAAGCCTACCCAATAGCCCTCGCGAGCGTTAACATCACTAAACATAGCAAGCACGTTTGGTTGTAAATGCATTTTTTGGATAAATTGAGAGATAGCCTTAACCTTAGGATTAGCAAACCAGTCATGCTCACCGTTTGAAAATTCGCGAAGAAGCATTGCGTAAATTGCAAAGAAACCAAAGCCAAATCCCCAATATGCAGTACCCTCTACACACATTCCGTCATCATCATAGCTATCAACGTAGCATTGCATAGCAGCTTGCAATCTTGGAAGCTGTTTCTTAAATTCCTCAGGGTCCTCATACATAAGAACACCGCCAACTGCACCTGCGCAAACACCTGTCCAGTTGTTTCCGTGATTTTCCCAGAAGAATTTTCTGTTCATAAACGGCTCAATAGTGTGTCTTCTGATTTCATAGCTGATTCTATCGTTAAGTAATTTAGGGAATCTATCCTTAAATAAGGACTTAATCTCCGCCATGGAAAAAGCAAGAGAAGCCGCGAAAATATCAATAAGACCCGGATCGAAATCTTGAGGTGTTCTATCATAGTAGCTATTATAGTGGCCAAGAGGTGCCCAAGTATATTGGTTACAAATTTCCCAAACAACCTCAACTAGTGATCTATAATACTTTTCATTTTCAGGATAAATAAGCGCTAAAATAGCAACGCATTGTAATTGACGGAAGGAATCTCCACCTCTGCCTTGAACATTAGGATAATCTAAAACCTCCCAAGCAGAAGCACAAGCGGGCGCAACGGAAAAAAACTTATCGTAAGCCTCGGTTAATTCCTTTCTGTGGCGAGCAAAAGCCTCATCATTTCTTATTCTTTCCCATACCTTGGGATCACGTGCAATATCAAACATAATAATCTCCTTTTTTGCCTTTAGTTTGTAAAAAATTGCTACAATAATATTATCATAATACACAAAAAAATTCAATACTTAAATTGATTTTTTTAGCATAATGTGGTATAATATACGAAAATATATTGCAAGGAAGGAAATTCCCTTCATAAAGAGGACATTATGGAAAAAAAGCTTATAAATTTATATCCTGCCGACCATTGGCAAATTTCAACCCCCGTAGGTAACGGTACACTCGGTGCAAGCGTTTATGGTGCGGTGTATGACGAAAGAATTTTAATAAATCACGAAGCGTTATATAATTGGACATGCAAAAAGCATTACCCTGATATTTCTCATGCCTTAAAAGAGGTAAGAGATTTAATGGATCAAAAAAGATATAAGGAAGCAGACACATACTACACAAATCTTATTCATGCAACCGACTTTAAATCAAATAAGGGCAAGTTTTTCCCTGCCTTTGATTTGCATTTGATTTTTGAAACAGAAGGCGCACCCTGTGATTATAAAAGAGAGTTAGATATGGAAAATGGTGTTTGCACCGTATCCTATACAGAAAACGGTGTAAAATGTAAGCGCACAGTGTTTTCATCCTTCAATAATAAGTATGTTGTAGTCAACCTTAAAAAGGAAACACCATTTGGCGTTAAAGCCACACTTGAACGCCACGATATGAGCGACTATGTTGATAATTGGTATGCAGATGAATTTAAGTCAGTAGCGGTAGATAAATATATCTATTCCGAAAGCAAAACCGCAGGCGGGCTCCATTTTTCAGGCATTGTTAAGGTGCTTAACACCAACGGTGAAATTATCTCAGGTAAGGCAGATAAATCACTTAAAATTGATATGAGTGGCACTGTCGCAATGCAAAATTACCTTGAGGTTAAAAACGCCACCGAAATTACATTTATTTTAGATGTAAACGAAAAAGTTACTCCATACGAACAAATGCGTGACGAAATTGATAAATGCACTCTTACATATGATGAGCTTTATAACAGCCACACAGAAGCATTTTCTAAGGTGTTTAATGAAACAAAATTAACTATCGCAAAAGGCGAAAACCTTTCAACCGAGGAGCTTTTATTAAAGGGATATAGCGGAAATATCGACACACGGCTTATTCAAAAAATGGCAGACTTCGGCAGATACCTTTTAATTTCTGCATCCTCAAATTGCAAATACCCTGCCAATTTGCAAGGACTTTGGAACGGTGCATACTCTCCGGCATGGGCGTGTACATTCTTTAATAATGAAAATATTCAAATGGCATATTGGCAAGCATACGCGGGGGGGCTATCCCATACCGTATTGCCACTTTTTGATCTTTACGAAAAATTCCTTGATGACTACCGCTTAAATGCTAAAAATCTATATGGTTGCCGAGGACTTTTGTTACCTCTCTTTATGGATAACTCAAACGGCTTTAAGGAAAACACTCAGCCTCATGTTATCTATTGGACGGGAAGCAGCGCTTGGATTTGCCAAATCTACTATGACTACTATTTATACACACAGGATGAGGAATTTTTACTAAATCGTGCATATCCTTTTATGAAGGAGTGTGCTTTATTCTATGAAGATTTCTTAGTATATGATGAAAACGGAAAATTAAAATCCTATCCATCACAATCTCCCGAAAATAGAGCCGATGGCGACTTTGATGGAGCAAAGGAATTGTCCGTTTGTATCAATGCTACAATGGACTTTGCGTTAGTTAAGGAGCTTTTAACTAACCTAAGCGCCATAGCCAAAAAGCACGGTCTTGATAGCGAAAAGCTTGACTTGTGGCAGAAAATGCTAAATGCTATCCCTGAATACGAAATTAACGAGGACGGCGCAATTAAGGAGTATATGCATCCTGATTTTAAGGATAATTACCATCATAGACATCAGTCCCATATCTATCCATTATTCCCGGGACTTGAAATCAATGAGGAAAATAACAAGGAGCTTTTTGAAGCATCAAGAGTTGCAGTTGAAAAGCGCCTTTGCATAGGTCTTAAAAGCCAAACAGGATGGAGTCTTTCCCATATGTCAAACATCTACGCAAGACTAAATGACGGAAAAAGAGCCAAGGAGTGTCTTGATTTACTCCTTCGCTTCTGCACAGGACAAAACCTATATACCCACCATAACGACTGGCGTAATATGGGTGTAACTCTAAAATACCTTCATGCAGGACACCCACCATTCCAAATTGATGCAAACCTTGGCTTTACAAGTGCTATTTACGAAATGCTTCTTTATTCTGACCTTGATAAAATTAAATTGCTCCCTGCATTACCAAAGGAATTTAACGAGGGCAAAATTGAAAACATCCACGCAAGAGGCGGTTATACCGTATCAATTGAGTGGAATGAAAGCACAGTAAATGCTCAAATCACCGCCCAAAAGGATGGCATAATCAATGTAGGCATAAACGGCTTCACTCTTTCAAACGACACATATGAAAGCAGTAAATACGGCTCAAATTATCGCCTATTAAACCTCAAAAAAGGCGACACAGT
>JBGVPY010000060.1:0-2468 GCA_045127235.1 Eubacteriales bacterium
GGCGAAGCTCCTCAACAATCCGAAAACCAGAAGAACCATGCATTACGACTTCGGTAAAGCAAAGATCGATTTGTTTTCCATTTTTTTTGATCATCTCTATTGCCTTTTCCGCACTGGAAAATGCTACTATTGTGCTACCAGACTTTCTTATTATTATAGAACGAAAAGGACAACAAAAGGCTGACAAAATCGATGTTTGAAACCCTCTATACGACGATGCCAATGTGTATTATAAAATTATTATTCGTTCCGCAATATGCATCAGCGTTTTGAACTATTTTAAACAAGCCGAATAAGTTCCTAAAAAAGGATACTCCTCACTATGATTTACGTCATAGCGAGGAGCATCCTCTTTCTTTTTTTAAAATTCAATCCTAGTCGTTAATTGATTGTTATACTAATCCACGGAATAGCATCAATCAGTATCAATAAAACAATTCCGATAAATCCGGCAAATTGGATAAAAAATCCGGCAACACTTCTACCCTTTCTCCGCAGCGATACGGACATGCCCAACGCAATTCCGCAATAGATTGGCGTTGCTGCAATAAGACAAGCAAAAACATCCGCCAAAAATTTCTGTACAAGGCTGGCATATAATCCGGTACCCGTAATACTTGCCATTAATAACATAATCAAGGAAAGTGGGAAGTATACAATACACAGTATTACATTAGTAACCATGGATATTTTATCAAGAACAGTATACGTACCCGCTTCTGTCTTTCGCGCACGAACCACAAGGATAATACCGGCTGCGATTCCTGCTATAAGGAACAACAGATAAAAACCAAAGGTAAACAACACATTGGCAAAAAGCAAATATAAGAACACTACCGGGCCGATAAACTGTGCCAGCATCCCCTGCAAGCTCTTTCCTTTTCGGCGCAGGATTACGGAAGCACAAATACCCAAAACGGTGATAGGCGCCATTAAGTTTGACAGCACAATATCAAAAGTCCGATCTCCCAGAACTTCCCATTCACCACCAAGTGCCCAGAATAAAGGAAGTGCCACCACAGCAATTACCCAGTTAAAAATCAAAGCTGCCTTATCACGGCTTTGATAAACCACGTCTTCTTCCTTTTTCACAAGAAGGATGCTAAGCAGTAAGATTACAAAGGCAAATGCTGTCAGTACGGAAATATCCAAAAGAGTCAGTTTTACACCCTTGTCCACGATTTTATTTTCAATCGGTTCAGGATATTCGCAACCAATGAGCTTGATGCCGTGAGGCTCCGCTTCTGTTACATCAGTATGTTCATTCCACTCCTCATCATAATAGCCGATTTTCGGCTCCGGCATACCATCGGCATAAAAGTCTGCATAATCCGGGTCGCCCATCAAATATCCGGCCTCCAGCTGTAATTGAAGCCACCATATAGGATTTCCGTTTTCTTCCTTCATGAATACACTATCCGGCATGCCGCTATCTTCATAATAAGCATGAAATGAATTCTCTTCTTCCCAATACTGGCCGTAATAAATCACTGTTTGTGTCTTAACTTCGCCATATTCTTCATAAGTAACCGGTATTTCAAACTTATGTATGGTTACTTCAGGTCCAGAGGCTCTTGCACCAACAAATACATAAATTACAGCTGCTACCAAAATAATAGCACTTAATATGAGCAAAATTCCATCTTTTTTTCTTAATTTCATAGTTCATCTCCTTATATTTTTAAGCGTTTTTCCTTTTTAGAATCCTATCAAGTCCTAAGAAAGCATATCCCATTACAACAAATGCGGCTGAAAGAATACCAATCCACATAAGAACCCCTGATACGCCCTGGGTCTCAAGGTTTACAAAGAAGTAAGGATAGATAAGCGGTGTGGTTGTAGTAGGAATCATAATAGAAGAGTCAAACTTCAAAATGATTGCCTGAATCAGAAGGAATACTACATAAGCAAGCGGGAAAGCCACCGATGCAATAGGATAATACCACTTACATTTTCTACGCTCATAAAATAAAAACCAGTCAGCTATGTACATAATAGGAAGCACTACATGGGCTAAAAGACTTCCAATACGCCAGTTTGCTTGCGGGTCACGACCTTCTGCGCCAGCGAGCAATATGTTAAATACAAGAAAGGTAAGCAAGATGCCCAGCATTCCAATAAACTTCAAAACAGGAGCAGTAGAAACATAGCTATCTTCTTTCTTCTTTACCGTTTGGATCAGTGCGGCAAGCATAACACCAAGACAAAAGTAATTGCTTATGTTGGTGAAATGGACGTAGAAATCCCACCGAATCATGTTAATGTTATCAAAGATTCCGAGGCTTGCAATACATCCGACAAACCCCAAAGTACAATAAATTGTTTGAAAAATTAACTGTGTTGTTCTGTTTTTAATCATAGTATTACTCCTTTGTATAATATTTTTTAAAAACATATTTTGAAAAACCAGACAAAAATGCCCTGCTTATTTTAATGGAACAATTAATTCCTGACCCACATATACTTTA
>JBGVPY010000061.1:0-10321 GCA_045127235.1 Eubacteriales bacterium
CAAAGTCATTCTACGAAAGAGTAGCGAACGCTGTTAGAGTGTGAAGCTCTCTTATGGTTGCTTCCTCTATATTTTCGTTAATTTCAATCTTTTGAGAAATTGACTTTACATAGATATTTTCATTTTCAAATAATAGTTTGCGGACACAGTTTGTTAAATTGGCTCCGCCATTATATATTTCACTTACAAAAGCACCATATTTATTAAGCTTATCATTATCATCGGTTGCGTTTGCATAATCAAAAAAGCACTTAAAAAGTTTTTTATCAAATAATGCTCTGAATACTCCAAAGGAGCAAAGCTCGGAGTACACTTGTTCTATTTTAGACATTTTTCGCCTCAAAGATTTTCAATAATTTTGTCTGTAATTTCAACAGTTGATAGATATTCCTTACCGTGAGATAGGTCGGCTGTACGGTAGCCTGCGTTTAGTACCTTATCTACTGCATTTACAATGTTGTCTGCTTCTTCCTTTAAGTTAAAGGAGTAAAGGAGCATCATTGATGCAGATAAGATAGTTGCTATTGGATTTGCCTTGTTTTGTCCTGCAATATCAGGGGCAGAGCCGTGAATTGGCTCGTAAAGACCTCTTGTGTTATCGCCAAGTGATGCAGATGGGAGCATACCGATTGAGCCTGTGATTTGTGATGCTTCATCTGATAGAATATCACCGAACATATTTGTTGTAACGATTACATCAAATTGTGCAGGGTTACGAACTAATTGCATTGCGGCATTATCAACGAGCATATCGCTAACCTTAACTTCTGGATAGTCCTTTTCCATTTCGTGAACTATTTTTCTCCAAAGGCGAGAGGAGTCAAGTACGTTTGCTTTGTCAATGCTAATTAAGTTGCCTTTACGCTTCATTGCGGTTTCGTAAGCAACCTTGCAAATTCTTTCAATTTCCATACGGGAGTAGCATTCTGTATCGTATGCTTCTTCTCCGTATTTGCCTTCTCTCATTCCTCTTTCTCCAAAGTAGATACCACCAGTTAGCTCACGAACAATCATAATATCGAAACCATTTGCTACGATATCTGCACGAAGTGGGCATTCATCCTTTAATGCAGGATATAATTTTGCAGGACGAAGGTTGGTAAAGAGTCCCATAGCAGAACGGATACCAAGTAGTGCCTTTTCAGGACGCATATTGCCTGGGAGTGTATCCCATTTTGGTCCACCTACTGCACCTAAAAGAACGCTATCAGATGCTAAGCATCCCTCAACTGTTTCCTTTGGAAGTGGCTCTCCTGTTGCATCTATGGCACACCCGCCAATTAAGTACGGTGTAAAGTTAAATGTGTGATTATATTTTTTGCCGATAGCCTCTAATACTCTAACTGCGCTATCAACGATTTCAGGGCCTATTCCGTCGCCCTTTAATAATGCTATATTGTAATTCATTTTAGTTATCCTCGTTTTCGGTTTCTATTTGTATGTAGGAATTTATGAGTTTTTCAATTTCTTTTGCTTGCTTTTTGCCACCAATAAAGAATGAGTATGCTTTGTTAGAGCATATAAATCTCATTTTATAAGAATCGTTTCCGCCTATTTCTATTTTTCTAATATCACTGTATTCAACAACGTGCTTAATTGGATTGTATATTGTTATTTCACGATTAAGCTTACAAATAACTATTTTGCCAAAAATAACAGAGATAGCAAACCATATATTCATTACTGTGCAAAACAAATAGTACGTTACTCCTATTATCGGCTTGCTCCAAAAATTATCATAAATTAATGGAACTGAAAAAGTACAAAAAAGGATGAACAACAAAAGCAAAGCAATTCCAATTTGAGGTTTCTTTTTTATTACAATTTCGTCATCTATTTCTGTAATTTTCAAAGTGGTATAATCCATTATTTTAATTCTCCCTTTTTGATGGACTCGATGAGTCCGCCATTTTGGATAATTTTTTGGATAAATTCTGGGAATGGTTGAGTTTTGTATTCTTTACCTGACGTAAGGTCGTAGATAATACCATTATCAAGGTCGGCTTCTACCTTATGACCGTTTTCTATTGCTTCGGCAGCTTCTTCACATTCTACGATTGCAAGACCGATATTGATTGCGTTACGGTAGAAAATTCTTGCAAAGGTTTTGGCAATTACAAGAGATATACCGCTTGCTTTAATTGCGATAGGGGCATGCTCTCTTGATGAGCCACAGCCGAAGTTAAAGCCTGCTACCATAATATCGCCATCTTCAACCTTTTTAGTAAAGTCCTTGTCGATATCCTCCATACAGTGTGAGGCTAATTCCTTATGGTCGCTTGTGTTTAAATATCTTGCAGGGATAATTACATCTGTGTCAACATTATCGCCATATTTGATTACTTTTCCTGTAAATTTCATTGTACTATCCCTCCTATTATAATTCCAATGGGTCGGCAATTTTGCCTAAGATTGCACTTGCGGCAGCAACGGCAGGGGAAGCAAGATATACTTCACTTGTAACGTCGCCCATTCTGCCTATGAAGTTTCTGTTTGTGGTTGCAACTGCTCTTTCTCCTGCGGCAAGGATACCCATATAACCGCCAAGGCATGGTCCACAGGTTGGGGTTGATACTACACAGCCTGCTTCAATAAAGATTTTAACTAAACCGTTTTCGATTGCTTTTAGGTAGATATCTTGTGTAGCCGGAATGATGATAGCACGAACATTCTTTGCTACCTTTTTGCCCTTTAATATCATTGCGGCTTCTTCAATATCCTTATATTGACCGTTTGTGCAAGAGCCGATTACTACTTGGTCGATTTTAATTTCAGGGATTTCATCAAATGTTTTTGTGTTTTCAGGAAGATGTGGGAATGCTACTGTTGACTTAACGGTTGATAAATCAATTTCGTAAACCTCGTCATATACTGCATCCTCATCTGCTTTATATGAAACGATTTCTCTGTCGCTTCTTTCCTTGATATAATCAACAGTTTGCTCGTCAACCTCAAAAATACCGTTTTTAGCGCCTGCCTCAATTGCCATATTACAAATTGTAAGGCGGTCGTAAATTGTAAGTGATTTTACGCCCTCGCCTACAAATTCCATTGACTTATATAAAGCGCCGTCAACGCCAATTTTACCGATAATATGTAAAATTACGTCCTTACCGGAAACGTATTTATTTAATTTGCCTGTTAAAACAAATTTAATAGCGGATGGTACTTTAAACCATGCTTTGCCTGTTGCCATGCCGCAAGCCATATCTGTTGAGCCTACGCCTGTTGAGAATGCGCCAAGTGCTCCATATGTGCAAGTATGGGAGTCAGCGCCGATTACAACATCGCCACTTACTACAAGTCCCTTTTCAGGTAATAATGCGTGTTCAATTCCCATTCTTCCTACATCGTAGAAGTTTGTAATTTCCTTTTCGTTACAGAAGTCACGGCACATTTTGCATTGTACTGCGGCTTTAATATCCTTGTTTGGTGCAAAATGGTCCATAACCATTGTAACCTTTTCTTTATCGTAAACGCTATCTACTCCAATTTTGTTAAACTCCTTAATCGCAACGGGGGATGTGATATCGTTACCTAATACTCTGTCAAGATTTACTAAAATTAACTGTCCTGCTTCAACTTTATCAAGTCCTGCATGAGCGGCTAATATCTTTTGTGTCATTGTCATTGCCATAATATTTTTTCCTTTCGGTTTCTTAATTCATAACAAAGCACACTATAAAGCTAATGCGCTTTGTTATGCCCACCACACAAGGTGGTGGGATAATATTATCTGTTGATAATTGCGCCCTTGTCGGCACTTGATACCATTTGAGAATAACGTTTTAGATAGCCTTTGAGATTTTCCTTGCGCTTAATTGGCATCTCAAGCTTACGCTTTGCTAATTCTTCATCAGATACCTTAAGCTCAATTTTGTATTCAGGGATATTGATTGAAATAATATCGCCATTTTTTACATATGCGATTGTGCCACCGCTTACAGCTTCAGGGGATACGTGGCCGATTGATGCGCCTCTTGTTGCGCCTGAGAAACGGCCGTCGGTAATAAGGGCTACATCCTTATCAAGTCCCATACCAGCTATTGCAGATGTTGGGGAAAGCATTTCTCTCATACCAGGTCCACCGCTTGGTCCTTCGTAACGGATAACAACTACATCGCCCTTTTCAATCTTACCTGCGTAAATTGCGGCGATTGCTTCCTCTTCGCTTTCATAAACCTTTGCAGGTCCTTCATGTACAAGCATTTCTTTTGCAACTGCACTTCTCTTAACTACACATCCGTCAGGAGCAAGGTTGCCCTTTAATACGGCAATACCACCTGTTTTGCTATATGGATTATCAACTGTTCTGATAACTGTATCATCGTAGTTTTTAGCATTTGCAATATTCTCGCCTAATGTTTTTCCTGTTACAGTCATTACTGATGTATCAAGTAAGCCAAGCTTGTCAATTTCTTTAAGCACTGCATAAACTCCGCCCGCTTGGTAAAGGTCTTCCATATAGGTAGGTCCCGCAGGAGCTAAATGGCAGAGGTTGGGAGTTTTTTCGCTTATTTCGTTAACGAAATCAAGGTCAAATTTAACCTCGCACTCGTTGGCGATTGCCGGTAAGTGTAGCATACTGTTAGTTGAGCAACCGAGAGCCATATCTGCGGTAATTGCATTTTTGATAGCGGCTTCTGTCATAATATCTCTTGGGCGAATATTCTTTCTTACAAGCTCCATAACCTGCATACCTGCATGCTTTGCAAGCTCAATTCTTGCAGAATATACGGCAGGAATTGTTCCGTTACCGCAAAGACCCATACCTAAAACCTCTGTTAAGCAGTTCATTGAGTTTGCCGTGTACATACCTGAGCAAGAGCCACACGTCGGACAAGTTTTATTTTCGTACTCACAAAGACCGCAATCATCAAGAGTGCCTGCCTTATATGAGCCTACTGCCTCAAACATACTTGAAAGGCTTGTTTTGTGTCCGTTTACGCGTCCTGCAAGCATTGGTCCGCCACTTACGAATACTGTTGGGATATTAAGTCTTGCTGCTGCCATTAAAAGTCCTGGTACATTTTTGTCACAGTTTGGAATCATAACAAGACCATCAAAGCCGTGTGCCATGACCATAGCCTCGGTGGAGTCGGCAATTAAGTCTCTTGTTACAAGAGAGTATTTCATGCCGATATGTCCCATAGCAATACCATCACATACTGCGATTGCAGGGAACATAATTGGAGTTCCTCCCGCCATTGCTACGCCTAATTTAACGGCTTCTGTAATTTTATCAAGGTTCATATGTCCCGGTACGATTTCATTATATGAGCTTACAATACCGATAAGTGGGCGGTCAAGCTCTTCTTTTGTAAGACCTAATGCCTTATATAATGAACGGTGTGGGGCGTTATGTGAACCGTTTACTATAGTATCTTTTATCATTTTTTGCTCCGTTTATATAAGTGTTAGCCATCTAACCGCTAACGGTTGACGGCTAACTGCTAAAAATTAGTTATTGATAAACTTTTCTTCATCAGCCCAGCTATAAAGCTCTCTGATTTCCTTACCAACTACCTCTGATGGATGCTCAGCGGCAATCTTTCTCATTGCATTGAAGTGTACTTGGCTACCTGCATCTGACATATCAAGTAAGAAGTCCTTAGCAAAAGTACCGTCTTGGATATCAGCAAGAACCTTCTTCATAGCCTTCTTTGTTTCAGCTGTGATAATCTTTGGTCCTGTGATATAGTCGCCGTATTCAGCAGTGTTAGAGATTGAATATCTCATACCCTCAAAACCGCTTTGGTAAATAAGGTCAACGATAAGCTTCATTTCATGGATACACTCAAAGTATGCATTTCTTGGGTCATAGCCTGCTTCAACTAAAGTTTCAAAGCCTGCTTGCATAAGTGCACAAACACCGCCACAAAGAACTGCTTGCTCGCCGAATAAGTCTGTTTCTGTTTCTGTTCTAAATGTTGTTTCAAGAACGCCTGCTCTTGCGCCGCCGATACCGAGAGCATATGCAAGACCGAGCTCAAGAGCATCGCCTGTTGCATCTTGGTGGATAGCAATTAAGCAAGGAACGCCCTTACCTACTTGGTACTCTGAACGAACTGTATGACCTGGGCCCTTAGGAGCTACCATGATTACGTTTACATTCTTTGGTGGCTTAATGCAACCGAAGTGGATATTGAAGCCGTGAGCGAACATAAGTGTTTTGCCCTCTGTTAAATTTGGCTCAATGCTTTCCTTGTAAAGCTTTGCTTGCTTTTCATCGTTGATAAGAATCATGATCATATCTGCATTCTTTGCAGCGTCAGCAGCTGTCATAACCTTAAGACCAGCCTTTTCAGCCTTTGCCCAGCTCTTTGAGCCCTCGTAAAGACCTACGATTACATTAACGCCTGAGTCCTTTAAGTTAAGTGCATGTGCGTGACCTTGTGAGCCGTAACCGATAATTGCTACGGTTTTGCCGTTAAGCTTGTTTAAATCACAGTCCTGTTGATAGTAAATGTTTGCCATAATGTTGTATTCTCCTTGAATATAAATAATTTTTCTTTTTTGTTTTGCGGTTTTGATTACTTACCTAAAAGAGTTCCGCTACCTCTTTCAAGCGCTACGATACCGGTGCGGCACATTTCGATAATGCCAAAGTTACTGATTAGCTTCACGAATGCGTCGATTTTGTTAGGATCGCCTGTGATTTCTATACACATTTCATCAAGTGTATAGTCTATAACCTTTGCACGATATACATCAACTGCGGATAAAACATCTCCTCTTGTTTTTGGATCATTTTTAACCTTGATTAAGGAAAGCTCACGCTTGATTGATTCGCTTTCCTCTAAAACCTCTACCTTTTTAACATTGTAGAGCTTTTTAAGCTGATTTATAAACTGCTCCTTAGCGTAGCCATCGCCACTTAAGGAAATAGTTATACGAGAGTATTCGGGGCATTCTGTTTCCCCTACTGTAAGAGCGTCGATGTTAAAGCCTCGACGGGTAAACATACTAGTTACTCGTGTAAGAACGCCGAATTTATTTTCAACATAAACTGCTATTACAAATTTATTGATTTTATCACTACTTAGCATCGTTCTTACCTCCTACATCTGTAATAATATCATCTATTGAGCCACCCGGTGGGAGCATTGGAAGAACAAATTCATCCTTGTCTATGTAGGTGTCAATTACAACCGGTCCGTTTATTTCTAATGCTTTCTTGAATGCTTCCTCAAATTCGCAAATGTTCGTTGCGCGCATACCGACAGCCCCAAATGCTTCTGCTAATTTAACGAAATCTGTTTTTCTTTCAAGAACAGTCTCTGAAAATCTCTTACCGAAGAATAGATTTTGCCATTGGCGAACCATACCGAGAACGCCGTTGTTTGCTAAAACTATTATAAGTGGGATATTGTAGGTTACTGCGGTTGCAAGCTCGTTTAAGTTCATACCGAAGCTTCCGTCGCCTGTAATTAAGATTGTTGGGTCATTTGTAGCAACCTGTGCGCCGATTGCTGCGCCTAAGCCGAAGCCCATTGTACCAAGACCGCCGCTTGAAACGAAGCGTCTTGTTGTATCAAATGTTGAATATTGAGCCGCCCACATTTGGTGCTGTCCTACATCTGTTGTGGTAATTGTTCTTGGCTTTTTATACTTATTTATAACATCAAATACCATTTTTGGAGTCATTCTATCGCCTGCCATCTCAGCGGCTTTCTTTGCAATTTGCTCCTCTTTAACCTTTAATGCTTCAACCTGGCTCTTCCATTCAGGCTTTTTAGATTCGTTTGACTTTTCTGCAATTCTTGTAAATGAGTCAAATACATCTGCTACAATGCCTAAATCTACATTTACATTTTTATTGATTTCTGCAAAGTCTGGGTCTAATTGAATGATTTTTGTTCCCTTAGCAAACTTTGCGGTATTACCTGTTGCTCTATCACTAAAGCGAACGCCTACACCGATAATTAAATCTGCATACTTTTGAGCCATTGAGGATGCAAAATGTCCGTGCATTCCTTGCATTCCTAAAAAGCCTTCATAATCATCGGGTACTGCGCTAAGTCCCATAAAGGTACAGCCGATGCAAGCACCGATTTTTTCTGCAAACTCAATTATTTGCTTGCCCATACCAAGTCCGGCTGCGCCGCCACCGATATAGATATATGGCTTCTTTGATTCGTTTACTAATTTAACTGCTTCCTCAATTTGCTCCTCACGCGCCTTTGGAAGTGGTTTTTTCTCTACTATGCCCTGTGGCTCAAAATCGTAGATTGCTACCTGAACGTCCTTTGGTACATCCACAAGGACAGGTCCCGGTCTTCCTGATTTTGCAATTGCAAATGCTTCTCTTATGGAGTCTGCAAGGTCTTCTATTTTATTAACGAAGTAGTTATGCTTTGTAATTGGAAGTGTTACGCCTGTAATATCAATTTCCTGGAAGCTATCCTTACCGATTAGACTGCAAGGTACATTTCCTGTAATTGCTACCATAGGAATTGAGTCAAGCATTGCAGTTGCAATACCTGTTACTAAGTTAGTTGCACCGGGGCCTGATGTTGCGATACAGCATCCAACCTTGCCGGTTGCTCTTGAATAACCGTCTGCTGCGTGGGCTGCACCCTGCTCGTGTGCGGTTAAATAGTGGTTGATTTTATCCTTGAATTTATAAAGTGCATCATAAATATTGATTACCTGTCCGCCGGGATAACCGAATACATCGGTAACGCCCTGCTCAATCAAGGTGCTTATGATGATTTCTGCGCCTGTCATTTTCATAGGGTTTCTCCTAACTCTAAGTTTTATTTGTTTGTGGATTTTAACATAATATTTACTGCGCTTATAAGGGCCTTAACTGAAGATACGATAATATCGCTATCAACACCTGTTCCCCAATAGGTTTTGCCATCAAGCTTAATGCTTACGTAGGATGCAGCCTTGGAGCTTGATTTACCCTCAAGGTCATGCTCGGTATAGCTATCAAGTGAGTAATCAATGCCTGTAACCTCTTTTAACGCATTGCTGATTGCATCTAATCTACCGTTTCCGTTTGATGTTACCTTGGAATATACATCCTTATACTTAATTGTTGCATTTGCTACAATTCCGTTTTCATTTTCCTCATAAACTGATTTTTCAACATCAATTATATCAGTAAGATTTACAAAGTCTCTCATGAAGATATCGTAAACCTCGCTTGGCTGAAGCTCCTTGTGAGCATGGTCGGAAATACTCTTAACGTGATATCCGAATGCTTCTCTCATCTTAGGTGGAAGCACATATTTAAACTGTGTTTCCATAATATATCCGATACCGCCCTTACCTGATTGAGAATTTATACGAATTACATCTGCCTCGTAAATTCTGCCTACATCGGTTGGGTCAATTGGTAGATAAGGAACATTCCATATGCTTGCATGCTTTTCCTCACGGAATTTCATTCCCTTTGCAATTGCATCCTGGTGTGAGCCACTAAATGCGGCAAAGACTAATTGACCGCTGTATGGCTGTCTTTCGTAAACATGCATTCTTGTAACCTTTTCATAAACCTCGGTAATTTCAGGAAGGTTAGAAAAGTCAAGTCCTGGGTCAATGCCTTGGGAATACATATTTAATGCAAGAGTGATAATATCCACATTACCTGTTCTTTCGCCATTACCGAAAAGTGTTCCCTCAATTCTGTCGCCGCCTGCTAAAAGTCCCATTTCACTATCAGCTACCGCGCATCCTCTGTCATTATGAGGGTGAAGTGAGATAATAACACTATCACGGCGATTAAGGTTTTTGTGCATATACTCAACCTGTGATGCATAAACATGAGGCATTGAGTGGGATACTGTTACGGGTAGATTGATAATTACCTTATCATCAGGTGTTGGTTTCCAAATATCAATAACCTCATTACAAATTTCAAGAGCGAATTCAGGCTCTGTGCCTGTAAAGCTTTCAGGGGAATATTCAAAGGTAATTTTGCCCTTGGCTTGTTCCTTGTATTTATTACAAAGGTTAGCGCCGAATTTTGCAATTTCAATAATTTCCTTTTTATCCTTTTTGAAAACCTGCTCTCTTTGAGCAACTGAGGTTGAGTTATAAAGGTGGACAACTGCATGCTTAGCGCCGTCGATTGCCTCAAAGGTTTTTGCGATAATATGCTCTCTTGACTGTGTCAAAACCTGAATAGTTACATCATCAGGAATTAAGTTGTTTTCAATAAGAGTACGGCAAAACTCATATTCGGTTTCAGATGCGGCTGGGAAACCGATTTCAATTTCCTTAAAGCCCACCTTACAGAGTAATTTAAAAAATTCAAGCTTTTCCTCTAAGCTCATAGGAATAATAAGCGCTTGGTTGCCGTCTCTTAAAT
>JBGVPY010000062.1:0-65333 GCA_045127235.1 Eubacteriales bacterium
GACTTTCATGCTACAACTGTGCGCTTGGCGGTCTTATTGATGGCGAAAGACCTGAAAGCCATGCAAATTATTTCGGCACAGACGAGGAGCAAGAAAGCCTTGCATTTGAGCCGGGTATCGCAACAGATATTGACTTTGTTACTATTATTGCAGTCAAGCTTGCTCTTGACTTAATTAACAGAGACAACCCAAATTATACTCCAAGAGTAATCAATTACTTAAAGCAGTACACTTGGATTTGCAATACCAATAGCGAAAAGATTGGCGGAGAAAGAGCAGGAATCTTTTCACATCCGCTTCAAATCACAACAACGTTAAAGGTACACAAGGACGAAAATTGTCCTCATTGCGGAGAACATCACGATGAGTGAGAACCACTCATATTATGACCATTCTGAGGTAGAAAGCTCTATTATCTCATTTTATCAAGCGAAGGGAAATTGGAACGACAAAAAGTCAAGAGAAATCGAGGCAAAATATTATTCCAACATACAGTCAGCATGCAGTAGACTTATTGAGCTTTCTCAGAATGTTCAAATTAAGGTAAATGAAATCTCCGATAAGTTAGACTCATTATAAAATGTTATAATTAGAAAGGGATATTAATATGGCAGAGGTAGTTGTTGTACATAGCATAGATGAGCTTGAAGGATATTGCAACGCGCTCATATCTTTAAAAGCAGAAATCGAGGATAAATCACATCAATTAAAGCAGCTTTCCGAGAATTTACAGAGCACGGCAGGTAATATATGTAGCGCAACAGACCGACAGGGCAATAACTGGCAGGACCCTCAGTATAATACGCTTAGAGAACGTCTTGAGCCTGTTGTTGGTGCAATAAATAAAACGGCAGATGATGCGGAAGAAACTGCCCGCATAGTAAAAAAACATTCTGCAGAAATTGATGATTCAATAAGCTACATCAAAAGATTAATTTCCCATCTAAGAGAAACAGTATAGGTAAATCATGTCAGACGTAAATGCAACCGTTGTTGATATTGATAGAGCTATGGATAGCTTTGATGATATTCAATTAAAGACAACAGACTTTGCCAACAGAGTGAAGTTCGATTTAGAGCATCTTGGTGGCGCTATTTTAGATAAGCAAAACAGATATATGGAGCAAAGGGAAGACCTAAAATCCCAGATTGAGTCTTTAAAAAACGAGCTTAGTGCGTTTAAATCAATGCAGCAAGAGGCTGAATATCAAGCTCAGCAGAAATCGCAAGATCAAGACGGACAAGCGAATCAAAATGAGAAAACTGACTCTAATAATGAAAACAGTAGCACGGAGCAGACCTCAAGCGTGCCTGATTACAGTCAGCAAATTTCAGCCTTAGAGTCAGAAATATCTAATTTAGAGGAAGAGCTAGCTGTGTTAGACGATAAGCTAACTCAGCTAGACGAAATAAGAAGTCAGCAATCACTTCTTATGGCTGACTTTATGGAAAATTACAATCAAATATTAGGCAGCCTTAATCAAAACGTTTCAAACGGTCAATTAGAAATGGCAGAATATTTGATGCACGTTTCAAAAAATCCAACGCTTGACGTTAGCGGTGGATCTAATATCTTAGGAGCATCAAGCTCAAACGGTAGCACATCGTCTAACGGTGTAGATTACCGTGTTGTAATTATTGATTCAAGAAAATATCCCGAATCTGCCGAGCATATTCGTGCATGTCAATTATCGGGATATCCGTCTATTTTAACTCTCGATAGAGAAAACGCGGATGAACACAGAAAACAATCATTGGCAGGAATTCCAACAATGCGACAGTACGGCTGGGATCGAGACGAATATCCACCGGCAGCATTTGCAGAGGGTGGACACGGCGCACACGTGTGGGGAATAAACGCCTCGGATAATCAAGGCTCGGGCGCATCATTCGGGCGTCAGCTTTCAGGCGCGCCCAACGGAACGCGAGTAAGATTCAGAGTCATATAAGGAGAAAATGATGGACAACGCACTTTCCTTAATTCAAAATTGCATAAATAAAAGTCCACATAAGGTAACTGTTATAAACAGAATAAATCATCAAAGCAAATGCGATGAATTACTTGGTATAACAGAACACTCGGTGCTGGGTACTATTGTGAATTACGTAGGCGGAATTTCTATTGAAAATAACCTTATAAGACACTTCGGAGGAGAAAACGTGTACGGGCTGTCTATAAGGGAAATCAATCAAGTGGAAGAAAAGCTCCCAACGATTTTCAAAAATGCCTTAGTTGTGGCTGACGATATGTATGGCGGAATTTTTGCAATAAATATAGGATTTCCCAATTATAGAGCCGGTAACGTTATATATTTACCGCCGGATAGCTATATTTGGGAGGATTTAAACGTAGGGCATAGCGCTTTTGTGGAATGGACTTTGATGGGAGATATCAATTTGTTTTATAAATCCATAAAGGATAAAGCAAGCGTAGGGGATGTTTCATTTGATGAATCATGGTCGTTTGTCCCTTCTCTTTGGATAAAAGCAGATAAATATAATCCTAAAAAGATAAAAGCAAAGCAAATGCACAAAATTAGAAGTCAAATGCTGGAGATTTACAATGGATAGCTTAGTTAATGCTTTGCGAAGCAGAATGACATCTTTCCAAATCGGCTTTTCTTTATTAAAGCCCATAGATAGACAAATCAAGGATTGCTTGCTGAATAATCCCGATTTGCTTGGCAGTATAGAAAGTTTTGGTGTACAATGGAATTTCTTAACTCGCAGAGCGCATTTTGCGGTAGGATACAGAATAGATAATAGCGAAATGACAATAGTAGTAAGGGACTACTTTGAATTGCTAACAGCTATAACTATGATTTTAAAATCCCATAAGTCTAAAGTGAAAATAGTTGTTGACAACAGAAAAAAATTCGTTTCAAGCAATAATATTTTTGAGTATATACAAAAGGTTGAAATAGATACGGGAATTGAGTACGAGCTGGATCAAAGATCACAAACAACACTCTCTACTATGTCATATTTTAATGACGAAATATTAGTATGTGATTTAGTTTATACATACTTTGATGATTATAAAACGGTAAATTCCCTTTCCTGTGTTGTGGCGGAGCATTTTATTAAATCACAAATTCCTAAAAACAATCCAAAAAAAGCAGTTAATTATCTTATGAACTGGTTCAGAAACAATGTTTCATATAAGCAAAACAATGTGAGTGCCGATCACTCGGCAGTTGGATTAATAAGAAACGGAACAGCAGTCTGTCAAGGAATTGCAGTATATGCTTATATGTTTTTTAAGGAATGCGGAGTAAATGCAAGAATTGCAACAGGAGAGGGCAGAGGCGATAACGGTTGGGAAGCCCATGCGTGGAATATGGTTTTAGTAGATGGAGAATGGAAGCATGTTGATTTCACATTCGACTTAAATTCAGACTCCCTTAGCGCGTTTCATCCAATGTTTATGTTTAGAATGTCCCACAGATGGGATGAAAGTCTTTTCAGTAACGAAAAATCCAATCGTGTTAGCGAGGTAAGCGAAAAGCTTTCTCATTCAATAGTTACGCTTTTAAAAAATCAAAAAATTTTTTCTATAAACGGTTGTATAATGTATTTGCCGTCTCTTTCACAAACAAACCGAGCAATCGGGGAAGAAATGTATATTGCTTTGGCTGAAATTTTACCATTCATGGGTGGAAGCAGCAGCTTTATAGGGGAAGTGTGCAATATATATTTAAAAGGACAAAAAAAGCAAATATCAATAAACAACTTATTAAGAATAGATAATGTGCTATATTTTCCGATAAGCATATTAGTGGATTTAAATGTTGATATATCATATACCGACAAAACAATATCCATTAAATTAAAGGATTAGCACACAGTTACAGGTGGGGTGAAATTTTTGGATAGATACGAGATAGGGCCTGACGGGACTATACAAAACGTCAGTGGCGGATCATCAGGTAGAAGTGGAAATAGCGGCTATAGTGGTGGCTATAATTACAATAATTACAATTTTAACGGTAATAATTACATAAGGCATAACAGAGGCAGAGGTGCTAAAGTATTTGCTATAATAGTTCCTTTGTTAGCGTTTATTATCGGACAGATTATTCAATACGGTGTTTACAAATCAGACGGCAAAGTGCTTTTAATGGACATGATTTTTGCAAGCACACCGTTGTGGGTTTTGATTTTATCAACCGTATTCGGTGTAATTAGTACTATACATGTTATGGTAAGAGCTTGGAAGCTTGCAGACGATTATGAGGAAGGCTGGAGTGTTTTTTACTCCATATTGTTTAGTATTATGTTTTTGGTAATCCCGTGTATAGCGGGATACTATGGAATCATTGTGACAAGCGCTGCATCGGCATGCTTTATAGAATGTGAGGAAGAAGCAGTTCCATGGATATTTATAATAACCGCAATAGTTTTTGCTGTCATTGGAATTTGGATAGGGTGTTCAAATAGTGGAATAGTCGGTGTAGATTTCAATACAGTGGAATCGTTTTCTGAAATATCTGAATATACGTCAAATGAGCAGGTAGCTCTTGATATTTCCAAACTTAAATCAAGCGACTGCGGAACAATTATAACTGGAGATGAATGTGATTCGCTTATAATTGTTGGCAAAAAGGGAAAAATATATAACGGACTTAAAATTGTTACAAACGCTCAAAGCATTATATTTAAAAACGTAAATATTCAAAACGGTTATTTAACATGTAATTATGATGAGTGTACCTTAGAGCTTCTGGGAAAGAACAGCATTGAAGGCATTCACGGAACAGACGGTGGAAACGGAAAACACGGAACAGACGGCGTAGCTCCCCTTGAAGCAAACAATTTGTATTTGAAAGGTAAAGGCACATTAACCTTAATTGCAGGAAACGGCGGAGATGGGGAAAATGGCAAAAACGGAGACAGCGCATTTTTGTTTGGGAACGGTACAGACGGACAGGATGGCGGAACTGGCGGCGACTCCTCATATGCGGCAAAATGCAGCTACTTAGGAGAAAATGACTTTTCAGGCAAGCTCACGTTGAAAAAGGGAACAGCTGGAAAAGGCGGAAGCGGAGGAAAGGGCGGCGCAGGCGGACTTTTCGGCTCATCTGGCAGTAACGGCTGGGATGGCTATAACGGCATGCAAAGAGAATTTTGCAGCGGCGAAATTTCCATATCTGAAGAAAGGCTCGTATATATAGAAGAATAATCAAAAATAAAAATTCTGCTTATGGCGTAAGCGGAATTTTTATTTTTTAGCATACCTCGTAAGCATTCAAAATGATATATAATGGTCGAATTTACAGATAATTACAGAAAAGCAAGGGGCATACTCTTGATTTTTCAAAAGAGCTGTGCTATAATATAAGCTGACAAAAAATTTTATAAGGAGAAAATATGAAAAGGAAAATTTTATTTGCACTTTTCCTTGCGGTATTTTTTACACTTGTATTTGTAATTTCTGCAAATGCAACGGTATATTATTACGAGGAAGGCAACAGCGAAGCTCCAATGTTTCAGTATGAAACAAAAGTCTCAAATTATGACTCTAAGCATATTTTGATTGATACTTATATTGGTGAATTTCCAAAAGCCGATGCAAACGGAAACGCCCTCACTTGGTATGTTACATCAACAACCCAAAGTGGCGGCAATACAATTAAAACCGTAAAAAGCGTTTTAACCACAGATGAAAGATATTTCACAATTTCATCGGACGGTGCTTACAGCTATGGCGGAACAGCGGGTACACCTGTTACTCAGTATAATGTTGTATCTGTTAATTTCCCACAAAATGGCGGAATTAAAACATTAAATTTACAAAATGATGGATACAGGGTAGGCAATATTTATAGCTACGACTATAACTCAACGGAAATTTTGTTTCTCTATCTGCCAAACACCTTGACCGCCTTGAATGAAAGAATTGTTCAAAACACAAAGGTTTTAGTGTGCGATATTCCTTTTGAAATTACTGCAAAGGAAATTTCACATGTTGCATTCTATCATGCAAAGAATTTAAGAGAGATTAATATTCCAATAACCGTTAAATCAATTAACGGCAAAAACGAAGCTGACGGCTCTGCATTTTTAGGCTGCGAGCAGCTTGTAAGAGTTAATTTTCATAAGGACTCTGCGCTTGAATCAATTGGCGCATATGCATTTAACAAGTGCGATAGCCTACGCGAGGTTGTTTTTCCTGATTCACTTAAAGATGTTGGAGCCTATGCATTTTATTTAACAGGACTTACTCAGTCCCCCTTTACAATGAATTCAAAAGCAACCGTGGGCGATAGTGCATTTGGACAATGTACAAATCTTAAGAACTTCATCGTTCCTGCGGGGGTAACTGAATTAAACGCTATGAATATGCTATTTGGTTGCTCAGAAATTCAAAAAATTGAGTTTGCCAACAATTCTCAGCTTCAAAAAATTTCTGATAACTCCTTCCGCGCCACAAATAACGCATCATTTTCTAAGCTAAAGTATATCATCTTGCCGGATTCTGTTACACATGTTGGTAATGGGGCTTTCTATAATGTACCGATTGAAACTAATCCATTCGGTGTTGATTCTAGATGCACATACATTGGCCATGCAGCATTTTTAGGTACAAGAATTACGGAAGTAAATATTCCTAAGAACGCGCAATTTAATATGGGCGCGGACGGTAAGCTTTCAAAGGAAGGCGTTTTCTCACATTGTTCACTTCTTAGAACGGTTAATTTCCGCGAGGATTCTACAACAACCGCACTTCCAAAGTATATGTTCGCTTATTGCTCAAATCTTACTTATGTTAAGATTCCAAATAGCGTTACAACAATGTCAATTCGTACCTTTGATAGATGCGTGTCATTGCACACGGTTATTCTTGGCGCAAAGGTTGAGTTTATGAACTGGGGCAGAAATGATTCAGGCGAGGACCATGCAAGCTTCTTCTATAACTGTCTTAGCTTGAAAAATGTATATTTGCCAAGAACCATTGACATTACAAGAATAGAAAGAAATCAATGCCACTTCTTTACAACCGCTGATAGCGCTATCGGAGGTACATACAAAAAGGTTGCGTATTTCTTTGATGGCACACTTGAAGAGGCAGAAGCTCTTAAAGCAGCATTCTCAACACAGGTTACATCTTGCGGCAGAAATGACAGAATTACATCTGCTGAAATTATATCGTTAGCAGCGTTTAATGAAAAGTTCCCGGATAGAACGGTTGATTACGATAAGAACTATATTGTATATGGTGTTAACACCTGCGACGCGTTCTATAATGGCGTTCATGATGCTACCGATGATGGAAGCTGCACAACAGCGTTGACCTGCAAAAATTGCCAAATAACCGTTACTCCATCATATGACTCTCACAATTATGAAACCGAAATCAAATATCCAAAGGGATATACACAAAGCGGATATATAAGAAATAGCTGCGTAAGATGCAGCTCATACACAGAGGAAGCGCTTGCTCCTTTATTTGAGTGCCTTGGATATTCAACCCCGGAGAGCAATAAAAGCGGAATTACAATTGGCTTTATAGTAAACAACGAAGCAATAGAAAAATATCAGAGCCTTACAGGCAAAGCCTTAAAGTATGGCGCTTTTGCAGTAGCACAGGAAAAGCTTGGCACAAACGATATTTTTGGCGAAAACGACACAGTAGTGAACGGTGCTATTACCGCTGAAATCACATCTTATGAATTTTCTTCCTTTGATCTTAAAATCGTAGGCTTTACTGATGAATACAAGGATGATAAGCTTGCTCTTGGCGCTTACATAATTACAAATAACGGCGAGGCTAACGAATATTCATATCTCCAGTCAGGCACGCCAAATGAAAACGAAAAATATTGCTTTGTTTCATATAACGATATTATAGGAAAGATTTCAACGAATGAAGAGGTGGCACAATGAAATACGTAACACCAAAATATGAAAGCATTCTTATAGCAACGAAAGACGTTGTAACCGCTTCAACATCAGCCCAAAAATATGAAGTTGAACAAAACAACGACGGAAGCGGCAATGTTATAATGAGAGCATTAGACTTATTTAAATAAAACATAAACCCGTGCAGATTTCTCTGCACGGGTTTTGTTTATACAAAAGCGATATTACACCGATACTATTACAAGCTCAACCTTTTCTTTATCGAAGTGCTTTTTTATTTCATCTGAAATTTGATTTTTGTCATCTGTTATGATTGTGTCAAAATCTGATATTTTTGCAAAGCGACATATGGAATTTTTGCATATCTTGTTGCTTTCGGCAATTAAAACAGAGGTGCTTGAACGTTCAATCAACTTCTTTGAATATGAGCATTCATCAAGACTGTACGAGGATACCGCATCAATGGATATTGCTGTGCAGGAAACAAAGGAAACGTCAAAATAATAATCATTTAACCTGTCGGTGGCAAATGCACCCTTTGAAAAACGGTTTTGAATATCCAATTCTCCGCCAATAAAAATGATGCGACCGGTAATTTCTTCCGTGTTAAATTTATTCAGCAATATGCTTGCAATTGATATGGAGTTTGTAACGAAGGTAACATTTTTCACTCCGCTAACACTGCTTGCGATTGACTGTATGGAAACTCCGGCATCAAAGGCAACAACGCTTCCGTCCTGTATCATAGATGCCGCACGCATTCCGATTGTTAATTTTTGTTGTTGATTTGACTTGATTCTCAACAAATAATCCTCATCCTTGCGGCAAGAGGGTTTGCTTAAAATAGCGCCGCCACGCACCTTTTTTACTAAATTATCCTTGCAAAGCTTGTTTATATCGCGCCTTATGGTTTCAATGGATACGTCAAATTTTTTAGCAATATCCGATATGGAGGCAAAGCCACGCTCCTTGGCAACAGACAGTATGTAATCTTGTCTTTCTTCAAGTCCTATCATATTTCAATCCTCGTTTTTTATTTAATTATACTATGGCAAAATATTTTTTTCAATAGAATAATGAATAAAATGTTGAATTTTGTGTTGAGTTTTTTGAAAAGTCAACAAAACACAACAAATATTCGTTAAAACATAGAAAAAATAAATAAATACTTGAAAATTCTTTTACAATAATTTACAATAAAGTTGTACATGTATGTATATACACTTAAAAATATCAACTATCAATGTTGAATTTGCAACATCATAATTGATTTGTGAATATAAAACAAAGTTGATTAAATTTGCTTTATGGCATATCTTTAATGCCAAATAACATTATAAAATATTTTTTTGGAGGAGAAATTATGAAAAAAACACTTTTAATTCTTGCGTTTGTGCTATCATTGATTTTTGTTTTTTCTATTGTATCCTTGGCTCAAGAAACGGAAAATACATACTATGTAGTGCAAAGCGAAGAATCAGAGCTTGCAGCATCGCTGCTAGCGGAGGGAAAAAGTATTGTCGGTATTGACAAGCTTTACTCTTCACCATCAAATGCCATGGCTGAAAATTCCACTTATTTTATCAGTCAATTTGACGGCAAGACACTTAATCTTATTCTTGCCGAGAATGTAAGCCATCGCGCAGGAAATGACTCAGGACCAAGGGCAACGGGTATTCGTCTTGACAAGGCGGTTACATTAAACGTGTACTTTAACGGTCATAGCTGGTGGATTCCCGATGATAATAACTATTCCGGCTTTTTCGTTAACAATCAAAATGCGCATCTTTCTTTAATAGGAAACAGAACCTTAGAAGAGGTTAGCGCACCATTTGACCCAAACAGCGTAAGTGCAACGGTCAAATCGCCAAAGGTTGACTATTACGGCGGATACGTTGGACTTTATATTGAAAAAGGTGACGTAACTGTTAAAAATGCAGTTATTATCGGTCATGATGAGCTTATTTATCAAAGAAATGATTCTGCTTCAGGTACAACCGTTCTTACTCTTGATACTTGTATGGTTAGAATTAAAAATTCAAAATATGACCCGATTTCTCTTAAATGTGAGGGCAACGGTAGCAGTGCGACCGCCAGTGCAACAATAAGATTTAATCATCTTTACACTGATGACGTTCAAATCAATAACGTTTTGCCTGACAGTTACATTAATAACAGCGTAATAAAAACATTTTATACAGATAGCTGGCACGCAGATGACAGAATAGGCAAGGACTATATTTATATTAACAATACCACGATAAATGAATATACGACTTATGGCGACTGTCAACATCCAATTGCTAAAAATTCAACTTTCGGTAAGATTAATTTAACGGGAGACACATCAGGCGGTGCTTACGCAACGCTTATAGATAGCACTTATACGGAATTATATCTTGTAAGAAGATATGCAGAACCGAAAAGAAACGGTATTCTCTATATTGTAACGGAAGCAGATTGCGAAAATGCAGCCACAAGAATAGTATATACCTATGACGATGAAACAAAAGCAAACGTATCAAGCATAGATGAGGAATATCAAAAAAACAACCCTGCATTGGGCCATAGCACAAAAGATAAACCTTTGACAGTATCATATACAAGCTTCCTTGAAAAGGGCGACGGTTTATTTGTATGTGACGTGTGTTCAAAAGAATACGAGGGCGAAGTAAATCCTTTATTTACCTTCCTTGGCTATTCAGTATATGAGGGTGCAGGCGCTTCGGTTGCCATAGGATACAAAATAGATACAGAAGCATTAAAAATATACGAAGAAGTAACGGAAAAAACACTTAATTACGGCGTATATGCAGTATCAAAGGATAAAATAGGCGACAGAGATATCTTTGGCGCAGACGGAAAAGCGTCAGAGGGCGTTATCAACGCTGATTTAACAGAATTTAATTTCAGAACAATTGAACTTAAAATCAAGGGTATTTCAGATGAATACAAAAATTCAAAGCTTGCTATGGGCGTGTACGTTATGGAAAACGATGGAGAAAAAACATCCTATTCATATTTACAATATGGCAATATAGCTGAAAATGAAAAATACAGCTTTGCTTCATATAATGAAGTTTTAGAAGCTATGCCACCTGAAATCATTCCGTTTGAGGATATCGAGGTTGTGGTAGGAGACAAAATATCACTACCAAAAACTGTTTTTGTAAACGGCGTGGAAAAGTCTTTGACATACACTTTTGACAGCTCAAGTATTTCCATTGAGGACTACGTTCTCACAGGTCTTTCACACGAAAATAATGTAAAGGTAACAGTAAGCGGTAAAGGCATTCAAGGCGAATTTAACGTAACCGTAAGAGATTACTCTATTTACAAATACGTAGTAGTAATCGGTGTTGACGGAGCGGGTGCATACTTTGCAAATGCCAATACACCAAACCTTGACAAAATCTTTGCAAACGGAGCATTAACGTATAACTGTTTAACCTCTAATCCTACAATAAGTGCTCAATGTTGGGGCTCACTCCTTCACGGTGTAACACCTAATCTTCACGGTCTTACAAACGATAATGCAGCATCAGGCGCTTATCCAAACGACTCAAGTTACCCAAGCTTCTTCCGTGTAATTCGCGAAAATAACGCAAATGCAGTTCTAGCATCATTTGCAGGTTGGAATCCAATTAACGTTGGTATAGTAGAGGACGATATCGGCGTTTACAAAAAAGGCGGTATGTCCGACTCTAATTTAACAGCGGAAATTCTTGCATATCTTGCTCAAAACAATCCGGATGCTATGTTTATTCAATTTGACGAAGCAGATGCAGCAGGCCACTCATCAGGCTACGGCACAGCAGCTCAACTTGCTAAAATAGCTGAGATAGATGCTTATATCGGTCAAATTTATGATTCATACATGCAAAAAGGAATCCTTAATGAAACATTGTTTATCGTTACTTCTGACCATGGCGGAAACGGAACAAATCATGGTGGATTAACAGATACGGAAAAATACGTTATGTTTGCTGCAACAGGCAAGACAGTTGTCAGCGGTACAATAAGCGATATGGAAATTCGTGATACTGCTGCTATCGTTCTTCATGCATTAGGCTATGAACAACCTGAAAAATGGTCAGCAAGAGTTCCTTCTAATTTATTTAACGGTATTGAAGCACCATTACACCGCCCTGGAACTATGCCTGGCCGTTACCACGAAACAGAAGCAACCCCTGAAAAGGGCAGTCAGGGCTACGTAACCAATTTTGTGGATAACAAATTAAATACGTATTTGACATTTGACGGAAACGTAACCGATAGCTGCGGTGGAAATACAACTCCACATAATACAATTACATATAAGGATGGATATTACGGACAGGGCGCAGCACTTAATGGAGGCTACGTAACTCTTGAAGATTTTGATCCGTCCATGGAAAGCTTTACTATGTCCTTCTGGATGAAAGCAAGCTCTATTTCATCAGACCCGTGTATTATTTCCAATAAAAACTGGGATTCGGGACAAAATACAGGCTTTGCATTAACATTTATAAACAAAAACGGCATTATTAACGTAAGGTTAAATTACGGTGAAAATAGAAATAAGCGTGCCGATTGCGATTTTGCTCTTCCAAGCGATTACACAAACGGATGGGTGCATATAATAGCCATATTTGACCGTGAAAACAATAAGCTTGGATTAAGTGTTGATTTTGCGGACATTAAAACAAGCAATATTCCCGAAAACCTTCAAGGTACTTCTCTTGATGCCGGTTTGAAAACCAACATCGGTCAAGACGGTAGAGGCACATATAATCGTGCTTTACCTGCAACCATCGATGAATTTATGATTTTCGAGGGCGCATTTACGCAAGAGGATGTAAATGCACTTATGGAATATTACGGAATGAAAAATTAGTTGAGGTGATATAATGAAATACGTAACGCCAAAATATGAAAATGCAATTATAGAAACAAAAGATATTATAACCGCCTCAACCAACAAGTTTGAAATCCAAAATGATAATAACATCGAAGGCAAAGGCAATATCATAATGAACGCATTAGACATCTTTAAATAAAGTAAAAACCGTGCAGAGAAATCTGCACGGTTTTATCAATTTATAGGTGTTATTTTTAAGCGCCATGAAAACAGCTTATTACATAACAATAGAAAATTGCCATTATTTTTAATAAAACTAAATTTGATTTTTTCTGTAAACCGAGGGAGAAACGCTAGTATGCTTCTTGAACATTCTGCTGAAGTATAGTGCATCGTCAATACCACATAATTTAGCAATTTCGGAAATATTATAATCGGTATTAATTAATAAATGAGAGCTTTTGTCTATAATTAACTTAGCGTAATATTCTTGAGGAGAAACACCAAAATTTTTTTTGAAAAGCTTAATAAAATAAAATTTGCTTAACCCGCAAAGTCTTGCTAGCTCTTCATTACTACGCCTTATATGACATTCGGATTTCATAATTTGAATGGCGTTATGAAGCTTTGATAATTTCTTTCCCTCTTGACTGACAAGCTTCATTATACGGGCGATAAGAGTTATCAGCATGCCATCCAATAATAATTCCGAAATTTCATCCTCATTTTTCGAGCCACTCCATAAGCTATGGCAGAAATGCTCAAATTCAGGAAATGCTCCTATATGATATGAACGCTCTTTAAAAAAGGAAAGCATTTTTTCAACTTCGCTACCGGTAAAAAGAATCCAATAATGTGTTGTAGTTATTCCATCTATGGTGTATATCTGAGGCTCATTTGGTCTAAATAAGCATATATCTCCACTTGTAAGATTTCGTTTTTTGCCTTGCTCGTGTATAGTGAGAACACCCGATGCAACATAAATGAGCTGATAGTCAGGTCTACCTTTTTTACGACGTATTGACATTTTTGAGTGATCTGCACAGTATCCAAAATCATTAATATATAAAAATCTATCGGTATCAGTATGCTTTTCATTACTTGCTTTTCCGGAATAATAGCATGCTTTTCCTAAATAATTGTACATTTTTATCCCTCCTTTTCTTTGTAATTATACCACAAAAAACCACTTTTGTCCATATTTTGCCAAAAAAATCATATTGTTTTTGCTACTGCTTAATGCTATAATCAAGTTGTGAAGCAAGATATGTGTAAAAAATTGTTATTTAATATAGATTGTATAAATACAAGGCTTTTATATTTTATAATTAAAATGAAAGAAAGAGGTGCTTAGTGAAATGCTAATACCAAGACCGGAGCATCCAAATCCCCAATTTGAAAGAGAAGATTGGGTGAATTTAAACGGAGAATGGGAATTTGAGCTTGACCGCGGTGTTAGCGGTCGTGATAGAAAATTCTACGAAAGAGAGCATCTTGATAATAAAATCATAGTGCCATTTTGTCCTGAAAGCGTGCTTTCAAAAATAGGTAACACAGATTATCTTAATTGTGTGTGGTACTTGAAAAAGGTACATATTAAGAAATGCAACAAAAGAGTTATTCTTCATTTTGGCGCAGTTGATTACGAAAGCTATATTTATGTTAATCACAAAGAGGCTTATCACAATATAGGTGGATATGTTGGTTTTGAAGTGGATATTACCGATTATGTTATATTTGGTAAGGAAAATACAATTACCGTATGCGCCATTGACGGACATCCAAACGGAAAGGCTTCAGGTAAACAAAGCGAAAACTACTATTCAATAGAATGCTGCTACACTCGTACAACAGGTATTTGGCAAACAGTTTGGCTTGAATATGTAGATAAAAATTATTTAAAATCTGTAAGATACTACACCTCAATAGAGGACAAAAGCATTCAAATAGAGATAGAAACCGTTGGAAACGCCGTATTTAATGCGGTAGCCACATACAAAAATAAAAACGTAGGCGAGGTAAGTGGCAAGCTAAAAAGCGGTATTAGTCGCTTAACGCTTTATTTAAGTGAGCTTCATTTATGGGAAGCAGGCAAGGGCAGGCTTTACGACCTTGAATTAACCTATGGAAATGATAAAGTAAAAAGCTATTTCGGTATAAGAACAACCGCCTTTGATAGCAAAAATTATCTTTTAAACGGAAAGCCTTTGTTCCTTCGTACTGTCCTTGACCAAGGCTACTACAAAAACGGAATTTATACTGCTGAAACGGATGAAGAACTAAAAAGAGATATCATCTTGTCATTAGAAGCAGGCTTCAACGGAGCAAGGCTACATCAAAAGATTTTTGAGCCGAGATTTTTATACCATTGTGATAAAATGGGCTATCTTGTATTTGGCGAAAGTGCTAACGCCCACCTCTACTACTGGGACATGAATCAGCTAACTCCATTTTTACTTGAATGGCAAAGAGCGATAAAAAGGGACTTTAACCATCCTTCAATTATTGGTTGGTGTCCACTTAACGAAACATGGGATTGGGATAATAAGCATCAAAATGACGACTTTATAAGAGCATTATATTATTCAACAAAAGCAATGGACACAACCCGCCCTTGTATAGGCACAAGTGGTAATTATCAGGTTGTTTCCGATATTTATGACCTTCACGATTACATACAGGATGTAAAAGATTTTGAAGAAATTTATCTTGCAAGCACTCAAAAAGAAATGCTTGAAAATTATGATAAAACTCATAGTGGCGTGTCAAAATATCAAAAATCAACAGATTACTGCAATATGGCATTATTTCTTAGCGAATATGGTGGCATAAGATGGGATATTGACGGAGTTGAAGGCGGTTGGGGCTACGGAAATGCACCGAAAACCGAGGAAGAGTTTTTGCAAAGATTTGAAGGCTTGACAAATGCACTTATAAGCTGCCCGTATGTGTGTGGCTTTTGCTATACTCAGCTTTACGATATAGAGCAAGAGGCAAACGGCTTATATACATATGAAAGAAAGCCAAAATTTGATATACAAAAAATCAAATCAATAATACAAGCGAAAAGAAATCGCTGATCAAACATCTTATGATTAAGTAATTGTTTAATGAAAAATCAATGCAGTTATTAAACAGTTTTTAATAAAAAATAATTTGAAAAGGAGAAATTAAAATGAAAAAGAAACTATTGATAGCCTTATTTATAGTTGTTTTTGCGTGTGTTCTCTCATTTACAGTTTGCGCATCAAACGAGGTAACATTAGTAGGTGGAGAAAAGGTTGACTTTGAGACCGTTTTTAAGGTTGGTAAAAGCGGTGGAGTTGATAATGTTGTAACCGGTTTTAACACAGGCTACAACAATAATAGCATGACAGATGTAATCTTCCCTGACTACCTTGCAGGAATTGAGTGCAACGGACTTTTTGGCAAATATGCAAATCCGGCATCAACAACCATCAAAACTCTTACATTTGAATCAACAGACGAGTTTTTTATCAGTGGAGATAACATTTTCTCTGGAATTCCAATCACAAAGGTAACCTTTAATCCTAACTGTGTAGTGGAAATGAGAAAGGGCAACTTTTCAGGTTGTACAAGTCTTACAGAAATAACTTTTCCAAAGTTTAGAAAGCTATCATCAAATGCCTTTGCAAACTGCTCTAATATGGTAGCCACTAACTCAATTGTTTTTGTGGAGGGCATGACCGAAATTGGTGGCGATGCATTTAATGGCTGCAGTAGTCTTAACGGAACTATTGTTTTTCCATCAACTTTAACAACAATAAAAGACGAGGTGTTTAGAGGTACAAGTATAGAAGCGTTTGACTTTAGCAAGTGTGCGAATTTAAGTAGTATTAGTCAGGCTGCATTTACTCAGTGCGATTCACTTACCACTATCGATATGAGTGCTTGCGTAGGATTGACAAGCTTGAGTAATAATTTTGCCGAAAACTGTGATGAACTAATTAGTGTAATTTTGCCACCTAATTTGGAGTCTATACCTTATAAGGCTTTTGCTCATTGCTATAAAATGCAATCAATCGTACTCCCTGCAAGCATGAAAACCGTAGCTGATGAGGCATTCCACACAGCAAGAAAAAATCAAGATATAAAGACTTTTACGGTATATGTTCAAGGTAATGTTGTATTCCATGAGAAATATTCATTCCGTGATTCAAGTGCAAAAATTGAATTCGTTTTGATTGGAAATGGTGTTACTGCACAAAGTTTTAAGGCTGCAAATACTTATTCGGCTATTACAGGTGCTACCGTAGTTGATTATGTAGGAGGCGAAAATCCATGGACTTATGTTCCCGGTCAAGCAATAACAAGCCACACTATCGTAGATAACTACTGTAAGCCACTTGCGTTAACAGGAGAGCATTTGTCTGATGCAAATCCATGCGTAATTAACTGTTCAAGCTGTGGATTAGTATCAGCAAAGGAAAATCCTGTTCATACTGTATCGTCATCTATCGCATACGCAAACGGATATGACAATGTTGGAGTTAAAACTATAATTTGTACCAATAAGGGTTGTAGTCATAAGGAAACGGTTGAGGTAAAAGAGCTCTTTGTTTGCCAAGGCTATTCAGCTCCTGAAAAGGGCAGCGGTGGAATTACAATAGGATTTACCATAAACAACCAAGCAATTAAAGAATATGAAACTTCAACAGGAAAAACCTTAAAATACGGCGCGTTTGCGGTAGCAAAGTCTAAGCTAGGTACAAACGATATTTTTAGCAAAGATGGCACAGTAGCAGACTATGCTATTACTGCTGAAATCATTTCTTATGAATTTTATTCCTTTGATCTTAAAATTGTAGGCTTTACAGATGATTACAAAGATACGAAGCTTGCTCTAGGTGCTTATGTAATTACAACCGACGGCAAGACTAACGAATATTCATATATTCAAGAAGGCGCGCCTATACAAAACGAAAAATATGCATTTATCTCATATGGCGAAATTATGAATGCATAAGCAATGAGGTAAAAATGAAATACATTACCCCAAAATATGAAAATGCAAGCATTTTAGCAAAGGATATTATAACCGCCTCAAAAGGTAAGTTTGAAATCCAACACGACCTTAATGAACAGGGCAAGGGCAATATCATAATGAATGCATTAGATATATTTAAATAATTAAAAGCCGTGTGGAATTTTCCACACGGCTTTTATGGTGCTTATAAGACTTATAAAATATCATATAAAATAAAAAACATTTATTAATATGCAAAGCACAAAGAACCTTTTATATAAATTTTTCCTTATACTGTGGGAATTTATCGGAGATATCTCTTTCTGATACGATCAAATCAATATCCTTTAATGTGCATACGGTATTAAGAAATGGCTCACCGATTTTTTGCGAGTTTAGGAGTAAAACTGATTTTTTTGAGCATTCAATCATTGCTTTGCTTATTTGGTTTTCTGCAACGGAGTTGTCCGTAAGCTTTCCATCGGGAGTTAGTGATGAAACAGAGAAAAAGCAAATATCAGCATTAAATTTTCTTATAAATTCCTCAGCAAGAGTGCCTACATACCCAAAGGAGGTTTTTGATGCCTCGCCACCTGAAACAAATGTTTTTATTCCTGTTTTTGCGAGAAGAAATGATGCCTTGGTGCTATTGGTAATTAAAATAATTGAGCTTTTGGAGCTTAAATGCTTTAAAAGATGAAGGCATGTTGATGAAGCATCAACCATAATAGTGTCGCCATCCTTAATTAAATCAAGACATTTTTGCGCAATGCAGTCCTTTTCCTCAACAAATTTAGTTTCGCGAAGCTCTTGTGGAGTGCCCTCCCATTGAATACTGTTAAAAACCGCTCCGCCCGGCGTTCTTATAATTTTTTTGCCTTCTGCTAGTGATTTTAAATCTCTACGCACCGTAGGTGCGCTTACAAAAAGATGGGTGCAAAGCTCCTCGATTGTTGCCTCACGGTTTTGGCGCAAATATTCAAGTATTATTTTCTCTCTATCCTTAAATGACATTTTGACCTCTTTGTTATCATAATGATTAGAAAATGTATGTGTTTAATCACAAATTGAGCATTTTGTTCAGGATTTTTTAAAAATATTGACAAATTTGCTCAAATGTATTATAACATAATTAGATACTAAAAATCAAGGAGAGATTTTATGAAAAGCATTTACAAAAGATTCCTTTGTCTTATTCTTGCTTTAATAATGGCGCTTGGCGTAATTCCAAGCGTAGCGTTTACCGCTTTTGCAAGCGAGGGCGAGGTGACGGAGGAGACAGAGACTCTTGTTGACAGAACAAAGGAGCCTGTCACCATTACAAACGGCGATTATTCGCTTACGGTTAATAAAACCGTATTTGAGGTTGGAGAGCCAATTTACGTTTCCGCAACGGGAGCCCACGCCCAATCCTGGGTTGGACTTTACAGCACGACGGGCGTAAGCGCGGGAGATTCATCCCTCGTTTGGAAAAACTTATCAAGCGCAGGTCAGGGCGTTACCTTTGATCTTGTGTCCCAATACGACAAGCAAGAGGATAGCACCTTTGAATTTGTAGACGGTGCGCTTCCCGAGGGCGAATATATTATTCGTTTATTCGGAGATGGCTCATCAAATGCAAGCTCAGTTAAGGCGCTTGTTCACATTAAGGTTGGTAATCCACCTGATATTTCAGGCGAGCAAGGTGTACTTGAAATTGAGGACAGAGCAGTATCAAGCGGCGATCCCGTTATGGTTAGCGCAGATCTTTTATATAACGATACGTGGGTAGGCGTTTATGCTTACGGCAACTACTCAAAGAGCTCGTTGTTATGGTATTGGGTAAGAACTCCGGGCGATGGCGTTGCTTATAACGCCGTATCCGGCAGAACTCTTTCAGGCGGCGCGTATTTAGTAAGACTTTGTCCGCACGATGGCTCAGGCTTTGGTAATGACATTGCAAATGCACTTGTAATCGTTGAGGATGAATACAATGTATCATACCTTAGCAGAATGGCGGTCGTTGATGATAACACAGGTGGCACAGAGGATGTCGGCGGTGGCACGGAAAATCCAGACACACCAGACACACCTGATACACCTGATACACCTGATACACCGGTTACACCAGACACACCGGTTACACCTGATAGCACCGTTACATTTGAGGAAAGCAGAAGCGCAGTTAAGCTTGCAAACGGCGAGTTTGAGCTTTGTGTAAACAAAACCGTATTTAAGGTAGGCGAGCCTATTTTAGTTTCAGCTAAGGGACCTAATGTCCTTGACTGGATTGGAATTTATAGAGTACAGGACAACGCCTCAATTAAGTATCAGTTTGTTGATAATGTAGGCGATGGCGTTTGGTTTGATATCACTAATAATTACATAGAGGGCGGGAAATACAAGGAGTACGGCTCACTTCCCGAGGGCGAATATGTAATCCGCTTACAATCAAATAATAGCGACTATCTTGAGGGCAACCGTGCTCTTGTTAAAATTAAAATCGGAAATCCTGATACTGATAAAGCATTTGGAAATAGTGAACTTTTAAGCACAGACAAAAACATATATAAGCCAGGCGAGGCAATTATGGTAACTCCTTCTATGGTTGAGGGACATAATGACTCATGGGTTGGCATTTACGGATTTGACTACTTCCACAAGGGTGGCTCTATTCGTTGGGAGTGGGTAAAAACCAATGGCGACGGCGTTGCGTTTGATATTACAGGCGGTAATACATTTGCTCCTGGAGTGTATCTAATTCGCTTGCTTCCATACGACACAGGCGATATGAATACAGTTGTTGCTTACAAAATGGTAATTATTGAGGGCGATACGGTCGTTTCCTATGAATCCGTAGTAACAGATAAAAACCTTGGCATAGCCCCTCCAACGTACGAGGGAAATAGCAGCGTTACAGTTTCAAACGATACACACTCACTTACAGTAAATAAAACAAAATTTGATGTGGGCGAGGAAATTTTAGTTTCCGCAGTAGGCGTTCACGCTAAGGACTGGATCGGTATTGCACAGCGTAATAATAATGAAGCAACAATCCGTTGGTATTACATTGCAGATGTAGGTAACGGAGAGAAATACGATATTAGAAGCGCGCCAAACATCGGAGGAAACCTTGGTCATTTAAAGGATTTACCCGAAGGACCTTATACAATCTACCTTGTTGAAAAGGACGGATATTTAAAGAACGGCTATACCTTTAGCATAAATGTTTCAATAGGTGACATAGAGGATGCAGATAACGGCAAAACAGAGGGCGGTACACAAACAGGCGGTAACACACCTGCTTATGGAGTTATTCCGCCAATAAGCGCAGTATATGTACCAAGCATAAACGGATATGCGGCTGGCACAGCCACCGTTACTATGCCAATAGAAGCCCTTAACTCCCATAACATCCTTATGTATTGGGGAAATGAAAACGGTATTCTTGAGGGATATACTCCCCATGCGCGCTTTAAGGCTACAAGCACAACCGCATCATATACCTTTACTAAGAGCGTTATTATTCCTAAGGATGCTACTAAGCTTTTAATTTATTCACAAAAGAGCTCAACAGGCGAAATGTCAAGTGAGTATGTAACAGTTGAATTGCCACAAGGCTCACAAATGAACATTACAAGTAATAAGATTACATCATTCTATGCAATTAGTGATGTTCACATCGGCTCTGCAAACGGAGCAAAGCATTTTAAGCTTATGCTTAAGGATGCGGTTTCATTAAATCCTAATGGCGTAGCTATCTTTATAGCAGGCGATATTGCAGATAACGGCAGAGAGGATCAATATGCACAAGCAATCGCAATTCATAGTGAGGTAATGACAGAAATGGGCGTAAATGCAAGTGATTACCCAATGTTCTTTGCAATCGGCAACCACGATTACCCTGCCGCTACAAGTGCATTCCTATCATATGCAGTTTTACCTGATGGCACTCATCCAACAGATACATGCTACGATTTTTGGTTTAACGGCTATCATTATATTATGCTTGGTAGTGACAGTCCATCAGGACTTAATGCAACATTTACCGAGGAAACACTTGCATGGCTTGATACAACACTTGCACAAGGCAGAGATGAAGGCAAGCCAACATTCATTTTCCTACATCAGCCTATATTTAATACAGTTTCAGGTAGCTTACCTGGAGAGGGCTGGCACGGAGTTACAAATGAGGATGCATTCAAGGCGGTAATCAGTAAGTATCCTGAAATTATAATGTTTAACGGACACACCCACTGGGAAATGAATTCTAAAGGCAATATGTTTGATGCCACAGAGGAGCTTCCAATAAACATCTTTAACTGCGCATCAGTTAGCTATTTATGGAGTGGCTTTAATAAGACAACAGGCGAGCATCTTGACGGTAGCCAAGGCTACTATGTTGAGATTTACAGCGACAGAGTAGTTGTAAAGGGACGCGATTTTGTAAATGCTAAGTGGATTGCATCTGCACAATATTGTGTTGAATTACAACAAGGCACTGATGAAATAGAGCATAATTATGAAATTAAGGATATTACCTATTCAAACGGATATGGTAAGGCAGGAAAAATAACATATGAATGCTTAGATTGTCATATAATCAAGGAGGAAATTGCTCCTGCGCTTATTGAATGTCTTGGATATTCAATGCCTGAGGATGGCAGAGGACAAATTGCAATCGGCTTTGACATAAACAGCGAAGCAATTAAGGAGTACGAAGAGATAACAGGCAAAACCTTAAAATACGGTGCATTTGCAGTAGCACAGGAAAAGCTTGGCACAAGCGATATTTTTAGCGAAAACGGCACAGTAGCAAACTTTGCAATTGCAGCTGAAATCACATCTTATGAATTTTCTTCCTTTGAGCTTAAAATCACAGGCTTTACGGATGAATACAAGGACGATAAGCTTGCTCTTGGTGCTTATGTAATAGCAACTGATAAGGACATCACAGAATATTCATATATTCAACATGGCGAGCCTAAACAAAACGAAAAGTATGTATTTACTTCATATGACGAGGTTGTAAATTCATAAATAACGAGGTGCAAAAATGAAGTACATTACACCAAAATATGAAAATGCAAGCATTTTAGCAAAGGATATTATAACCGCCTCAAAGGGTAAGTTTGAAATCCAACATGACCTTAATGAACAGGGCAAGGGCAATATCATAATGAATGCATTAGATATATTTAAATAATTAAAAGCCGTGTGGAATTTTCCACACGGCTTTTAGAATAAAGAAAATATCTATTTACCATATGATATTATGTTTTTTGAATATTAAATCATACATTTATATCGAAAACACTTGACATTAACCTTAGGTAATAGTTTAATATTATTATAAGGGGGTGGCTATTTTGAAAATAAATGATGTAGAAAAAATAACAGGACTTTCAAAAAAAGCTATTCGTTTGTACGAAAGCAACGGATTAGTTACCGTAGCAAGAGATGAAAACGGATATCGAAACTATTCAAATATAAATGTTGATGACCTAAAAGCAATCAAGCTTTTAAGAACCATAGGTGCTTCTATTTCCGATATTAAGCTTTATATGTTCGGCGTTATTACTAAAGATGAGCTGATAAATAAGCGCAAATCAGAGATATTAAAGGAAAGCGGCAAAAACTCTGAGAAATATCATATTTGCGAAAGCATTTTAAGCAATAACTCGGCGGATGATTTAATCCATTTTGACTTTGATGAAAGTAATGAGGCAGAAATAAAAAATTATGGCACGCTTATTGTAGGCATAGATATTGGAACAACAACAGTAAGTGCCTCTATATATGATATTGATAACAAGGAGCAAATTGAAGCATATTCGCTTGAACATAACTCCGGCGTAGATATAGAAGAATTTTCAGAGCAGGATGTGTCTGCTATTTTAGGAAAAGCAAAAAAGCTTCTTTTCCATATACTTGATACATATAAGGGAGTCGTATCAATTGGCATAACAGGCCAAATGCACGGAATTGTGTATTTAGATAATAAACTTAATCCCGTGTCAAATCTTATAAATTGGCAGGATAAAAGAGCGGATAAAGTATTAAATAATGGCAAAACAACATGTCAAATGATATATGATATTACTGAAGAGCATATTTCAACAGGCTATGGTATTGCAACGCATTATTATAATATGTTAAATAACATAGTTCCTAAAAACGCCACATCTGTATGTAGCATAATGGACTTATTCGCTATACAAATTTGTGGTATTGAAAAACCGGTAACCCATACCTCAGTAGCTGTAAGCTTAGGAATTTTTGATGTACAAAAATCGGAATTTATGTATGATAAGCTGTTATCATTAGGAATTGAAAGGAGCTTTTTACCAAGCGTAACTGATAAAAGTATAATAATAGGTAAATGCAGAGATATCCCTGTTAGTATTCCAATAGGCGATAATCAAGCAAGCTTTTTAGGGTCAGTTGACAATAACAATGATACAATACTTGTAAATATGGGTACAGGCTCACAGGTAAGCATGGTAGGCGAGTATCAAAACACATCAGGAGATATTGAAACACGCCCCTTTATTGAGGGCAAGTATCTTGTGTGTGGCTCTGCATTATGCGGAGGACTGGCATATCAAATGCTTGAGGAATTTTTTAGAAGCTATACACAAAGCTGCAAAATGAGCGATATGCCTCAGTATAAAATAATGAACCAAATCGCCAAGGATGGATACCAAAAAGGCGAAAGAGGACTTTTAGTTGATACTTCATTTTGCGGTAAAAGAAGCAACCCGCATTATCGTGGCTCCATTTTAGATATAGACAAGGATAAATTTACCCCTTCTAATCTTATTTTAGGAGTGTTAAGAGGTATGTGTGCCGAGCTTTACGAATTATACGAGCAATTTTCTAAAAAATGCACTCATATAATAGCTTCGGGCGGAGCGGTAAAGAAAAACGAGGTTTTACAGCTGCTAATCAAGGACATTTTTTCAATGGAAGTAACGGGAAATACATTCAAAGAAGAAGCAGCAACAGGCGCGGCGCTGTTTTCGGCGCTTGCTCTTGGAAAAATAGACTATAAAAACGGCTTTTCCGACTACATAAGAAAAAGGTAAAATTTATTTATGAAGGATATTAAAATCGAATTTGAAATTGATAATCTAAATTTAAATATTGTATCATATAAAAATGAGCGAAAATCATTTGAAGCACAGAGTGCAGAATGCGAACTTTTGGTATCGTTTTGGTATGATTATAGCGAAAAGCCGTTAAATCTATCATCAAGCATAAAAATAGGCGACTGTGTGTCGATAATTTTGCGCGAATACATAATTGAGTTATATGTAAACAATGTGCTTGTAGATGAAAATTGGCAGTACGGTAAAGGATATTTTGAGCTTGGCGATAAAATTGAAGGAAGCGAAAAGGTCACCGTATCTTATTATAACCAAGCAAAAGAGGCAGAGCCAAGCATTATATCATCATTTGAAAATGCAGAGGGGTGGCGACCAGAAAACGGCGTTTTTGTAGGCGACTGTATGCCGTACAGAAAAAATGATGAATACCATGTTTTATACCTAAAGGACCGCCGCCATCACGGAAGCAAATGGGGAATGGGCGCTCATCAGTGGGAGCATATTTCCACAAAGGACTTTAAAAAGTGGTACGTTCATCCAATGGCAGTTCCCATTACTGAAAGCTGGGAAGGCTCAATTTGCACAGGCTCATGGATAGAAAAAGACGGCAAGGAGTATCTCTATTACACGGTAAGACGACCAAAGGGACTTCCTGCAATAATTAGCCGTAGTGTGTCAGAGGATGGCTACCATTTTAAAAAGGATAAGAGCTTCGGTTTTACTATATCCGAAAAATTTAACGGACCCATAGCAAGAGACCCAAAGGTTATAAAGGATGATAGCGGAATTTATCATATGCTTTTAACAACCGTTTTGGTTAAGGAAAATTTAGGCTGCTTGGCTCACTATATTTCCTCTGACCTTGAAAGGTGGCAAGAGGCGGAAAGTCCTATTTACATTCACGAAAACAGCGACCACCCCGAATGTCCCGACTACTTCAAATATAAAGGCAGATACTATTTGATTTTCAGTATCAGAGGCAGAGCAAGATATTTAGTGTCCGATAAGCCATTTGATGACTTTAAAATGATAGATGACACATTAATCCCCTGTGCGGGAGTGCCAAAATGCGCACCTTGGAATGATAAGCTGATTTTTACAGGCTTTAAGCCAATAGATGGCTATGCAGGCACAATGACATTTAAATCCGCCACCGCCGATGAAAACGGTAAGCTTATTTTTGAAGATTTATAATATATTTTTACAAAATTTGCAAAAAACTCTTGACTTTGACCCAAGGGAAGGGTTTATACTTAAAATGGTAAAAATACAAATTAAGGAGAAAGAGAATGAAGAAGAAACTATTTTTAACAGCTGTTATGGTGTTTATTTTTGTTATGATGCTTGCTTTTGCGGTATCCGCTGATTCAGTTCATAACGAAAACACAGTTGATTACAACTCAAAGGTTACACTTAATGACGGGACTGTGCTTCCGATATACGATGAAAATAAGGATGCGCTTATTTGGTATATCGACGGAAAAGACGAAAGCGGAAACCCAATTTATTCATCCGCCCCTACCGACAAGGTTGCTTATTGGTACACAGAGAGTTGGAATGAGGTGACGGGCTTTGATGTAGTGCTTGAAAACGGAACGAAAATTGAAAGAAATAACGTGGTAGTAGTTAACATGATGGATGACGATGTTGTAAAGAACGCCGGCCCTGGTACTAAGTATTACGGAGAACCTGTTAAAGATTTCAAAAATATGATTAATTCTAGAAAAAATCTTGAATACTGCTTTTTAAGACTTGATACAAGTACTATCAACAATGGTACCTTTGCAGGATGTCCTAAATTGAAGTACATAAATTTAGAAAGTTTGACAAATCTTAAAAGAATGGCACAACACAGTCAATTTTCCGGATGTACAAGTTTGTTTGACGGACAGGTGCTCGACCTTACAAAAACTCAATTATACGAATTTGAGGGCAACGAAACATTTAAAGGCGTTCCGGTAAAAGGAATAAAATTCCCGGAAACAATGAAAAAGATAGGTTCGGGAAGCACCTTTGCTAACTGCTCAAAACTTGAATTTATTTCGGTAGGTAACAAGTTAACGACAATGGGTGGCGAAGCATTTAGTGGTTGCACATCACTCAAAGCAATTTATTACGTTGGCACACAAGACGAATTAAATGCTTCACCAATCAATAGAGTAGTTACTGATGCTACAATAAAATCATACAATGAATACAAATCACTTACCGATATAAGCGGAGTGTATGTAGTATATAATTACAGTAGATGTATTGCTTTTAATAACGGTGTTCACGGCGAGGCGATTTTAGCAAATGCTTGTGTAGGCAATTGCTTGGTATGTGGTGATGCAATGGTTAACCATAACGAAGTAAAAAATCTTTCCGTAACAATTACATATAAAAACTACGGCATTAACGGCGAAAAAGTAACTGTTTGTAACAACAAAGATTGTGGATACAAAGAAACAAAAGTTGCTCCCGCACTTATTGTTTGTCGTGGTTACTCTGCACCTGAAAATGGCAGAGGTGGAATTGTAATCGGCTTTGATATAAACAGCGAAGCAATCAAAGATTACGAAACAACAACAGGCAAAACCTTAAAATACGGTGCTTTTGCAGGAGCACAGGAAAAGCTTGGCACAAGCGATATTTTTAGCGAAAACGGCACAGTAGCGAACTACGCTATTGCCGCTGAAATCGCATCTTATGAATTTTCTTCCTTTGAGCTTAAAATCACAGGCTTTACAGATGAATACAAGGATACAAAGCTTGCTCTTGGCGCTTATGTAATAGCAATCGATAAGGACATCACCGAATATTCATATATTCAACATGGCGAGCCTAAACAAAACGAAAAGTATGTATTTACTTCATATGATGAGGTTGTAAATTCATAAATAATGAGGTGTAAAAATGAAGTACATTACACCAAAATATGAAAATGCAAGCATTTTAGCAAAGGATATTATAACCGCCTCAAAGGGTAAGTTCGAAATCCAACACGACCCTAATGAACAGGGCAAGGGCAATATCATAATGAATGCTTTGAATATTTTCGGATAAAGGGTTGCTGATAAGATGCAACTAAATTAAATAAAATTAAAATGGGGATGTTGCAATAAGAACCTGCTACGCAGAACCTTGTTACTCGCAGGCTCGTAATAAGCACAGACCAAAAACAGACACATATCTCATAAAAAAGATCTATTTGTATTTCAAAATATTCTTTAATGTTGAGAACTTGCATTTTTTTTGCAAGTTCTCTTCATTTTTATGTCTGTTTTTTAGACGCGAACACGGGCGGTCATAGGGGCCCCCGGAAAAATCTGTCAAGATTTTTGGGGAATGACTATTCCGTACGCAAGTACGCTTACGAGAACCCCCTAAACTCATACTTCGTTTTGGGGAACCCCTATTACGCTCCGTGTTAAAGCGCGTTCGCCCAAGGGTTCCTTTAAATTGCAACGCGATTTAAGGGAGTGGGTCAACACTCATTTCACTATCCCCATTTAAAAAAAGGGGCTCAGCCCCTTTTTTTTATAGTGCATAATTAAGAGATCTTGGTTATATTATTTCCAAATCGTTTTTACTTGGGAATTTTGGATAGGTATCATTCAAATTATCGGAGTACCAATATGCAACAGATGAAATATCATCTTGAAGTGGCAGATAACGCCCCTCGCTTCTCCAGCCTAATGCTTGAATTGTTACCTTTAAATCCTCTTTGAAATATACGGGATCTGTTATATGAAAACGATACATATCGAAATATCTTTGTGCCATATAGGTTGAATCCGTTTTATTTACTTTAGACAAGCCTTGATATGGAGTTGAAAATTCAACATATTTTCCATCAACATCAAAATTATATGCACCGCCAAAATAGTCCTCTGTGCCTGTGCCACATATGGTAGGAAAGTCCTTGTCTCCATCAATATAGAATTTGATTTCGCCTTCCCCCCACCAACCATTGGATTTTACGCCCCAATGCATATATGTTCCAACATATACACCATTTCCCTTGATATTATCAAGAATAGTGTAAGCTTCCATGTAAGGCAATGGATTTACTCGCCTGTACTGCGCGTGAAAATAAAGGCTATTTTCGTTGGTTTCCTTTTCTTCACAGTCAATTTGATAATACACCATTATATCCTCAGTGTGTAGATTTTCAATTTCAATACGGAAGGATTTAAAATAAGGCATTTCAAAATATGAGTTCATTCCTCGTCTTGGATTATAACAAATTGGAAGGCTGTTTATTTGCCTGTATTCTGTATTATCTGCATTGCAGAAAAAATCATAAAGAGGAGCTTCTACGCTTGGATTTTCTTGACAATCAAAATAGATACGGAAAACCGTTAGTCTGCCGGCGGGAGAGCTATCCACTATCCAAATGTGCTTAATAGCTCCTTGTCCTTGGATGTCGGCTATATTATATTTTTCTCCTGCTTTAATTACCACATAGGGATTGACCTTCCAGCCCTGTCCTAACTCTCGTGCATTGTAGGCAGCACTTCCTTCTATTGCCATTCCACCCTTGCCCTTTTCTCCCGTGGGATTTTCAGCAGACAAGGAAAATGAACGAATGTTGTCTTTTTTAATCGTTAAATTATGTAGCATATTATTACCTCGCAAGTGTGAATGTAATTAAAGTATAACATAGTAAATTTTCTTTTTCAATACTCAAAAATCAAAAAAATCTAATTGAAAAAAGCAGTGGGTTTTTATATCAAAAATACACTCAACAGTTGTAAAAATAACAATTTAAAGTTTGTTGCCTGTTGTATAACATGTGTGATATAATATATGTGGTATGATAAAATCAAAAACAGGAGATATTATGACTCTCGGAAAAACAATACATAAAATCAGAACCGAAGCGAAGCTCACACAAGAGCAATTTTCTCAAATATTTGGCATATCGCAGCAATCGGTTCAAAAATGGGAAAGCGATGCTTCAACTCCCGATCTTGATAAAATTATTATGATTTCAAAGTATTTTGATGTTTCTCTTGATGCTCTTATTCTTGGAAATGACAATAGAATCGTAGATGAAATGAAGAAAACAAAAGTAATAAAGCCACACTATAAAAACATACATGACTGGGAATTTTATTCCTCAAACCTTTTGCTTGAATATCAAGAGTCTATGGATGAAGGATTAGATATAGAAATATACAATGATGTTTTTTCTTCTATATCAAGGCTTCCAAAGGGAGAAATAAAAAAGAAGCTTGGAGATGTTTTATTTGAGGCTATCACATCCGCTAATCAAAGAGATGGATACCCATATATTGAGCCCTCGGAGCTTGAACAAATAAAAGGACTAAGAAAAAAATATAACACTCAATTAGCATATAATTTCGCTGATATGGAAAACAAGATTCACGGCGCGTGGATGGGGCGAATTTGTGGTTGTATGCTCGGTAAGCCTCTTGAGGGAATTCGCACAGATGAGTTAATTCCATTTCTTAAGGAAACGAATAATTATCCAATGCGCAGATATGTTTTAAAAAGCGATTTAACGGACAAGATTATTGAAAAATATAAGTTCGGCTTTGCAGGGCAAACATATGCTGATGAAATTAACGGTATGCCCATAGATGATGATACTAACTATGTTGTGCTTGCGCAAGAAATTATAGATAAGCACGGAAGAGATTTCACATCATACGATGTTGCAAGTGCATGGCTAAAATATCAAAGCAAGGAATATTATTTTTCAGCCGAGCGCGTTGCTTATCTTAATTTTGTAAAGGGCTTTGACCCGCCTGAATCAGCAGCTTATAAAAATCCTTACCGTGAGTGGATTGGAGCGCAGATACGAGGAGATTATTTTGGATATATCAATCCAAAAAATCCTGAGCTTGCAGCAGAAATGGCATGGAGAGATGCTTCAATTTCTCACACCAAAAACGGTATCTACGGAGAAATGTTTGTCAGTGCTATGTTAGCCGTGGCTTCTTGCACTGACAATATTGAAGACGTCATTCTTTGTGGACTTGCTGAAATTCCACACACCTCAAGGTTGTATGAGGATATAATGGCGGTTGTTGAAGCATACAAAAACGGAGTCTCTCAAAATGATTGCTTTGATATGATTCATAAGAAATATGATGAATACACCTCACATGGCTGGTGTCATACAATATCAAATGCAATGATTGTTGTGGCATCGCTATTATACGGGAATGGTGATTTTGCAAAATCCATCTGTATGGCGGTAGAAACAGGCTTTGATACTGACTGTAACGGAGCAACCGTTGGCTCTGTGCTTGGTATGATTATCGGCTTTGATAAAATCCCGGAATATTGGAAAAAGCCAATCAATGATACACTATACACCTCGCTTTTCGGCATTGAAGCGGTGAAAATTTCTGAGCGAGCCAAATTAACAATGAAGCATATTGCTAATAATTAAACTGAAAATACAAAGAAATAAGGAGAAAAACGATGAAAAAGAAAATTCTTTTAATTGCTATGATGGTATCAATACTTGCTTGTTTTTTTGCTCTTTCTGTTAGTGCTGAAACAATCACTTACGATGGGCAAGAAATTGAGCTAGTTAACAATCTTGGCGACCCATCATGGTACACAGGCACAACAGCATCTAAAATTACAGACAAGGAGTCTATCGTTATTTTAAAGGATGCTAACGGCAGCTTGACCGCTTATCCGTCATATTATGTTTTTAGATACTTAATCGAGGGCTCAACTGTACGTGTAAATTGGGCTGACCAAAAGGGAGTTGATTATTCTTTCATAAATGAAAATGATGGTAAGAATTATCAAGCAGGAAGCCTATACTATGTGGAGCTTCCATATGGAATAACTCTTTTGACAAATGCTAATCTTTGGGGCGATGGTAAAAAAGAGCCTAATGTAGTTGAGTTTGTTTTTCCCGACTCTGTTACTCTAATTCAAAATAATGCTTTCACTCAAGTAAGCGCGTGCAAAAAGGTTACTATGTCGAAAAATGTTAAGACAATAGAAATGTGGTCGTTTTACAATTCAGCAAATCTTGAAACCGTTGTTTTCCCAAAGGATTGTGCTGTCAAGAGCATAGACAAGGGTACTTTTAGTGGATGCACAAATTTAGCAAATATAAATCTTGAAAGCTGCACAAGCTTAAAAGCACTTGGCGATGGAGCATTTCAAGGCTGTAGATCTATTGACAGACTTGCATTGCCTGATTCTTTAGAGACAATAGGTTTTCAAGCACTTTATGATTTAGGAGAAATAGAGCTTGCAAGCGACTATTTACCAAAGAGCTTAAAAACAGTTGGCCAATACTTTTTAAATAGCTGTAAGCTGAAAAATAACATATTATATTTTCCACAAGGCTTTACATCTCTTACTGCAAGATATTGCTTTGCAGGTAGCTTTGAGCCTGAAACATCGTTAACGCTTGTTTTCCTTGGCAAAATGACAAGCGTAAATTTATCAGATGCTTCCCTTACGACATTTTTAGACAAATGCTCACAAAAGCCGATAAAATTAGTGTTTGCGCAAAACGAACATAGCGACCTTTCTGGACCAATTGTTTCTACTGTTAATTATAACGGACAAAAGGGATTTATCGCTATCTCAAAGGACGGTAGCTCTCTTTATACAAATCAAGAGGGAACACTAAAAGTAAGCTTTGAAAATACTAACTATTACAACCTTACAGGCATTGGAGCTGATGCAAACGGCAACATTATTCATAGTGTTGGAAATTCTCCAACAGAAATAATTTTCTGTGGAGGAGATAGCGTGGAAATAAGCTATACCATAAGATGCAATTACACAGATAAGGGTTGGTACAGATTCCATACAACAAGCGAAGTGTATGATATGAGCACACACGAGATAGATGGCGTTCATTATAACGACAGAGTATATCAAAAGGGTAACTGTGGTTATGATGAAAAAACTACAAATACATGTGTAATTTGTAAGCTTCAAAGCGTGGTAGTAGGCGAAAAATCAACAGGCGACCATACCTATGAGGACGATTTTAACTGTGAAACTGCACTTGCCTGTGATGTTTGCCTAAAAACACTTAAGGAAGCACTTGCACACGATATTAAGACAACGATTTTGTACGAAAAAGGTTATACTAGAGAGGGCTTAAAAACAGTTGCGTGTCAAAATGAAGGATGTAATCATAGCAACGGAGCGGAAAAGACAGAAGCGCTCTTTACCTGCCTTGGCTATTCAGCACCGGAAGATGGCAGAGGCGGAATTGCAGTAGGCTATACTATAAACAATGAAGCTATCAGAGAATATGAAAAAGCAACAGGCAAAGCTTTAAAATACGGAGTATTTGCAGTGTTAAAGGATAAGCTCATCACAGATGATCTCTTCAATGCAAAGGGAGAAGTGGCAAACGGAGCAATCAGCGCAGAAATTTCAGGCAACAATTATGCTGCGGTTGAGCTAAAAATAACCGGTTTTACAGATGACTATAAGGATACCAAGCTTGCAATGGGCGTATATGTGGCTGTAACAGATGGCGAAACAGCCGAGTATTCCTATCTCCAGTCCGGTACACCTAATGAAAATGAAAAATACTCATTTATTTCATATAATGATATTGTAGGAAATCCTGCAACAGATAAAGAGGAATCATAATGAATGCTTTTGATATTTTCAGAACAAAATAAAATACATTTGATTCTTTAATAGATGATAAATTCAAGCATAACATAAAAGACAGAATTTTTAAAATTCTGTCTTTTTTACTGTAAATATTGACTTGTTTTAAAATTTATACTAAAATAGTATAGTAAAAATCATTATCAAGGAGCAAATTATGTACACATTTGACAGACTTCATTATAGCATTAGAGGCTCATACCATGTATGGGACGCTAAGGACAAAAGCACATTAAAGCTAGCGCTTATTCACGGTCATGGGCAAGATATTTTTAACGGCACATTATGTATCAATTTTGGTAAGGGCGCAAAAATGGGCTTTACCCCTCGCGAGGTTACAGTAAAATACCCAGAGGGACAAGCAAATCTAACTCTTTTCGGAACAGACGGCACGTTCATTAAAGCAAGGGGCAAGGAGCTTTTAGTTGAAATTGCAAACACCCACGCAAAATTTGACTACCAGGTAGTACAAAACGGAGTAACTGAGCTTTGCGATTTTAAGGATAACTGTAGTCTTATGTTCTATGCAAATAAAGGCTCAATCGCCATTGAAAAATCAAGAGGTGCAGGCAAAATCGCATCCGACTATGTAAATGTCAGAGTAACACCGGACGAAAACGGCGAGATTGAATTCGCCATTGAGTCCGACTTTCTTAATAAGGGAGCAATCGGTGCAAAAGGCATGAATTATGACTTTTATGCAAAAAAGGCTGAGGCTGACTATAAATTATGGGAGAAGAAATTTAAAATCAACAATAAATACGATAGAGAATGTGCATACATTTTATGGTCAAACATAATAGCTCCTCTTGGCAACTTTACAGAGGAAGCTATCGTTATGTCTAAATCGGGAATGAGCAATGTTTGGAGCTGGGATAACGCTTTTAACGCATTGGGTCTTGCTGATGTTGATTACCGTATTGCAATGGACCAATTTATGAATATGTATAAGCATATTAACCGCGTAGGCAGAGTGCCTGATGCAATTTCCGAATCCTATAAGGTATGGAACTTCGTAAAGCCACCTGTGCAGGGCTGGATGTATAAGCAAATGATAAAGAGAAATCCCGAATTTGCAACACCTCACGCCCTTGAAGAGGTTTATTTTGATATGAAGCGTAATACAGACTGGTGGTTAAATCTTCGCGGAGATACACCGTCATACTACCACGGTAATGACTCAGGACAGGACAACTCAACATGCTTTGATAAGAGTGAGCATATTGAAACCGCAGAGCTTATTGCTTTTCTAGCCGTTCAATGCCGTTTCCTATCCGAAGCCGCAGAAGCACTTAACTATCCAACAGATAAGAGAGTTTACGCTCAGCTTGCCAAGGAGCTTGCTGAAAAAGCAGTTAAGGACTACTGGGACGGAGAAAGAATTTTTACAGTTCTTTCCGAAACAAAGGAGCATTACTATTGCGACGCTTTAATGCCACTTCGCGTTATAGTTTTAGAGGATATGCTTCCAAAAGAAATGCAGGAATATATTGTAAAGCAAATTGCAGAACATCACTTATGTAAGGGCGGTATCGCAAGTGAAGCCGTTGATAGCCCAATGTTTATTGAAAATGGCTATTGGCGTGGAGCAGTATGGGCGCCTGACGTAGTTATGTTCGTTTACGCTCTTCGCAACCTTGGCTATAATGACCTTGCCACACAAATTGCTGAAAACTATAAATCATCCGTAACAAAATACGGCTTTAGCGAAAATACAAGCGCATTAACAGGCAAGCAGCTCCGTTGCAAATGCTACTCTTGGGCAGTAAATGCATATCAAATACTTTAATACAAAAAACTGACACCTCGGTGTCAGTTTTGTCGTATATATCCCTCACAAAAGTGTGAAATCAAAGAAGGCTCACTTCAAAGGACTTTTATTCATCATCTTCATCGTCAACAGAATTAATAGGAACAGCCTTTGTCATACAATCTTGAATGTATGCTTTAAATTCCTCATTCATTTCAACGATTATCATATCGTATTTCCCTTCAAGCTGAAAAAGAATAACGTATTTATCCTTTGAAAAAATGCCATGGCTAAAATCATAGTAGCCTGTGCCGGGATGCTTTTTTGAAATTTCGCTTACAACTTCCTTTGTGTGCTTTTCAATCTTAACAATATCGGAAATATAGTAATAGCAAACGTAATTTCCGCGTCTGCCCATAGCTTTATTTACAAAAAACTCAAAGTCAGTTTCCTTTTCTCTTACAACGTATGTAAAGGTTATCATTTCACACTTAATAAGCAAGTAAACACCAAAGGCCAAGCATGCAAAAGAGGAAAGAGTGAAAATAAGCTTCATTCCATCAAACTCTAATGGATATAAAATAAATCCGGCAATAATCAAAGCAAGATAAATTACTCTTACAATGCCTGCGCGCTTTTTGTGTGAGTATTCCATGTTTTTATTTTCCATATAAATCCTTTCAAATCCTTTAAAGCTAATAAGACAAAAGACACTCAAAGGAGTGTCTTAGTTGTCTTAAATTAAGCCTCTTCCTTAACGATGATTTGCTTATTGCCGTAGTAACCGCAAGCAGAGCAAACACGGTGTGTAAGGTTGTACTCGCCACACTTAGAGCACTTTACGATTGTTGGTGCTGTAAGCTTTGAGTTTTGTGATCTTCTTAAGTTTGTTCTTGAGTGAGACTGTTTTCTCTTTGGAACTGCCATCTTATTATCCTCCTTAAGTGATAAACTTTATTTTTTATTTTAATAACTTTAATAAATCTGCAAGTCGTGGGTCAACTTCCTTTATTGTGTGGCAATCGCATTGCTTTTCATTTAAGTTAGTACCGCACTTTGAGCAAATACCCTTGCAATCATCATCGCAAAGTAATGTGTAAGGAAATTCAAGAAGTAAATCCTCAACCAGCTCACGGTCAATATCTATAAGACCGTTGTTTACAATAATGTAGGAATCATCATCCTCATTTTGAAGCGTACCCTTAATTGCAACAGTTCTTGTGAAATCAAGAGTGAAAGTACCCTTAACTGTATCAAGACATCTTGCACAATGTGAAGCGTAATCAATAGAGCATGAGGCTTTAAGCACCATGTAGCCCGCATTGTCAGTAACACAACCGCTAACATTGATAGGAGCAGTAAACTCTACATCATCAGGTGGTAAAATAGGATTATCGTCGCTGTTTTCAATGGTGTATTCAAAATCAATTTTTGAAAGCTTACCGTTGATAAGTGATGTAATATCTAATACCATATTGTCCCCCTGTTTTTTACTTGCTTACCTATTATATATAACATTTTCTCATTTGTCAAGTATTTTTTTGAAAAAACTTGCATATTTGCAAAATATATGCTACAATAGTATAAAAATTGACAGAAAGGAACATTGAATTGGAAAATACTGTAAATAACGAAAATATAGATGACAAAAATAATAATGATGCTTTTGAAGATAAAGGAGCAAGCAAAATAGGCAGAATAATCAATATTTGCTTAACCGTTGCGCTTTTTACATTCATTGTAGCCTTCATGTTTAGACTTTGTCAAGCAGACCACAAGGAGCTAGAGGACATTGTAATTACCGATAATTTTAAAGAAGCGTATGAAATTAGTACGGATATTCGCACTCATGTGGCAGGAAGTGAGTTTTCAGACAACGGTGCGCTTTACGCTTATTCTCTTGTCTATATTCCCGAGGCGCAGTACATGCAAATTACTGTAAGATATAATGTAAGACATATAAACGAGGTTTTAACTGCGTTAAATGAAAATGAGAAGCTTTTAAATGGCGAAAATGCAAGGAGCTTTACACTTGATGATATAAAAATCAGATATACTTTAACCGATTCAAAGGAATTGGAATATTCTGTAAAAATTTTAGAAACAGAGGAAAAATTCAACTATAAATACGCCAAGCTTGAGGTAACAGGCATTGCTTTTGAGAATGTATCATTATACATAAATATGATGCTTGAAAACACCGAGGAAGCTGAAATTGAAATTAACGGCGCACCAAAGAAAACCCTTATTTATAAGGAAGGCTCAAGCTATAATGCAGGCAAATTAGAATTTCATAATAAGGATAATAAATATATTCCTTACAAGCTTTCAAAGGGCGAGCTAAGCCAGATTAATTAAGATATCTAACATCATACCCAAATTAAATATTTTGCATAAAATGTTACTACATAGGTTTAATCTTACAAATACCTGTCAATAATACCTATGCAGATATGAAAAATGGGGAGTGATAAAATGAATAGTATAAAGCGCGGCGATATTTTTTATGCAGATTTAAGTCCGGTTATCGGCTCAGAGCAAGGCGGACTTCGCCCCGTTTTAATAGTTCAAAATGATGTAGGTAATAAGTATAGCCCAACGGTAATAGCCGCAGCTATAACAAGCAGAATGACTAAATCAAAGCTGCCTACTCATATAGATGTGCTTGGCGAGCATGTGGGACTTTCTAAGGATTCCGTAATTTTACTTGAGCAAATACGAACGCTTGATAAAAAGCGGCTTAAAGAAAAAATGGGTCATCTTGACGACAAGGTTATGAGCGAAGTGAACGAAGCAATAACAATCAGCTTCGGTCTTTCCACAAGAACATATACCGACACCGTGGAAAATGCAGAAATAATTCAAACCGCCACAGCAAATAATACAGCTATATTAACCTGACCTTGTGTCAGGTTTTTATATTGACTAAATTTAATATTTGTGATACAATATATTAAGAAAATTTTGAGGTACATAATATGAAATATCAAGAAAATTATAATGTAAAATTTCACGATACAGATGTTAATGAGGTAATCGGCGTATCACAGCTTTTAAAGCTTATGCAGGAAACCTCAATGCGCCATATGAGAGCAAGAAAGCCATCATATGAGGAGCTTTTTAATGATAAGAAGGCATTTGTGCTAAGTGGCATACGACTTGAAATATATAATCAAATTTACGCCTACGATGATATCGTAGCAAAAACATGGGCATGTCCAAGCCGTGGCTTTAGCTTCCTTCGTTCATATTCTATTGAAAAAAACGGAGAGATTATGGCAGAGGCAAATACCGCCTGGGCGCTTATATCCACTGAGGCTAAAAGACTTTATAAGGTAACTGATGTAGATTTAAGTAATTATGACACAGAGGAAGCGTTAACCCTTGAAAATCCCCTAAGAATAAGAATACCAACCGAGGCTAAGCTATCACTTGCAGGAGAATATACCGTAAGATATACGGACACCGACCTAAACGGCCATATGAATAATACAAATTACCCCGACATGCTTATAAACTGTATGGCAAACCCCGATAAAATGAGAGTGAAGTCCATAGCGATTTCATTTATAAGTGAAATTAAAAGGGGAGACAGCGTAAAAATTTATACGGTAAAAATAGACGGCAAGCATTATTTCCGCTCAGTAAAAGAGGACGGCAGCACCAATATTGAGGCTGAAATTATTACGGAAAGCCTTTAACCATACGCTGCAAAAAATGTCAAATTTTTAGTGTTGACATTCATTAAAATATATGTTATCATTTTTACAAAGAATAAAAAAGGAGTATTTATTATGTTAAAGATAATTTGCAAAAAATCCTACGATACCGATGCTTCAGAAATCGTTAAAAAGGCTACATACGGTAATTTTGGCGATACTGACGGCTACGAGGAAACATTATATGTTACATCAGATGGCTGCTACTTCCTTTATACAAACGGCGGTGTTGATTCTAAATATCCAAAGGAAGATATCAAAAGAATGTCAAAATCAAAGGCAGAGGAATGGCTTAAAAATAACTAAATAAAAAGAATGTCAAGCGCATGCTTGACATTCTTTTTATTTATATTCCTTAGCCAATTTTTCAAATCCGGGAAGCGCGCCTAAAACAGTTTCCTTCGCTGTGCAGTAAGCAATTCTTACATATCCCTTTACGCCAAAATCATCACATGGAACAACTAAAATTTCATGCTTTTTAGCTCTTTCGTAAAGCTCAAACGCATCGCCGGAAGGAGATTTTACAAATAGATAAAATGCGCCGTCAGGCTTTACACAGTCAAAGCCGTAGGATGTTAAATTATCATAAAGTAAATCGCGGTTTTCTTTATACGCCTCAATATTTACCTTAGCGTTTATGCACTTAGCAATTACATGCTGAAATAAGCTTGGCGCGCATACATAACCAAGAGACCTTCCTGCACCGCATACAGCTAAATAAATATCGCCACATTCTTCCATCTTAGGACATACAGCAATATATCCGATTCTCTCGCCTGGTAATGAAAGAGACTTAGAGAATGAATAACATACCAAGGTGTTATCATAGTAGTTCATTAAGTAAGGCACATTAACGCCTGAATAAACAAGCTCTCTGTATGGCTCATCGGCAATTAAATAAATAACTCTGCCGTATTCCTTGCTCTTTCTTTCTAGCACCTCACAAAGCGCTTTAATTGTATCCTCAGAATAAACAACGCCGCTTGGATTGTTAGGAGAATTTACAATAATCGCCTTTGTATTTTCATTGATTTTGCTTTCAAAATCCTTAATGTCAACCTGTAAGGTTTTTTCAGCAGGCTTGCTTATAACAAGCTTGCCGCCTGCATTTTCAACGAATACTCTGTACTCAGTAAAAAACGGAGCAAAAACGATAACCTCATCATTTGAGTTATCCTCAATAACCGCTCTTAGACAGATTGAAAGAGAAGCCGCCGCACCACATGTCATATAAATATGATTAGGTGTAACACCGGCATTAAATCTTTCATTTATGTTATTAGCAATAACGCTTCTTACAGTAGCATCGCCCTGAGCAGAGGAATAGCCGTGTAATAATACTGAGCTTTGTGTATCCAAAAGCTCCTTAATGGTTTCGTTTACTTCCTTTGGTGCAGGCACGCTTGGATTACCAAGGCTGAAATCAAAAACCTTGTCCTTGCCAATTTCCATAGCTCTTGACTTGCTATACTCAAAAATTTCACGGATAATTGAGCGCTTGCTGCCAAGACCGTACATTTTTTTATTAAATCCCATAATATCACCTATAAACCAAGTAATTTACTTGCGTTTTTATAAAAAATCTTATTTTCTATTTCTTTATCAAGACCAAAGGACTTGATTTTTTCTACATTTTCCTTAATATCGCTCCAAGGAGAATCGCTTGCGAATAAAATTCTATCTTCTCCGTGTCGCTTTATAAATTCCTTAAACATGCTTTCACTAACATAATTAAGCACATATGCAGTGTCTAAATAAACATCAAGTCCACATAGCATGTCAAGGGACTCGCCTAGCATTTCGTTACCGCCAAGATGCGCTAAAACAAGCTTATTATGCTTAACACGGTTAATAACACTTTTCGCAATAGACGGCGTGCATTTTATAGGCTCTCCCTTAAATCCGCAATCATAGCCCGCGTGAGTAACAACAATTAAATCGTATTCCTTAGCACATTCTAAAATACGAATATATTTTTCATCATCAAAAAACGTTCCTTGATAATCGGGATGTATCTTTATTCCTAAAAAACCACATTCCTTAACAAATCGCATTTTCTTTTCGATTTCATCACAATCGGGATGAATCCCGCCAAAGGAAATAATTCTCTTTTTGCTATTTTTATATTGCTCGTTTATTTCCATAGCATAACGGTTAATGCTATCAAACTGTGTAGGATTTGTCATAGCAGGCAATGCAACAGAAATGTCAACGCCTGCTATTTCCATCTTTTCAACTAACCCCGATGCTTTCCCATCGGAAAACGAAGGAATACCACCCTTTTCCATTAAATAGCTAATAGTTTTATTTGCAATTTTGTCAGGAAAAATATGTGTATGAAAGTCAATTATCATTGTAGTGTTGCAAGAAAAGCGCAGTCAAGTGTTTCAATATTGTTATCCGTTAGAAGATTATCTAATTTAACAGCATCAGAAGATTTTAATACAACATACGCTTGAGCACCCTCAATAGAAAGACCGTACATATATTCAATATTTATGCCGTTACTGTCGATAACCTTTAAAAGCGCCTGAAGGCTACCGGACTTGTGGGGAATTTTAATAATTGAAACATCAGAAAGCAAGGAAGAAAAGCCGTTTTCTGAAAGCTTTTCCTTACCTAATGGCGCATTGTCAACAATAAGTCTTAATAAGCCGTATTCAGTAGTATCGGCAAGACTAAGTGAAAGAATATTTACATTACTTTCCTTAAGTACATTTAATACCTCGGAAAGACGACCGGTTCTGTTTTCAATAAATACAGTTAATTGCTTAGCAAACATTTTTAAGTCCTCTTAAACTAAATTTCTCTTATCAATAGCGTTAGCAGCAAACGACAAGCGTCTGTGGCTTAACAATAATGTAAGTCCGTAGGCAATTATGCCTCATAGCCCTTTAAAAAGGCGATTTTGTTAATTTCTATTGTCTTTGGTGGAACAGTAGATTCAATTACCTTTAACCATTCCTCTTTATCAAAGCCGATTGATTTAGAAGCAAAGCCTAAAACAACAGAGTTAAGTACCTTACTGTTACCAAGCTCAATGGCAATTTTTTGACCGTCAATGGAAGAAGTATTATGCTTGCTTGAAAGCATCTCAATAATATTTTCAGGATATTCCTTAGCGCCGATAACAACTGTCATAGGGTCAATTCTGCAATCGTTTATAATCAATTTTCCATCGGGCTTTAAAAAGTGTGCATATCTTAATGCCTCAAGTCTTTCAAACGCAATAATAACGTCTGTTTGACCTTCCTCGCAAACAGGCTCATAAACCTTGTCGCCATATCTTACAAAGGTAACAACGCTACCGCCTCTTTGTGCCATACCGTGTACCTCGGAAATCTTTACATCGTAGCCCGCTTCAAGTGCAACCTTACCGATAATTCTACTTGTTAAAAGAGTACCTTGACCGCCTACGCCTACAATCATTATATTTTTAGTCATATTATCTTTCCACCGTTTCTATTGCATTAAATTTACAGTAATTCTTGCAAAGACCGCAGCCGTTGCACATTGTAGCGTCAATCTTAATTGTGCCATCTGCATTCTTTGTAATTGCAGGACAACCAATCTTTAAGCACATACCACACTTTTTGCACTTTTCAGGCTCTGCCTTGCAGTAGTTAGGGAATTTTTGACCCTTAATAAGCACGCAAGGAGCTTTTGAAATAATTACTGTAAGAGTATCACTTGCAACGCTTTCCTTAATTGTCTTTTCAAGTAAATCAACATCAAATGCATCAACTGTAATAACAGAAGGAACACCGATAGCACGGCAAAGCTCTGCTAAATCAATAGCATAAGTTTCCTCTCCCTTTAATGTCTTACCGGTAGCCGCATGCTCTTGATGTCCTGTCATACCTGTTGTACGGTTGTCAAGAATCATAACAGTCGCAGTTGACTTGTTATAAACCATGTTAATAAGAGAGTTAATACCTGTATGTAGGAATGTAGAGTCGCCGATTACTGCAACCCAATTCTTAATATGGTCCTTGCCCTTAGCCTTTTCCATACCGTGAAGTGCTGAAATACTTGCACCCATACAAATTGTAGTGTCAACAACTCCAAGAGGTTGAACTGCACCAAGAGTATAGCAGCCAATATCGCCACTTGCATGGATTTTAAGCTTCTTTAAAACAGAAAATGTACTTCTGTGTGGACATCCGGGACAGAGAATAGGTGGACGGGCAGGTGTATCAGCTTTCTCACTAACACAACCATCACAACCAAATAATACTCTTCTTAAAAGATTAGCGCTGTATTCGCCTTGGCGTGTAAATACTTCCTTGCCCTTTACGTCATATCCCCAAGCTCTTACCTGCTCCTCAATAACGGGCTCAAGCTCCTCAAAAATGTAAACTGTCTCAACCTGCTTAATAAAGCTATCAATAAGCTCCTTAGAAATTGGATTTACAAGACCAAGCTTTAATACGCTTGCATTAGGACAAACCTCTTTTACATACTGATATGCAATACCGCATGTAATAAAGCCGATTTTTGTATCGTTAATTTCCATTTTGTTAATAGGGAATGAGGCTGCATCCTTAGCCATCTTTTCTTCTCTTGCTTCAACAACTAAATGTCTGCCAATAGCAGAAGCAGGCATCATAACATACTTAGGTACTTGTCTTTCGTATGGTTTATCCGTGGTCTCTTTTCTATCACAAAGCTCAACTGCACTTTGTGAGTGAGCTAATTTAGTTGTAGTTCTTAAAATTACAGGAGTATCATATTTTTCGCTTAATTCATAAGCGTAAACCACAAAGTCCTTAGCCTCTTGGCTATCTGCGGGCTCTAAAACAGGCACGTGTGAGGCGCGACCAATCATTCTTGTATCTTGCTCATTTTGTGAGCTTGCCATACCTGGGTCATCGGCAACTACAAAAACAGAGCCGCCATTTACACCTGTATATGAAAATGTGTAAAGTGGGTCGGATGCTACATTTAAGCCAACGTGCTTCATGCAAGCAAGGCTTCTTACGCCTGAAATTGATGCACCAATAGCAACCTCAGCCGCAACCTTTTCATTTGGCGCCCACTCAGTATAAATTTCATCATATTTAGCAAGATATTCGCTTATTTCTGTACTTGGAGTGCCTGGATATGCGCTTGAAAGCTTAACCCCTGCCTCGTATGCGCCTCTTGCAATGGCTTCATTACCTAACATTATAGTTTTCTTTGACATTATTTAATACCTCTTAAATCCTTTACTCTTTTTGCCTTACCCTCAAATCGTTGTAATGTGTTTGGAGATTCAAGCATAATTTTTGCATCAAGACCAAGCATAGTCTTTAATTTATTCTTAACTGTTTTTGTGATTTTTTCAAGAACAGAGAAGGAGTCTGTTTCCGTAGCTAGCTCAACCTTAACCGTAAGCTTGTCAAGATAGCCTTCTCTTTCAAGAATAATTTCGTAGTGTGGACCTAACTCCTCAACACTTAAAATTACCTCTTCAATTTGGCTTGGGAATACGTTTACGCCACGAATCTTAAGCATATCGTCGCTTCTGCCCGAAAGATTTTCCATACGGCAGAATGTTCTACCGCATTTGCACTTTTCATAGAAAAGACGTGTAATATCCTTTGTTCTGTATCTAATAAGAGGAATACCCTCTTTTTTAATACAAGTAATAACAAGCTCGCCCTGCTCACCAATAGGAAGCACCTCACCCGTTTGTGGGTCAATAATTTCAGGAATGAAGAAGTCCTCATTTATATGCATACCAGAGTGCTCAAGGCATTCGCCTGAAACACCGGGTCCCATAAGCTCACTCATACCGTAGTTAGATGTGATTAAAACATCCTTGCCCCAAGCCTTGTGCATTTCCTCACGCATAGCATCAGTTAAAAGTTCACTACCTACTAATGCAATCTTAACCTTTAAATCTCTTTCAGGCTCAACACCCATTTCTCTTGCAACCTCTGCAAGTCTTAAAGCATAAGAAGGAGTTGCAACTAAAAGTGAAGTTTCAAAATCCTTCATATACATAATTTGCTTTTCACTGTTTCCTGTTGAAGATGGAACAATAGTAGAGCCGATGTTTTCTAGACCATAGTGAAGACCAAGCGCACCTGTAAACATACCATATCCAAAGCAAATTTGTGATGTGTCCTTTGAGGTAGCACCACCCATACAAGCAATTCTTGAAACACATTCTGTCCATGTTTCAAGGTCGCCCTGAGTATATCCTACAACAGTAGGCTTACCTGTTGTACCGCTGGATGCATGTATTCTTACAAGCTCATCCTTAGGCACAGCAAATAGCCCAAAGGGATAATTATCTCTCATATCCTGCTTAGTTACAAAGGGAAGCTTAGCTAAATCCTTTAAGGACTTTATGTCCTCAGGCTTTAGACCTATGTCATCCATTTTCTTTCTGTAAGCAGGCACCTTATTATATACACGATTAACAGTTTCCTGTAACCTATCTAATTGAATTTTTTCAATCTCTTCTCTTGGAAGAGTTTCTTCCTTAGACCAAATCATAATGAACCAACCTTATTCTTTAATATTATATAAATTTTATATAAAGATAAAAAAATTATAGCACAATCAATTTGTAATGTCAACAACTCATTTGCTATTTTTGAAAATAATATAGAAAAAATATACATATTTTATGTATAATTATTTACATTTTCTTGCAAATAATGTATAATAAACACAACGAAAGAAAGAGAGGATATAAAAATGTTAGAAATAGGACAAAAAGCACCGAATTTTACTTTACCAAATAAGGACGGACAAATGGTATCACTTTCCGACTTTTTAGGAAAGAAGGTAGTTTTATACTTCTACCCCAAGGACAACACACCGGGATGCACAAGGCAAGCCTGCGCATTTGCAAGCCTTTACGATGGCTTTAAAGCAAAAAACATTCAAGTAATAGGAGTTAGCAAGGATAGCGTAGCATCCCATGTAAAATTTGCCGAAAAATATAGCCTACCTTTTATTTTACTTTCCGATAAGGACTTAGAAGCCATCAAAGCATACGATGTATGGCAGGAAAAGAAAATGTGTGGAAAAGTAGGAATGGGCGTAGTTCGTACTACATTTATAATAGATGAAGCGGGCAATATCCAAAAAATAATGAATAAGGTAAAGCCTGACACTAACGCCCAGGAGATTTTAGCAGAATTATGATAAAAAAAGAAAATAGCTACTTAGACCAAGCGCTATCATATTTGGGCAAAGAGGTCGAAATTAAAATTGACCGACCAAAAGATAGCACCCACCCCAAACATAAAAATATCGTATATCCTGTAAACTACGGATATATTGATGGCGTTATGGGTGGCGACGGCGAGGAAATAGATGTCTATCTTTTAGGAGTAGATATCCCCGTTACCGAATATAAAGCCACAGTAATTGCCGTTATCCACCGCCTTAATGATAACGAGGATAAATTAGTTGCCGCCCCTAAAGGAATGAGCTTTACTAAGGAGCAAATTTTAGCAAAGGTACATTTCCAAGAACAGTATTTTCAAAGTGAAATATTTATGTAAAACAAAATCAGCAGACACTCAAATCTGCTGATTTATTTTTATAGGTTAGAGATTCTTAAAATTCTTTCATAACAGGTATCTAAAAATTCCTTTTGAGACATCTTGCCATACTCGCCGATGCTTTGAAACACCTCAAGCATAAGCGTACCTGTATAATTATATTCATCAAGCTTTCGCATCATTTTTTCATAATCATAAGTTCCGTCAAAGGGTAAAAGGTGCAAATCAAAATCCCCAACCCTATCCTCTAATTTACGGCTGAAATTATCGTGAATATGGGTACAACAAACCTTAGTTGTGAAAATATCTAACATTGACACCGTCTTAGTGTAGCAATGCTCATGACCGCAGTCAAAGCAGAATTTTACGTTGTCCATTTTTTCGTATCTGTCCATAAGGCAGGTAAGGTTACCAAGAAGCCTTAAATTTTCAAATGCAAGGGTAACGCCTTTTTCTCTTGCGTATAACACAAGCTCGTCAAATCTTGAAAGCCCCATGTCGTTAACCGCAGGGGGATTCCAGCCGCTGGACACGTGTGTAATAACGCAAGGAATACCGCACGCTGACGCCGTGTCAATGGACTCCTTCATGTAATCCATAACCTCTATGTATCTAATACCACTTGTCCACATCTCATTTATATTATGAAAGGGCGCGTGTATAAAATCATAGGAAAGACCAAGCACCTCTGCCTTTTCCTTTATTCTTTTAACCTCATTTAATCTATATTCACCGGTAAAAAACGCTTCAAACCCTGCCTCTTTAATTTTATCAAGGGCATCATAAGCGCTAACTCCTTCTAGGCATTCTGCAATTATTCCAAGCTTTCTTTTCATAGGACACCTCTTTAAAGTTGATAGGAATATTTTACCATATTAAGGCTGAAATTTCAATAGATATTACTTGCATTGATACACCTTAGATGATATAATTAACTTAACAATATTATATACAGCGAGGAAATAAAAATGGAAAGTAATAAGAAAGCAAAAAGAAGAAGCGAAAGCTTTTTCGGTATTCATTATGATTTTCATGCAAATCCCAATGACCCCATTCAAGGCACAACATTAAAGGAAGAAGATATCCGTGAAATTTGCAGAATGGTAAAGCCTGACTTTATTCAAATTGACTGTAAGGGACATCGAGGCTGGACCTCGTATCCCTCAAAGCTTGGAAACTCCGTAAATAAGTTTGATAAGGACACCCTTGCTCTTTGGCGCAAGGTAACAAAGGAAGAGGGAGTGGCACTCTATATGCATTATTCGGGCATATACGATGTTAAATATTGTATGGAAAACCCCGAGCAATCCATATATAAAGCAGATGGCACATATTCCGATACCACCGTAAGATTAGACGGCAGATACGCCGATGACCTTTTAATCCCTCAAATGCTTGAGCTTATTGAGGACTATGAGGTTGACGGAATTTGGATTGATGGAGACTGTTGGATGGGCATTTGCGATTTCCGCCCCGAAACAATAGCTAATTTTGAAAAGGAAACAGGCATAAGCTTAAATGGCGAAATTCCATCAAGCCCTGAGCACAAATATTATCAAGAATACAGAGAATATTCAAGAGAGCTTTTCCGTAGATACTTAAACCATTATGTTGATACAGTACACGCAAAGCACCCAAATTTTCAAATCGCATCCAACTGGGCGTTTAGCGACCATATGCCCGAAAGAGTGTGCGCAAATGTAGATTTTCTATCAGGCGACTTAAATCCAAATGATAGCTTTAACTCCGCAAGATACGCCGCAAGAGCGCTTGCTCAACAGGAAATGCCTTGGGACTTAATGTCTTGGAATTTTAGAAATAATCTTGGCGGTAAAAACAATTACGTTCCAAAGCACCCCAACCAAATTATGCAAGAGGCAGCATCTGTAATCGCGGTAGGCGGAGCATATCAGGACTATATTCCGCAGTACAGAGACGGCTCTCCTAATATGATTGAAACAAAAAACCTTGAGGGAGTGTCTGAATTTGTAAGAAATCGAAAGGATTTTTGCTTCCGCGGCAAGATAATTCATCAAGCTGCATTGCTTCTTTCAACTTACGATAGATATAGAGAGTCCACGCATCTATTTTCAAGAACAGGCTTTGAAAGAGTGATGGGTGCATGCGCCCTTCTTTGCGATATCGGTCAGTCTCTTGAAATCGTTTGCGAGCATACTCTTAAAAAGTACATAAATGAATATAAAATGATAGTTATTCCCGAGCTTTATGAGGGTCTTTCCAATGATACTATAAAGCTTCTTTATGATTATGCAAAAAACGGTGGCAAATTAGTTTTAATGGGCAAAAACACTTGCAAGATTTTCGCAGAGACCGAAAACGCTCCGTTTACAGTAACCGACATTAGCGAATTTATTGAGGACAAGGAAAAGGAAACCTTAAATGGACATGGCTCATTCTCTAAAAAGTATAAGCCATACCTATTTAATATTGATAATACCGAATACGGCGCACTCTTTTCCCCTTGCCAAATCAATGCACAAGGTAGCATTGAAGCATATGTAACCGAAAGAAACACCACCTTTAAAGCGCCCCTTTCAGTAACCACCGACTTCGGTAAAGGCACAATTACCCTTATCGGCTTTGATATGGGTAGCCAATATTTAAAGGGCACACAGTATATGCACAGAAAGCTTATGAAGCAAATCGCAAGTAAGCTTTACGAGCCAATAGTGCGCATTGAAAATGTATGTGGCAGACTTGAAATTGTAGCACTTAACAAGGATAATAAGCTTATGGTTCAGCTTGTTAACTCAAACGGTAGCCATGCAAACAACAACACCGCCACCGATGATTTAATCCCACCTGTATTAGATATCAAGCTCTCAATCCTCTTGGAAAACCAACCCAAAAAGCTTATTTTACAGCCACAGGGCAAGGAATTATCCTTTGAATACAAAAATTCACGCGCATATGTAGACATTGACCGCTTAGACATTCATAGTGTAATAGAGGTAGTTAAATAAAATGCAAAACCTAAAAACAAAAATCGCAAAAGCAACTCCATTTGAAGGTGCTCCAAAAATAAATATGCCGTCTATTATCGGCGCTTCAAGCAAAAAGCCTATTCTTTTTAGAGTAGCCACCACGGGCAAACGCCCAATTAAGTATAGCGCAAAAAATTTGCCCAATGGCGTTACGCTAAATGGCAACATTTTAAGTGGCACAGTTGACACCGACGGTAATTATGAGTTTATTCTTATTGCTGAAAATGAAATAGGCAAGTGCGAAAAGAAAATCGCACTTGAAATAAAAGACCAAAATATGTTGGTAACCCCACTTTTAGGCTTTACAACATGGAACGCATTTGAGTCTGCGGTTACACAAAATGATGTGGAAAATACCGCACAGCTTCTAGTTGATTTAGGAATTTCTGAATACGGCTATTCCTATGTAAATACCGACTCTGGATGGCAATATAAATACGGCGGAAAATACGATGCAGTTATGCCAAATCCAAAGTTCCCTGATATGAAGAAAATGACGGATAAAATACACTCCCTTGGACTAAAATGCGGAATTTACTCCACACCAATGCTCACCGCATGGGGATGCCCTGATGAATACGAATCTATCCCGGGATGCACACAGGGTGAGCCCGATTACCGCTTTTCACTCTTAAATGGTGGCATCGGCACTGTTCACAAGGAACGAAATAATGCACTCCAATGGAACGAATGGGGATTTGACTATTTAAAGTACGATTGGGCGCCTACCGATACAGTTAATGCCGACTTAATGCGTAAGGAATTAGTGCAGTTAGACCGTGATTTTGGCTTCTGTGTAACAGTAAATGCAATTAAGGAATACGGAAGCTACTATTCTAAATACTGTAACTCCTACCGTTCAAATCCTGACACACTCGGCAACTTTGATAACCTTGTAGCAATTTACGAAACATACTACAATTTTATTGACTATCTGTGCAAGGGACATTACTTTGACCTTGATATGCTTGACATTGGCACATGTAGGCTTCGTACACATTGGAATTCATTAACTGATGATGAAAAAATCATAGAATTTTCAATGCGCGCATTCTTAAATTCCCCAATTCAAATAAGCTCTCAGCTTGATAAAGCAACTGATTTTGAGCTTTCTATATATTGTAATGAGGAAATAATAGCAGTTAACCAAGATTGCGCCTTTAATACCGCAAGACCAATTGTTAGAATTAAGGAAGAAAACCGCTACCTTGACATTCTTGAAAAGCAGCTTGAGGACGGAAGCTACGCCTATGCTATATTTAATCTTGGTCAAATCAATGAGAATATCGAAATCACAACCGAAAACAGCATAATCCGAGACCTTTGGGCAAAGGAAGATATTTCAAATATCAATAAAACATCTATTATAGTCCACCCACATACCACAAAAATTTTAAAGATAACCAACAAAGCTTCATTTAACTAAAAATGAAAAGGCTTGCTCAAAACGAGCAAGCCTTTTATGTTAAATCAAATCAATCATCTGGGTCGCCGGAAAACAAAAGCTTTATGTTGCGAATTGGATGCACAACAGCATGCTTAACAATATGTAATGGAGCATAAAGGATAGAATCCCACATATCTCCAAAATCATAATAGTCATCATATTTTGTTAGAAAATTAAATAACCAACCAACAAACATAACAACGCCTGAAGCAATATAACCCAAAACAGCAATAATTGGTACAAAAATAAAACCGTTCATAAAATCATCGCCATCGCCAAAAAGCATGTTATAAATTCCAAATATTAACATGCCGTATATGGCAAATGTTGCGACAAATTCAAAAGCCCAAACCAAAGTTCTTGGCACAATTCTTAATCTTTGCATAAACTCTCCTTAAAACAAAAAATCCTTACTTAACTAGTAAAGTTCAAGTAAATTCTATCATTCAGTACTGCAAATGTCAATAGAAAATTGAAATTATATGACAAATTATTTAATATATTTAAAAGCTGTTTTTATTGCAAAAAAAAATAAAGTATGGTAAAATATACTAAACCATTATCAAAATTATTAAGGAGCTATTATGAATACAGAATTTCCAAAGGTAAAGCATAAGGTAATAGATTCTCATTTGCACTTTTATGACTCTCAAAGCGAGGACGGGGAATACTTTTTCCATTGCTTTGAGGATTATAGAAATGAAATGGGACTTGCAGGCATTAACCTATGCGCGCTTCCATCAGGCTACGGTTGCGATGTAACAAGTAACATTATGTGCGCTGTATATAAAATGATAAATAAGGACACCTTTGCTCACGCAGGGCTTTTATACGATAAATACCCAATGAGCGACACATTACCCCCTGAAATGAGCTTTAAGACTCAGCTTGATGAGCTAGAAGAAATCGGCTTTGACGGAATAAAGCTAATTGAGGGCAAGCCAACAATGCACAGAACAATTGGCAAAAACCTCTTGAATTCTGCTTTTGAGGAATTTTTTAGCGAAGCCGAAAAAAGAGGAACGCATATTATTTTCCATGCAACCGACCCGATTGAATTTTGGACACAAGAGGGCTTAGACTATTACGGAGATAACACCTTCGCAACACACGAGGAAATTTATAGACAGGTATATAAAATTCTTGAAAGCCACCCTAATTTAAAGATTACATTCGCTCACTTCTTTTTTAAGTCCGAAACGCCCGAGGACTTAATTGAGCTTTTTGAAAAATATCCCAATGTGTGTGTGGATTTAACTCCGGGATGGGAAATGTATCTCTCATTTTATAAGGATAAAGCATACTTTAAGGACTTCTTTACAAAGTATTCAAAGCGCATCGTTTTAGGCACAGATGCATACTTTCCAAGACCAACCGAGTGCAGCATGTGGCTTGTTGATAGAGTATATCGCTTCATTTCAAGCCCCGATGTTATAAAGGCAGTTGCAGACCGCTATGAGTCAGGACTTTGTATCCCCGATGAAGCAATTAACGATATTACTTATCGCAATTTTGAAAGAAGAGTTAGTGAGCATCCAAAAACAATAAACAAGCAAGCATTAATAGCGTACTACGAAAAATACAAATATAAAATGACCGAAAAGGATATCGCTTTAATAGATTACACATTTTCTAAATACCTATAAAGAGATATGATAGCAATTAATAACTAAATAAGGCTGTTGCAAAATTATTAGCAACAGCCTTATTATATTCAACTTTAAGAGCCGAGCGTGTGAAATTTGCAGCTCACAACCACTTAAATTAAGAAAAAGTCCATCTTTAATCTAAAACTATACGGGAAGGCGCACGCCATACCGTAATTTTAGATGAAAGAAATTCGCTCTTTGAAATTCCCTCAAGGTCAGAAAGAGAGTTTACTTCTTTATCGTTAATGCCAACGATTACATCACAAGGCAAAATACCCTTTGACGATGCTTTTGCAAATTGGTCGACATCGCATACAAGCACACCATTATGTCCTGCCGTTGCGTAAGCCGACATTTCGCCATCAGTTTCAATATTTTTTAGCTTCATATCAAATAGAGTAATGATATTAGACTTACTCTTTTTCTGACTTTGATTAATTTTTGGTAAAACAGGAGTTCTTGCAAGCTTTTTAAGTGGCTCGTATCTTACGCCAAACTCACAAGGGAAGTTTTCAAAGCCATCAATTTTTGGAGAAATCACTCTATAATCGCCACGCCTTGCATCCTTGAAAACACATTTTGTTTTTATAGAATTTTTATCCATGCCCGTGATTTTGTGTAGCTCAGGAGCTTTTTTTATACCCCTTGTATTTTTAGAATGTAACACATTGAAATCAATGCTTTTTCCGTAGCCATGGTCCATTAAAATCGGCTGATATTCTGTGAAAATAATGTTATTTTTAACCACATCCCCGCTGTTTTCATACCATACATGCATATGCACGGAGTTGTTTACCGTTATGTTATTATGAACATATCGGTTAAAGCCCTCACGAAGCTTTATACCGCCATTTAAGCATAAATTATTGTATATTTCATAATATGATGAGCCATCATCAAGGTCAATGTCCCAACCTCTGTCGCAACGGAATCTGCTATTTCTTATTATAGTCTTATCCAAGCAGTCAAGCTTTACATACTTGAAAATTTCACGGTCTGAAATGTCGTATAAATGCCAATATCTATCACGCCCCCAAGAGTTAAAGCTACCATGGTCGCCCGTTTCCTTAACCGTGTCAAATATGTCGCATCCATCAATTAAATGACCGCCAAATGTACCCTCGGAAATATTTATTCCAGCACGGGATGCATCATAAATGCTTGTGTTTATTACACTTATGCCGTAGGACATTGAAATTTCAACGCCTGTCGCTTGCTTTTCAAGTGTGCCAACATGCTCAATTAAGCAATTTTCAACAGTACATTTTTTGGGATATTCATTACTCTTAGGCCCTCTTTTTTTATCAATATCAAGAAAGCTTTGACTATGTGTTGCATCAAAAAGCGGACTTCTTACGGAGCTTGGCTTGCCTACAAAGCAAATAGCACTTGCGCCAATATCCTTAAAATGGCATTTTGAAACAGTAATATTGCTGTTTTTACCATCAACAAAAATGCCGTTTGTACCAACATCAAAAAATGAGCATTCCAAAATAGAGCAGCTACTTGAATTTGTAAAATATATCGCACCGCCTCTGTAAATTGCCCAGTCGCTTCGTAAAAGTGGCTCGTATTTAAGCATAAATGTTCTTTTCGCGCGTCTTATTTTAATATTTTCAACGCTTACATTTTTACATCCCTTAAATACGAAAAAGCTTGAATTTACACAAATCTCAGCAGTATCTAAGCTGTGTCCTTCCTTTAAAATTACATAAACACGCTTATTTTCCTTGTCAAAATACCATTCCCCCGGCTCTGTCATTTCCTCGCGCACATTTTCAATGTACTTAAAGTCGGAGTGCATACCCATTTGCCTGTTATTTTGCCATCCGCCGATGTAGGTAAGATTGCCGTTTTTATCCTTACCCGTTACCTCGTAGGAATAACCGCCCCAATTATGTAAATGCATTGCATGAATGTAAGCGCCTTTTGGATTTTTCCATTCATCCGCCTTTGATTTTGATAAAACATCTCTTGAAAAGCCACCGAAAATCTTTACATTAGGATTGTATTTAGGGAAACGCGCCATTTGGTATTTTTCGCCGTTAATATAAAGGGCATCAGCATCATATTCCGTGCTTGCAGAAAATACTCCGTTTCCCTCATCTACCCAGCTATCAACCTTTACACATCCTTGTATAACGGTGTTTTTTTCTCCGCGAATTACAATGCTTTCCCCTTTAACCTTAATCGCATCAGTTAAATTGTAAACACCATTCTTTAATGAAATAATCGCTTTTTCATTTTCCTTATAACAAACAAAGCCAATATTTTTCTTACTCTTAATTAGCTTTGAAAGTTTTGCATAAGAAAGCTTTTTAAAATATTCCTCTCGCTTTTTTGCCTCGATTTTATTATTAAAAGCCTCAAAGTAGCAAAGACCCTCAGGAAGATTTTTACAAAGAAGCTCAGAGCATACTCCAAAGCCGTATTTTTCCTCATTTTGTGTTAAATAAGTATAAAACATAATCCACCTCAAAACCGTTTTTCTTAATTATATCGCGAAAAAGAAATAAAGTCAATTGCACAACGCAAAAATAAGGTTTTAATATCACTTTTTCGACCAATGATATTTGACATATAGTATTTTTCGTGCTATAATCAATTAAGAATTTAGCGAGGTGTTGCTATGAACAGAAAACTTTTAAGAGATAAAATATTAGGTTGCTTTAACGGCAAAAATGTAGGCGGAACTCTTGGCGCTCCCCTTGAAGGCAAAAACGGATTTTTTGATATTGAGTATTTTATCCAACCTAATATTGAAAATAATCCAATGCCAAACGATGACCTTGATTTACAAATTTCATCTTTAAATGCAGTAAGAAGATTTGGAAGAAATGTAAATTCGGAAATTTTAGCGGAATATTTTAATATTTTTGTTAATCCAAGCTGGGCAGAATACGGCTTTGGTAAATCAAATTTAAGAAGAGGTATCCCAACACCAATTTCAGGCTACCACGCTAATGCATATAAGGATAGCTGCGGCTCATTTATCCGCAGTGAAATTTGGGCATGCCTTTGCCCGGGACACCCCGACCTTGCAACTCGATATGCTTATTTTGATTCCTCAATCGACCATGCAGATGAGGGAAACTATGGCGAGGTATTTTGGGCAGCTATGCAAAGCGCCGCTTTTGTGGAAAGTGATATTAAAAAATTAATCGATATCGGTCTTAGCTATATTCCAAAGGAAAGCGCACTTTATAAGGGCATTACCCTTGTTGTCGAATGTTACGAAAAGGGAAAAACCTACGAAGAAACAAGAGATACCATTTTTAGAGAAGTAGCAGGTGCTTTTTCCTATCAACACACAAAGCTAAAGGACATCACTCTTACAGAGTATAACCCTGCCAAAGCGGGTTTTGATGCTCCCCAAAATATAGCAATCGCTATTATGGGCATGCTCTATGGAGAGGGCGACTTTGGCAAAAGCATGCTCCTTGCCGTAAACTGTGGCGAGGATGCCGATTGCACGGCGGGAAGCTTAGCAGCAACTCTTGGTATTATTCTTGGAAATTCTAACCTACCCGAAAAATGGATAAAGCCTATTAACGATGTAATCGTTACCGCAACTCTTAACACCTTGGATTACACTATGACAATGAATACACCGTTTTTCTTGCCTAAATCCACACAGGAGTTAGCAGATGAAATTATTCGTTGTATTCCTAAAATGCTAACCGCTGATGCATACGATATAACCGATAAGGGTCTAGAAGTATTCCCAAGAGAAGATTTTTACTGTAAGGACACAGAGGAAATTTATTATAAAGGCGCATTCGGAAACAGAGCAAAAGAGAATTTTAATACAACCGAGCTTTTAAACCTACCCCATTATTCTATATTCAAGGAATTTTCTCTTTTCAAAATTCAAGCAATTTATGAAAACGATTTCTTTTTTGAAAACGGAAAGGAAACCTCTGTTAAATTAAAAATTTACGATAACGGAGAATCAAAAATTCAGCATTGGCTCACTATTCGCGCTTATACAGTAGACGGTGTAGAAATAAAAGAAAAGGTTACCACAGCATCATTAAGTAATTGCAACGGCGATATAACAGAAAAAACCTTTCACATCCTACCAACGAATATTGAAAACGACAAATTTGACATTATTTTTGACATCTCAATGGAAGGTCAAGCAAGTATGAACTTATTTAAAGTAAGCTTTTTTGCAAAATAAAATGCTCCATAACCCCCAAATACTACTTGATTTGAGCATTAAAAAACAGATTGGAGAACAAATATGTTAAGTCTTGAAAAATTTCATTTCAGTGCAAGAAATTCCTTAATTTCTGTTGCAAAGGTTAATGAAAAAATCGTTTTACATTCACTTCATAACGGTGGAATGGTACCGCTTATGGAGCTTGACTATTCTGATGCAATAACCGAAAGCTTTTTGCCTTGGGAGCTTCAAGTAACTGAAAATAATAAAAAACACAAAATGTGCCTATTCGGTAAGGACGGAATTTGCTTTTCCGGAAAGGGAAAATCCCCTTGCTTTACCTATATCTATATGAAGGGCGTGTATAATGCCAACTACATTTATGAGGGCAAAAACATTTTAAAGCTTTGCGATTGCTTTACAAATACATTCCATACCTTCAAAATTCATAAAGGCGCCGTATCTCTTGATACAAAGGACAGTGAAAGAAGAATATACAAGGATTACATAAAAATAACAATCCTACCTGATGAAAACGGGGAATACGAGTTTACTATTCGCTTTAGCACAAGTGAGCAATCTGTTTATTCTGATTTAACGTACAACGAATATTCAGAAAACAGAAAAAACGAATATCTTGCTTGGGAAACAAAAATGAAATGCCAAAACGATGTTGATAAAGCATGTGCATATATTTTGTGGAGTAATATCATATCCGGCGAAGGCAATTACGACAGAGATGCAATCGTAATGAGTAAATCGGGAATGTGCAAGCTTTGGTCTTGGGATAATACCTTCAATGCTCTTGATTTGGCTGACAAGGATTTTGAGCTTTCATATAATCAATTTATTTATCCATATAGATTTATGGATAATCATGGCAGAACCCCCGATACAGTTACTACCACAAATATGGAAAGAGCGTTTGTAAAGCCCCCAATCCAAGGCTGGATTTATAAGCAGCTTGTTAAACGCAACAAAAAATATGAAGATATTGAAGTTATAGATGAGCTTTATTACTTCATGAAAAAGAACACAGATTGGTGGCTTAACTATCGTGGTAACACTCCTTGCTATTATCACGGAAACGATTCAGGCAACGATAACGCAACATGCTTTGATAATACGGAAATTATTCAATCCCCCGATTTAATTGCATATTTGTCAGTACAATGTGATGTTTTATCACAAATGGCAGAAAAGCTTAATTTGTGCAGTGATGTTAGAATATACAAAATGCTATCAAATGAGCTTTTAGAAAAGTGCGTAACATATTTTTGGGATGGAGAAATCTTTATCCGTAACGGTATGACTGAGGAAATATACAGACCTCAAAGCCTAATGCCGTTAAGAATGATTGTTTTAGAGGATAAGCTTCCAACTAACATAAAGGAATACATACTTAATAAGCTTAAAAGCGATTTCTTATGCCCATACGGACTTGCAAGCGAATCTATACATAGCCCATTCTATACGCAAAACGGCTATTGGAGAGGACCTGCCTGGGGACCTGACCAAATTATATTTACTTTAGCCCTTCGTAATATGGGCGAAACCCAAATAAGCGAAAGCATAGCATCAGGCTACAAAAAAGCAATAGAAAAATCAGGCTTTTCTGAAAACCACGACCCAATAACGGGAGACTCATTAAAATGCAAAGCATATAGCTGGACTGCTAATGCTTATAGACTATTATAAAAACTAACAAGCACCTCAAAGATTATACACCCTTGAGGTGCTTATTTCCTTTATGCTTGATTTTTTAATGAGACAATAATATTGAAAAGTAATATATTTCGTGGTATAATCAAATAATGATATTAAAATAAAATTTCCATTTTTAATTTGAGGAAGATATGTCAAACATAAAAAAATATTGCATTTACACAACGCTTTATAACTTGGGCTTCACATTCTGCACAGGCGCAATTATGCAAACCTTTTTAATTCAAGCAGGATTTTCCGCCGAGCAGGTTTATGTGCTTAATTCGTTAATGCAGATTATGCAAGTAGCAATGATGCTCGTTCTAACCTTTTTATCAGATAAAATAAAACGTGTAAAATTGGTTACGAGCATTTCTTGTCTATCACTTAGTTTATTAACCTGTGTATTTTTAATAGGTGCAATAAACATTGAACTAATAAAAAACGTCTATGTAGTTACAGTATTTATCGTTGCAAGCATATCCTACGTCGGCGTAGGACTGTATAACATTCTTGCGTACTGCTTACCATATTACACTATTGATATGAAAGATTACGGAAAAATGACGGGCATTAGCACATCAATAGCAGGCGGCGTATCCTTTTTAGTGTCCCTTATCTATTCCATTCTCTTATCGAAATTTTCGTATATGAAAGTAACGTCGTCCTTTTTCGTGCTTTCAATAGTATGCTTTATACTAACGAGTATCGTGTGTGCATCTATGCGAGAGAAAACAGCGGAAATGAATAAAGAAGATAGAAAAGACGTTGCCGCAGTATTTAAAAACAAAAATACGTATATATTATTGCTTCCTAATTTTACACGTGGATTAGCAGTAGGAATATTTAACGTGATCGCCACAATTGCTATTTCCGAGAGCATTTTAAATGAAACCACCTCGTCATACGTGAACGTAATTTTGCAAATAGCAACTTTCGTAGGTAACTTGTTTTTTGCTTTTGCATATAAAAAGTTTTCAACAAAAAACGTACTTCTATTTGCTACACTGGGAGTATGTATAGCATTTCCCTTTTCCCTTGAACTTGGAACAATCGGTTTCTTTTGTTGTTTTACTATTGCTTCGTTCTTTCGTTTTGTTACCGATACCGCTTTCCCCGTCATTATTACGGAGATTATTCCTAAAGAACAAATCGGCTCATATACCTCTATCCGTATGCTCGTATTTACGGGAGCACAAGCGGTTGCAACTTTACTTATAACACCGCTCAAAAATGCGGTAGGTTATACGGGTGTATTGATTTTTGCATCAGTTATGTTATTTATTTGCGGTATAACCTATTATGCTGTTGCAAAAAGCGTAAAAAATTCTGTTATCAAACAAAATTAATAAAAAAGGAGTAAACCAAGTGAAACAAACAAAGTTTATAATCCAAATGGATCCTTATGCGGGAGAAATTGCAAATATTCCCGTGGATAAACTTATAGATTGGCTCTTTTATTGCGTTGACAAAAAAGGCGTAAAGGTAGATGAAATTTTTTGGGAGGGACATTGTTTTATGGAACAGGAACTTCCTTGCTACAATGCCCCGGTATATAAAAAATTTCAAGAAAAATCTATAAATATTATGAGTCGCATTATAGATGAGTGCCATAAGCGTGGAATCAAAGCATATTGCCTTCACCGTATGTCAGAAGTGGAGATAGATTTAGAATCCGGCAGAAACGAACTAAAGCAAAAGCACAAGGATTGGATAATTAAAACATGGTGGCAAGAAGGACTATGGAATTTAGCATCAAGTGAACTTCGGGAGTTTAAACTTAATTACATAAGCAAGATTATGAAAAAATACTCCTTTGACGGAATTTGTATAGACTTTTTAAGACATCTTCCATGTCTGCCTGTAGGTAAACAATGGGAACACAGAGAATGTGCCACGGAGTTTATGAGTAAACTAAAAGCTAGTATGAATAAACTTGACCGTCAAGTTATAGTAGGTGCGAAACTTCCCGAAAACGGTGAATCATGCCGTATAGACGGGTTTGACGTTGAAAAATGGGCGAAAAATAACTTGGTTGACTTTGTCATAGGTGGTTCAAGAACAGTTAATCCCGATATTGATTGGTATAAAAAAGTAACAGAAGGCACAAACACGTTAGTCTATACTTGTTGGGATGCAGGACACGTAGCGGAAGGGCACCATAATCAATCAAGCGATTTCTTTCGTGGAATGTTATCAAATTGGATTTACAAGGGGTCTGACGGAATCGTTTTATTTAATCCTGTACCGGCACCTTATGAAGAACTTGCTAAATTACTTCCACCCGAAGAAATAATACACTGTCTTGGACCGGATTGTACTGATTTTTATAAGGTTTTAAGTGAGGAAAATTCCAAGGACAAAAAATTAAGATACGTCACGGAAAGACGAGGCGGTTATCCCTTTTTAACAGGTTGCGGAGGCAATAACGTTTTCGCCCCACTTCCCGCACCTATCCCAAACGATGAAACACCGCTTGATATAAAAATTGATGTGTGCGGAGATTTCAAGGACAGAGAGGCAGAAATAAGATTTGTTATAACCAATGCAAAATCCTCTTGCGATAAATTTAAAATATTCTTAAATGGAGCAGAGATAGAGGACTTTACAGAAAATTATTCTTACACGGATCAGCAAATTTTCTGGCCTAATCCACAGCCCTCAATATATACCGCCAACTCCTTAAACCAAAACCCAACCCCTATTTTAGAAATCAAAGCAAGCATAAGTGGAGCACTCCTTCAAAACGGAACAAACGTTCTTTCAATCTCCGTTATCGACAGAATAAATTACTTCCTCGACTCAGATAGCATAAACGTTGAGCGAGCAGAAATTATCATCGAAGCTAAATAGGATAATAATTCAATAAATTCTAAAGGAGATATTTATGGACTTTAAGCAAAGTATTTTCCCAAGATGGAGAGGTTTTAATTTACTTGGAATGTTTTGTTCCAAGGAGTCTTGTTATAACGACTTTCGCTCTCCTGGATACTTTACGGAAGAGGATTTTAAAATGATGTCAGATTGGGGATTTGACTTTGTCAGACTGCCGCTTTCATATAGACTCTGGAGCGACGTTAAAAATCCTTATGAGATAAACGAAGAGAAAATATCGCGCCTTGATGAAGCCATATATTTTGCAGAAAAATACGGCTTACATATAAATATAGCAATGCACCGCCTTCCCGGTTACTGTGTTAATCAAGATGAAAAAATAGAGGAAACAAGCAACCTTTGGTGCGACAAGGAAGCACTTAATGCCGCAGTATATCAATGGACACAAATTGCCAAAAGATATAAAAATATATCTAAGGACAAGCTTAGCTTTAACGTAATAAACGAGCCCGATAGAAAAATAACCCCGCTTCAGTATAAAACGGTTAATGAAGCGGTTATAAATGAGGTAAGAAAAATCACTCCCGACAGATTATTCATTCTTGACGGTATTTGTTACGGCGATATTCCACCCGTTGATGCTATGCGATATTTTGAAAATTGCGGATATAGCTGTCGAGGCTACGAGCCACGAAGATTAACCCACTACGGCACAGGCGAGGATGATGAATATCCAAAATGGCCTGATATGCGAAAGATTGATAATAACGGCGACCAAGCAATCCGTGATAGAAAAGAATTAGAACAGTTTTTCGGTATGTGGGCAGCACTTTCTGAGGTGTTAAAGGTAGGCGTTCACTGTGGAGAAATGGGCGTTTTCTATAAATGCCCTCACGATATTGCAATGCGATGGCTTGAAGACGTTTTAGACGTTTTAAAATCATATAATATCGGCTATGCATTTTGGAATCTTCGAGGTAAATTTGGCATTATGGATAACGGAAGAGATGATATAGAAATGAAAAACTATAACGGACATACTCTTGATGCAAAAATGCTAAAGCTGTTACAAAAGTATTGATAAGCAAAAAAGTGAGCGTACTGCTCACTTTTTAAGTTACCGTTTATAATCCTTTAATAAAATTCTATCGTTTTTCTCAACCTGAATTTTTGTAGGATCATAACCGCTCTCATCTTCATATGGCATAAAATAAGCAAGCAAGCTCCAACCCCAAAAAGGATCAAGACCGCATCCAACTTGCGTTTCAGTAGCATAATATTCGCGGTCACCTATACGCTTAACCTGTCTGTATGTTTCATTTGCAAGATGTGTTGCTTCGTCGGTGTATCCGTATTTACGAAGCCCCTCAAATACGTAATAGTTAGTAGGAATCCAAGTGTTAGCACGCCATGAGCAGCCCCAGTCTCCGGGTAGCGGCGTTTCCACATAATTAGGAGTTGAAGCAGACATAACGGGATAGATAAATCCTCTGTTAAACTCGTTAGGATTTAATAGATACTTTTCTATCATAGATTTTGCCATATCCTCAGTAGCAATCCCTGCCCACATTGTTGCGAAAACACCAATATATCTTACTTTAATCTGTTCACCTGAACGACGGTCAATATCATAAAAAAATCCATCCTCAGTATTCCACATTTTTTCACGAATAGCTTGTGCTAATCTGTCAGCATGTGCTTCGTAAATTTTCGCGACACTATCCTTATTCAAAATACGGGCAAGAAGTGCAAATGCTCTGCACTCACGCACAAGATAACAGTTTAAATCAACACCGCAACAAAAACGAGCAGACCAGTGTCCGGCTCTGTCCCGCTGATTATCCATACCGGTATGCAATGAACTGTCCCAAAAAGCAAGACCGCAGTAATTTTCAGGATTTAAAATCCAATAATCAAGATACTTTTTTAAACGGTTGAAATAGTAAAAATCATTATCCGAAAGAAAATTAATCTTCTCATCACGGTTATAAATCAAAAGACAAATTTGAGACAAAAACGGTTTAACATGCTCTAAAAGCTGATAGTCAGACCCATCCGATGAACGCTGAATATGACCGCTTTCCTTTTGCATATCTAAAAAGATTTCAACCCCAAATCTTGCGTAATCAGTAGTCCAACCAAGATATAGCTGTACAATAGTCTCAAAATACTGATCCCAATCGTAAAGCGTAGCATACTCATAACCCGTATAGTATCGCTTGCCGGTTTCAATGTTGGTAAAAACACCCTTTTTTCGCATCATATCATCAATGCGTCTGTAATCGTTTTGATACATAATATTAGCTTTTTACCTCATAGAATAAAATTTACATATACATTGTACCACTTTTATTAACAGTAATCAAGGCTTCTTAATCAAGTAATAGTAATACACGCCAAAATATGATTATATCCAACGATATACCAATCTCATGACTTAATAAAAAATGACAAGCCTAAGCCTACCATTTCATATCGGAATGATGTATCCCGACTCGAACACCTACTAAAAAGGGGAAAAAGCCTTGTGCCATACGGCTTTTAGCGTTTTTATATAGACTGAATTTTGCGAAAAAGAAAAACAAAGCGTAGAAAATGAGAAAAAAGCTTATTTTTTCATAACCTTAATAAATCGAAACATTTCATCAGGCCCCTCGTCGGGATCGTGAATCTCATCTTCGAGCATATCGTGTTCGGGCTGAAAATACTCACACCAAAATTGGTCTATCTGAAAACCGCACTTGTTTACGTAAAAATGGATATTTCGCTTCTCAAAATATGGGGTACAGGTTTCCCATACCTTGGTTTCGGGATATAACGCTTCTACTTCAAGCCAAGCACCGTAACCGATTCCTTTCGTGTGTTCTTTGGGGTTGACAAAAAGAATTTCTAATTCATTGTGGTTAGTTTCTTTGTTTATTTTCAAAATAACACCGCCAACTTTTCTTCCATCAACTACAATGCGATAAGTTTCACTATCGTCAGAGTCGATACAATGCTCAATAGTTTTACGGGAAATGATTTCACCGTCAAAGTCAAGATGATTATCACGCTCACCAAACTCCATCATCGCACCATACTTGAACGCCCATTGATTGTCAAGAATAAATTGCTCACGGTCATCTGCTGTGAGAGGAACAAGAGTAACCTTTGTGTTTTTCATAAAAATACCTCCAAAAATAAAAATAGAGCCTTGGCTATTGTAACACAATAACCCAAGCTCACTTGGACACCTAATCCGGCAATTGAATACTACGGTATTCTGCCTCCGGTGACTAATTATTCTTTAAATATTATATCACAAAAGTGCAAGTAAGTCAATAAACAAATTCCAATTTGTCGAGATGATGATAAAGAGCGAGGGCTGACGAAATCAACCGTTAGCCCTCAAAATTTGCATCGGTAGTAAAAAAAGAATAAGCGCAGGAAAAATCAAATAACAGTTTTGTGTTTTCTAATCTAACGGGTTATTGATTGAAAGATGAATGTATGTTAAAATTAAGGTGTAAAAAGGAGGTAATCACAATGACGATCGGTGAGAAAATAAAATACTTTAGAAACAAAAAAGGAATAACTCAAGAAAGAATAGCTTCAGAACTATACATTTCATATCAAGCAGTATCAAAATGGGAACGAAACGAGTCTTTGCCCGATGTTACTATGATTCCAAAATTAGCAGAGATTCTTGGTATATCTTGTGATGCACTTTTAGTAGAGGATATAGTTTCAGTTACAATGGATGTTGACAAAATTCTATCCGAGGTTAGAGAACAAAAGAACATAGAGCTTCAAATAGAAGCTCTTGAAGAAACTTTAGAAAAATATCCAAACAACGAGGAAATCATTATTGAACTTATACAAGCATATAGTAAGGCATCAGATTTGCCTAAATATAATGAGTATAGAGATAAGTTGGTAAAATACGCTGAGTATGTTTTAGCAAGCACGAGCAATTTGCAAATTAAATATCATATAACACAAATGCTTTGCTATGTATATAGAGATTTAAAAGAATATGATAAAATAAGAAAACTTGCAGCAAGTATGCCAAGACTCGAACAATGCAGAGAAGCATTGATATATCATTCAATGCGTGATGAGGAGTACAGAGTAGGAATGAAAGAGTATGCAATAAAGTTAATAGATACCTT
>JBGVPY010000063.1:0-25674 GCA_045127235.1 Eubacteriales bacterium
CAGGCGGAATATCTTCATTAGAGGATGCGGAGGACTTTATCAATCTCGGTGCAACTCGTTTAGGTACAAGCCGTATTGTAAAAATAGCTAAAAACGAAAAAAGCAACTCAACTTATTAAAGGAGATATACTATGTCAGATAAGCATACACCTCATATTAAGGCAACATCAGCAGATTTTGCAAAAACTGTATTAATGCCAGGAGATCCACTCCGTTCAAAATTTATTGCAGAAACATTTTTAGAAAACCCTAAGCTTATTAATAACGTGCGTGGAATTCAAGGATACACAGGCACATATAACGGCGTTCCTGTTACAGTAATGGCAAGTGGTATGGGAATGCCATCTATTGGAATTTATTCCTACGAGCTTTACAACTTTTTTGGTGTAGAAAACATCATTCGTGTAGGCTCTGCCGGCGGTCTTGCAGATAATGTACAGCTTCGCGACGTAATTATTGGAATGGGCGCTTGTACAAACTCCGCATATCAAGATCAATACAATTTAAATGGTAATTATGCGCCTATTGCAGACTATGAGCTTTTATCTTGTGCTGTTGAAGAAGCAAAAGCCTTAGGAGTTCGCTATCAAGTAGGCAATATTCTCTCCTCTGATATTTTCTATCATGCCGATCCAAAATTCAATGACGGCTGGTACAAAATGGGCGTTCTAGGTATTGAAATGGAGGCTGCTGCTCTTTACATGAATGCCGCTGCTGCAGGCAAACGTGCTCTTGCTATATGTACTGTTTCAGACCACATTCTCCGTGGCGAAGCCCTTGATGCTGATGCTCGTCAAAACACATTTACAGATATGATGAAAATTGCTCTTAACGTAGCAGTTTCAATGTCAAAAAAATAATAATTCATTAGCAATATTTTACACTAAATAGGGAGCTTTTATGAATAACCGTTTATTTATAGGTATAGCAGGTGGTTCCGGTAGCGGGAAAACAACCTTAGCTAAACAACTAGCCGATTATTTTGGCGATCGTCTTTCTCTATTAAGACATGATGATTACTATAAATCTCAAGCATCATTGACACTTGAAGAAAGAGCGACTTTAAATTTTGATCATCCCGACGCTTTCGATACAAAGCTTTTAATTGAGCATTTAAACGATTTACAACAGGGAAAGGATATTCTATGCCCTATTTATAATTATTCTCTACACGACCGCAGTCAAGAATCACGAGTAGTAAAGGCTACCGAGGTAATTGTTCTTGAAGGAATTTTGATTTTTGAAAATCCAGAAATTCTAAAGAGATTAGATATAAAAATCTTTGTAGATACCGATGCAGACGTTAGAATTATAAGAAGGATCAAGCGAGACGTTAACGAAAGAGGTCGTGATTTAAATTCAGTAATATCCCAATATTTAGCTACAGTAAAGCCAATGCACGAGGCTTTTGTTGAGCCTAGTAAGCGACACGCTGACATCATAGTTCCCGAGGGTGGAATGAATCGCGTTGCTTTAGAAATGATTTCTCAACGAATTAGCTCTCACATCAAAATGAAAGGTACAAATGTATAAATGTTTGAATCAATATATAGCTTAATTCAAAAATATGACAGAATTATCATTCACAGACATAAAAATCCGGACGGAGACGCGCTTGGCGCTCAACAGGGATTAAAGCATATATTAAAGGATAATTATCCTAATAAAGAAATTCTTGCAGTTGGCGATATGACGCCGAGATATTCATTTATGGTAACTTTACCAAACGATGAAATTGAGGACTTAAAATATCAAGATGCACTTGCTATAATTTTAGACTGTGGATCAAAATCATTAATTAGCGATGACAGGTATTCTTTTGCAAGCGCAACTGCACGCTTAGATCATCATATTTTCTGTGAAAATATTACCGATGCCGATATTGTAGATACGTCATTTGAAAGCTGCTGCGGTATGGTTACTGCAATGGCTATGGAATGTGGCTGGAACGTGTCAAAAGACGCCGCGAAAGCTCTTTATACAGGAATGATTACCGATTCAGGCAGATTTCGCTATGACTGCACATCATCACAAACGTTCCGTTTAGCTTCATTTTTAATGGAGCAATCCTTTGATACATCTGATATTTATCGCAATTTATATGCTGATGATTTATCTATGATACAGCTAAGAGCCAAATTCACGTTAAAAATTCAAACAACACCTCACGGGGTTGCTTACATATACACTTCTCTTGAAGAAGCCAAGGAATACAGTGTAGATAGCTTCACGCTATCACGCGGTATGGTTAACGTTATGTCCGAAATACGCGGAATACATTCTTGGGTAAACTTTACCGAAACTGATACTGGTGTATTATGTGAAATCCGCTCCAACTGCTATAACATCAATCCGATTGCTACTAAATATGGTGGCGGTGGACACCAAAAAGCAAGTGGGGCAACTTTAAAAAATAAAGAGGAAGCAATGGCTTTACTTGAAGAACTTAAAAATTTATCTGGAGAAAATATATGAATTTAACTGTTGCCAAGCAAGTGCTTGATACTATCAAAGAATTTAACCGTATAATAATTTTCCGTCATTTTAGACCAGACGGTGATGCGATTGGCTCTACTAAAGGATTAAAACGCATATTGGAATTAAGCTTCCCTGAAAAAGAAATTATTTTGCAAAATTGCGACTTCTCTGATTACCTCTCTTTTCTTGGTAGCGAAGATGCATTACTTGATGACGAATTATACGCTGATGCACTTGGCATTGTAATTGATACTGCCACAACAAAGCGCATTTCAAATCAAAAATTCTCTTTGTGCAAAAAGATAATTAAAATTGACCATCATATACCCGTAGAATCATACGGCGATATTAACTGGGTTGAGGACGAAAGATGCTCCTCCTGCGAGCTTATTACTGCTTTTTACGATCTTATGAAGGATGAGCTTAAAATTGACACAGAGGCAGCAACTTATCTATATGCAGGCTTAGTTACTGATTCCGGTAGATTCAGATTCCGTTCAGTATCCGGCGATACAATGCGTCTTGCGGGCTTACTTCTTGACCAAGGTGTTGACACCGACATGCTTTACGCCAACTTATACATGAAGGACTTTGAAGAATTTAAGTTTGAAGGCTATGTACTAAATAATATAAATATTACTGAAAATGGAGTTGCATATATCCATATTAACAAAAGCATTATGGAAGAATACGGGCTTTCTTTTGAGCAAGCGTCTGCCTGCGTTTCCTTTATGGATTCTATTAAAAACAGTTTAATTTGGGTTGCATTTATTGATACTGATAATCAAGACGAAATCCGTGTCAGACTTCGCTCTCGCTTTGTTACAATTAATGAGATTGCAGAAAAATATGAGGGTGGCGGACACGCTTGTGCAAGCGGAGCAACTGTTCATAGCATTGAGCAAATGAATAAGCTTCTTAAAGAAGCAGACGAATTGCTCGCTGAATATAAAAAAGCAAATAAAGGATGGCTATAAATGAATATTTTAATTACAAATGATGACGGAATAAACTCCCCTGCTCTACCATTACTTGTTAAATGGGCAAAGACCTTAGGTAACGTTACAGTTGCTGCACCAAAGGTTGAACAAAGCGGAAAAAGTCAAGGGATTGATTTTACTCGTGCTATTGAAGTAACCGAGGTAGAAATTGCGCCAGGAATTATGGGTTACTCCGTTGATTCTTCGCCTGCTGACTGCGTACGTTTCGGTGTACACGGGTTAAAACAGAATTACGATTTAATTTTATCCGGTATTAACCGTGGATATAATTTAGGCGATGATATTGTATATTCCGGTACTTGCGGCGCTATTTTTGAAGGTGCAAGAATGGGTATTAACGGTCTTGCAATTTCAGCTGATATCTGTAATCTTATGGAATCAGTAGATTATTTAGATGAAATTTGGAATTTTGTTCAAAAAAATAATTTGTTTTCACATAATCTGCTTTACAATATCAATATTCCACCATGCGCAAATAGTGATGATATTCGTATAACAAAGCAAGGCGGCGTTTACTATTGCGATACATTCGTACATAGCGAAGGAAATTTATATATTCAAACCGGATATATTTGTCAAGATTCAGGTAACGAACCTACTTCTGACATAATTTCAATTCGCCAAGGCGCGATTTCAGTTACTCCATTGATTACAACGCGTACTGAATTAAGTGTATATAAAAAATTAAATAATTTATAAAAATAACTCCCGATGCTTCATCGGGAGATTTTTTATAGATAGCAATAGAAATATTTTCTTATATCACAATAAATAACCATATTAACAGTTGCCGCTTCATTGGAAAAGGAAGCGTATTCAGTATAAACGTAAGGCGTAGGATTATAGTCAGTTTTGCTTGATATTGTGCCACCGCCTGTTATATTACCAAACATTTCTCCCCATCCGCCATAATAATTAAGGTATTCTTGAAAATCATTATAATGGTTATACGTATAAAATACGTATCGTTCATCATAATCAATTACGCCGTTTCCATCATCATCTTCGCAGACGTAAACTATGCGCGCAGCACCTCTTGTTATGGTGTATCCATCGTTATAAATCTCTGCGATGTAGCTTGGGTCACAATCAGTGCCAGTCGTTCCAATATCCATTTCATAGTAATTTAATGTACCACCACAACCGGAAATATTTGGTAATTTAGGCTCATATGGGAATGATTTTGTGCTACCCGAAAATGACGTATGATTTAATCTTAGATACTCCCCCCAATCACTTGATGATGGACTAGTATTCTTTGAAGATGTTTGATTAGCAGGTGGTTCGCCAAAGGCAAATACATATGCTGCAACCTCTTCAAGCATTATATATGCCGCGCCTTTGTATATTTCCATAACTATATCGCCATGTGCGTCAACTACATAATAGGTATTGCCGTCTTCGGAATAAACCATATCAGTATTTCTAACAAATTTGTCGTTTAGCTTTGGTTGATATAATGAAATAGTAGGTGCTTGGTCCTGCAATCCAATTGTTCCAGACATAAGATTATGTAGGGTTCTATAATATGCATCCTCATAGCTTGTAGCAGGCTTATAATTTGCATAAAACTCATTAACATCCACGTTTGCGTATGGGTCATTTTTATCAAGAGGCTCGTTTGGTTTATAAAAATCAATTATTGTTCCAACATCTATTTCTAATGTGCCGTTATAATTGCGCAAAGTTCCGCATATTAGCACAATATCCCCTTTTGAAAGCGAAGATTCTGATACCTTTGTGCCATCAACCATTGTAGATTTATAGACGTATATTGTTCCTGTTTTGTCATAAATGTACATTCGCCCATTTTTGGCACTATTAATTTCTTTAACAGTTCCAACAACATAATACTTTTCATAAGAAGAGGAGCTAACATGCTGCTTTGCTAACTCAAGAGCTTCGCTAATAGTAATTGTATCATATTCAGAGGCAAAATCGTTTTCCGTATCTGTATTATCCGTTATAACATCTGTATTCTCGTCGGTTACGGTATCATTAAATATATCACTGCTGTCGTTTTGAACATCACTATTATCAGTAAATGAGCTGTCAGTATTAACATCAGAAAAATCGCTATCTTGAATGTTATCGTTATTGTCTGTGCTATCTGTTACAATATCGTTGTCTGTGTTTATATCGGTACTTAAACCGGGAACAAGAATTATAACGCTGTCAGAATATTCGCCGAGAGTAGCTTTTACTACTGACGTACCGTATGAAATAGCATTAATTACGCCGTTATCAACCGTTACACAGCTATGACTGCTTGTCCACTCTACAACGCCGTCAATGCCTTCAGGAATAGTTAAATTAAGAATTATTTTATTTCCCGGAGAAAGAGTATAGCGATTTTCGCCGTTTATATAAAATTCTGATGTCTTATTCTCTGTACTACTCTGCTCATTTGAATTTAACGCATCATTGAAATTTGTACATCCAACTCCAAAAAGAAGTATTGACAATATTAAAATGAACGATATTAAAGCTTTACTTAAAGTTTTCACATTTTGCCTCATAATTTAAAAAATCTTATATATTATATCATTTTTTTTTTAAATATTCAAGTAATTTTAAAAACTTCCTCACCGCTAATGCGGTGAGGAAGTTTCTCAGTAAATATAATACTAATTATTTAACAAAATCAAGAGATTTCAAACCAATATTACCGGTTTGCTTATTGAAGGAAACTACAAGGTTTGATACATCAGACCATGTCTTACCTTCAACAAATGTAAAGGAAATATTATATGTTGTGTCCTTTTGATCTACAGGAGTGATAGCAGCAGTAGTTGAACCGTTTGCGTATCCTGTAGCAATTGTATTACCAGCAGCATCTACAAGAGTGAATGTTAATGTAGATGTTGCAACACCGTTTGAACCGTTACCCTTTAACACTGTAGTTATAGTAAATGCTGTTGAGGTAGAGATAGCAGATGATTTGATTGATGATGTTGCATCCCCGCTTCTTCCAAAACCAAGATAATCAGCATAACCATTTCCTAACTTACCATTAATTGTCCATTCAGGGAAATTAGACTTCATATAAGAATCTGCGCTTGATTTGTTGGCTAAACCTACAAATGAAAGATTTTCAGGTAGAACAGTCTCGCCTGCTGCAGGCTTTTCAGCTCCACATCTATCGCAAGTACCGTCAACATAGTTATGACCGAGAGCATCTACAATTGTTTTGCCACATTCAGTGCAGGTTTGAGCTGTAGTACATGTTGCTTCAGCACCGCCTACACAAGTATGAGTAATGTGTGAAGCGAGCTCAGCATTCTTAAATTGTGGTGTACCGTTATATTGACCAATTCCGCCATATACAGTAATTGTTTCATTTGCAACAGGCTTTGTTGTCATAGCGTCATATCTTACGCCGTCTTTGTAAATACCATAAACAGTAATTGTATTAGTTCCATCAGTAATATAAAGATTACCGTATTGAGTATTATATACCTCTGTGATTGTACCTGTTACATAGTATTTTTCTGTTGTGTATGTATTATGTGCTTGTGCTGCACCAATTGCTAGTGCTTGTTCAATTGTAAGAGTTGAACCATCAGCAGGAAGCATTGCTTTGTTACAGCCATCACACTTAAAGTCACCATCTTTATCAGCGTGCTCTCCTGTTGCAGCAGCACCTGGTTCAGTGTAAGAATCATTACAGCCAGCTACCTTACATGTATATGTTGTATAACCAGCTTCTGCACATGTAGGAGCTGTAACTACTGCATCGTAGTCATGTTCGTGGTCAGTAGCGCCACATACTGTGCAAACGCCACTTGTAAAGCTATGGCCAAGAGCATCAACCTTAGTATCAACAACTACATTGCCGCATGCACATGTATGAGTTGTGTAACCTTCATCATCACACGTAGGAGCTGTTACAACGTCTGTAAATGTGCATGTATGAGCTTCTGCAAAGCTGATTTGAAGCATTGCGTTTGCTTCTGCATCAACCTTTACGCCACCAATAGTTGTGTATGTTTTAGCAAGATCTGTACCGAAAGTATAGTTTTTATCTTCGATTACCTTATAGAATGTCTTTGTTGTAGCATCAAATGAGAAACCAACTTCAGGAGCTGCATCTACATATACTGCATTCTTGTGTGTATCAACAAGTGCAATATCCATGTACTTAGTAGCGCCGTTAACTGTGAGAGTGATATAGTATGTATCAGCTGTAGGACCAGCAATAACAGTAACTACTGCAGCATCAGCTACCCTAGCGGTTGAAGCCATGTAGTAGCTTGAGTTACCTGTACCCATTGAACCTGTGATATAATAAACGCTACCGTTCTTAACCATACCAAAATAGTACTTTGTGCCTACGATTGGGTTTACTGGCGCAAATTCAACTGCTGGAGCATCGCTTCCGCCTTGACCAACATTGTCAGCGTGAACAGTGTGTTCAACAACCTTAGCGTTCTTTAATTGAACGTCATTTGAGTACTTACCGATAGTTGAAAGAACCTTAATTGTATCCTTCTTAAGTGGTTGTGGGTTCATTGCATCATATCTTACCTTGCCTGTTGAATCGTAAAGGCCGTAAATATATAATGAGAATTCACCATCTACAATGTAAAGGTTACCGTATTGTGTATTAACAACCTCATCAACTGTACCAACGATGTAATAGAGCTCTTCTGTGTATGTATTGTGAGCCATATCCATACCGATGTTGTTAGCCTCTAAGATTGTGATAGTTGAGATAGGCTTAACTGTAATAGTGAAATCCTTTGAATTAGAATAGTCACCACATGTAGCAGTTGCCTTAAGTGTAATTGTTTGTGCAGATTCAGGAATTGTTACAGTAAGAGTGTTGCCATTTAATGTAGCGTAGTCGCTTGCAGTAAGCTCCCAAGCGATGGTTACATCAGAGAAACCTGCGAATGTTGTTGGAAGTGTTGTGTCGCCTGCGATTTGAATGATACCAGGAAGCTTTGTGTTGTCTAAAGCTGTATCAGCTTTTACGTTAGCTGGCTTCTCTAACTCAACAATATTTGTGAAAGGAGCAACAGAAACAGGCATTAAGTACATATCGCCATTATAAATAGCAATAAGACCTGTTACGTCAGCGCCATTATAGAAGTTGTCATTAAAGTTTTGTGTAAGAGTTGCGCCCTCATCCTTTGTGATACAGTTAGAGGATGATGATACTCTTAAATATGTCTTGTGATTACCGATAGTAAAGTAGTGATAGCCGTTGCTCTCTAAGTACTCAAGAAGAGTTACGCCCTTGATAGTAACGAGCATACCATTTTTGTTTGTAAGCTCAGGTGCATTAAGACCGGAAGCTGCAAGAAGTGTTTCTGTAATGTCAACAGGTGTTACTTCCTTGATTGTAGAATCGATAATTGTAGCAACTGGATTAACAAGCTCAAATGTGCCGTTGTAGTTCTTCTTTTCGCCTCTTACCTCAACTGTCATACCAACAGCAATCTTGCCGTTTGGATCTTCAGCAAGGTTGTAAATGTAGTAACCGCCGTTGCCGTTAAGGTCTTGAACGAAAAGGCTATTTTCTTTAGTAGAGTTAGTGCTCTTTGAGATAACACCAGTAACAATACCTTGGATGATAAGTGATGTGCCATCCTCTGCTGCCACATACTCATCATGAGTATTTACTGCAAATGCAGGAATTGTAAGATTGAAGCTACCTTCCTTCTTTTCGCCAGCGTCGTTTTGAACTGAGAAGTTGAGTGTGTAGTTGATTGCATCATCGCCGAGAGCAGGAATGTTTACAACATAGAAATTACCATCTTCTGTTTCTGTGATAGTAATTGCATCATTGTTTACGCTCCAAGTGATAGGGAACATTTTGTCGCCAATAGGCGCGTTCTTCACAAGCTCGAAGTTAGTTGCAGTTGTTCCGAGAGTCTTATAAGTTTGCTTAATGTATTCATAAGCTGCTTCAAGATCCTCGTCAACATCAGGTGTCTGAGCGCCTGTGTCTGTGTTGGTGTCAGTGTTTACGTTCTCGCTATTTGTGTCTGTATCATTATTTCCACCACATCCTACAAATACAAGGAGTGTGAAAACAAGAGCAACAACGAGAAGTAATGTGAGAATTTTTTTCATAATAGTGCTCCTTTATATAAAAAATGATAAACTAATTCATGTTCTGTCATAAGACAGATAAAATTTTAATACGATTTACTGTTGTACGTATGTAATATCGTCGATATTAAATACCTTTATTTGATACTGATCATAGAAATCAACAATACCCTTAACGCTTATAACGGTTCCTGCTGGGAAATCAGCAGCAACCACTACTGTTTGGTCGTCACGTACGAGCTTAGATGCTGTACGAATTTCTATTGTTTTACCGTTAGCGTCCTTACATGTAATTGTAAGAGCGCCCTTAGATGCGGTATCCGCGTTTGTAGTATATACGCTAGTTACTGTTAGATTAGAGATCTTAATTGTACTGTGAAGCGCAAGCTCGCCGTAGTCAAACTCAACTGTTTGAAGCTCTTCTACAACTTCTCCGTTTTCATTTTCAATTTCGATGTAAGAATCAATGCTAATTTTACCGTTTAAGAGCTTGTTAGCATCAACTTCACGATATGAAGCCTCAAGACCTGTATCTAAAACTCTGCATCCGCTTTCATCATCCGGGAATAAAATGTCATACTGAAGGTTAGATAACTGATATGTACCACCATTCTCCCAATATTGAAGTGTACCAACTAATGATACTCTATTACCGATTGCAAATCTATCCATAATTGGACAGCCGTTACCCGCAAACACTTGCATTCCGAAATACATATCGTTTTCTGCATCATATTCTTCAACGTAGAATGTATAACCGGATTTTTTAGCAACTACTGCATCAAACTTAACGAGCATACCCTCATACTTTTTTGTATTAGCCTTAAGCTCTTTAAGTGTAAGGTTAACTGCTTTTCCATAATAGAAATCTGGGTCCTTTTCCTTCTTATTGAATACAAGAAGCTTTAATGTTGTAGCTTGATATAATGCAGCTGTTGTGTATTCGCTGTATGTATTTGACGTTGTGCCTGAACCGAATGCAAGACCTTGCTGAAGAATTTCGATGTTAAGATTTCTGTATTCTCCATTCTCGGATGTCTTATACCAAATCCATAATAAATATCTTTCTCCCGTGGAGTCAAGATCCCAGCTTGCAGTATCAGACTCAATGATAATACCGTTCTTTATAGACTCAGCCTTTTTAAGCTGCTCTTTTGTATAGTTAGAAGCCTTTTTACCCCAAGGCTCAACAATACCTGTAGATTCAGGGGTATTGATACCGAGATATCTTGCCTTTAAATACCCCTCAGAAATCTCACTCTTATCAACGTAAAAGTGTGTAGTATCGCCGTCAATGTAAGATTTTACAGTTGCATACATCCACTTTTTACCTGATTGAGGATTAAATTTAAGCTGAGATGCATAGTCAACAAATTCAAGCTCGTCATCAGTACCGTCATCTACCTTATCAGATGTAATATTACTTTCTGTATCTGTATTTGTGTCTGTGTCTGTATCAGTACTTACAGGCCCACAGGATGCAACGCATCCCATGAGCATAATAAATACAATTAAAAGTATAAGAATTCTTGATAATTTATTCATAATCATTCCTTATTACCTGTTGTGTAAAAGTTAGTTATTGCTTAGACACTCAGTAATTGCATCCTGGAATGCTTTTAGTATCATAGCATCAACATCATTCGTTGGCGTTGTAAAACAGTATTGGATAAGCGCTCCTACTTGGTCACGAGCCTTTGTTGATCCGTTAAATGCTGGAGATACGAATGCTGCATCAGCTTGTTCAAATGCAAGCTTAGCAACAGTTGCAACTAAGTTACCTGTGCTGTTAGCATTGTTAAGCCAGTTAGCGTATTGTCCCATTTCCTTAGCAGATTTGATAACAGGCATATAACCAGATGTCATTGAGAAAGCTGCTTGGAATTCAGGAGTTGTGCAGAGATACTTAACAAAAATCCATGATGCAAGAACTTCTTGCTTATCATCGTATGAGTCCTTATCGCCAACTTGGCTAAAAATACAAAGTGAAGGACCTTGTGAAATCGCCTTTGGCTTTTCAGGATTTACTTGTGGAATTGGAGCGACGCCAACCTCGAATGGGAATGCGTCATCCTCGCCGATTGGAATTTGGTTGCTTGCGCCACCGGTAGAACCGATACACATATAGCATGATGGCTTTGTTGGGTCTGTGTTTGTAAAGAGTTTAGATGTATAAGCACCGTAAAGCTCCTTTGTTGTTGCGTAACCGTTTTGGTACCATTCTCTAAACCATTTAACGAAGTCACGGTTTACCTTGTTGTTAAATAAGAAGTGGTCATTCTTGTCGGTTGATGTGTATGGAGAGCCATATTGCTCTGTCATTGTGATAAACCAGTTAGCCTCAGAGTCGTAGCCGAGAGGAATATCTGTGTCATTGCTTGCGATACCATCAGAAGCAAGAATATCCTTAATTTGTGCGCAAACAGCTTCCATTTCTTCCCATGTTGTAGGAACTGTTAAGCTATGCTCTTCAAAGAATGTTTTGTTATAGAAAAGAACTTCTGTTGACTTTGAAAGTGGCATTGTGTACATTGTACCTGCAGCATCGAATGCAGCGCCTTCGTTGTAGTAGGTTTGAATGAAATCAGCCTTTTGTTCATCAGTAAGACCGAGAATCATTGTTGTACCGTCAGCCTTAGTTACCTCGATTGTGCTTTCGATAAGGTTATCAAGAGGAATTACCTTCTTAGTAACGTTATAAAGAGCAACATGGTCTGGATAGCAATATGCAATGTTTGGTTGGTTACCAGCTGTTAATTGCTTGTTAGTTTGGTCACGAACCTCATCATATCCACCGATTTGAGTGTGCTCAACAGTGATGTTTGGGAAAATCTCATTGAACTTTGCAATGTATCTATCAAGTACATTGCTAAGATTTTTACCCATTGTGTGTGAAAAAGTAATAGTAATTTCAGCGTCTGTGTCAAATCCCTCAACAGGAACTTCCCAACGAACCTTTTGGGCTGTTGTGCCACTGTTGTTGCCGCTATCACTATTTGTTCCGCCGTTATCGCTTGTTACAGGCGGTGTGTTATTACATGCTACCATGCTGATAGCCATAATAACTAAAAGAAGAAGTGCAACGATTTTTTTCATTTCAAATTCATCCTCATAATTATTTTTTATTTTTAAAGACTTTCGTCGTTAAAGCGTTTATTATCCCTTAATACCAGATCTTGATACACCCTTCATAATGTACTTACGAAGGAAAATAAATACTAAGAATAAAGGAATAGATACCATTGTAACAGCCGCCATCTGTTGAGGAATATTAGCTGTACCTGTATTGGCATCCTGGAATGCGGTACGAAGACCGTTTGTAATAAGGTGGTATTCCTTTGTAGTAACGAGTCTTGGCCACACGTAAGAGTTCCACGCGCCCATCATCTTAAGAATTGTAATTGAAATGAGTGTTGGGAGCGCAAGCGGAATCATTACCTTCCAAAGATATTTTAAATCCTTTGTACCGTCAATTTTGGCGGCAAGATAAAGCTCATTTGGAATTTGCATGAAATTCTGCTTCAATAAATAAATGTAGAAAATACTAACTAAGAAAGGTACAATCAAAACACCGTATCCTTGCCAAGCAGTTAAATTATTACCTACCCAGCCCCACTGTGATACAGTAATGTAGTTAGTAATTGTGAAAAGCTCACCAGGAATCATCATTGTAGCAAGAAGAAGTGCAAAAAGCGTATCGCGTCCTTTAAACTCTAATCTTGCAAATACAAAAGCGCTAATAACTGTAATTACTAACGAAAGCAAGGTAGAAACAACGCCTACTATAACTGTATTTTTGAAAAGATTATAGAGATCTGCTGCCTTTATAGCCTCCGCATAGTTTGCCCAAACGATAGTTTTTGGGAAAAGCGTTGGAATTGGAAGCTCATATTCCGGAACGGATTTGAGGGATGAAATAATCATCCAATAGAAAGGAAATATTACCATAAGAGCCATTATTCCAAGGAAAAGATAAAGCAAAACCTGTGATGTGATTTTCATTGCTTTCTGCATAGAAGTTACGGTCTTTAAGTTTCTATCTTTCATTGTAATAATTGCTTCATTTTTTGTTTCAGACATATCAAAGAACCCTCCTTCTATTAATAATGAGTTTTCTTTTTGCTTACGTATAGATTAACTAAAGTAACTGCAAAAATGAGCAAGAACAATATAATCGCTGCAGCTGACGCAGTACCCTGTGAGTTAGTACCTAAAGCATCGTAAATGTAACCAACCATTGTTTGAAGTCTTGGCGTTCCTGCGCCTGCTCCAGGAGGTTGCATGCCTTCACCGAAAATACCGATAATACTTGTGTATTCCTTAAATCCACCGATAAAGCCTGTGATAACAACGTATGCAATCATTGGTGAAAGAAGTGGAACGGTAATACGAGTAAATACTCTCCACGGTGGAGTTGAGTCGATTTTAGCAGCATCGTAGTATTGCTTATTTACACTTTGAAGACCGCCAAGAAGAATAAGAATCTTAAATGGAAGTGCGTTCCAAACGATGTAAATAACCATTACTGCAATATTAGCCCAGTATCCTGAGCCTTGGTTTACCCAGTTGATAGGGTCAACACCAAACACACCAAGCATACTGTTTATAATACCGAGAGATCTACTTGCCTCAAGATTATGCTCATTAACACCTACGATATTAAACATAGCAGCAAATACCATGCCAATCGCAATGGAGTTAGTAACATAAGGCATAAAGAATATTGTTTGTAAAAATCTTCTTAACGGCTTGATTGCATTTAAGCAAACAGCGATAAGCAACGCTAAAAACGTTGAAATAGGAACGGTAGCCACACAAAGTATGATAGTATTTTTCATAATTTGCAAGAAACCGTTATACTTAAGTACTGATGTAAAGTTATTAAAACCGAATCTAAAATCAGTTTCTCCGGCAATATCAAGAGCTATGTTATAGCCTTTATATTCGCCGTATCCTAAAACTACCTTTTTGCCGGTATCATCGTCAGTTACGATGTTTCCGTTTTCATCATACTGATAGATAGGCGCTTCAGGATCCCAATAAACAGTAAACGCCATTCTAACGGTACTAATAATTGGCCAGAAGGTAAAGATAGTAAGTAAAATCAATGTTGGAAGAAGATAAAGCCATGCTTTCCATTTATCAAGCTTGATTTTACGAGAAACATCATCAACCTTTTTGGTAAATTTATACCATGTATACTTTTTCTTAGCGACTGATTGGTTAGTCATAATCAGTTCACCTCAAAATAAATTCTTTCTTCTGTTTTGTCATCAAATAAAAGAACCTTGTGTGGTTTAAGATCAAATTTGATTGTCTTTACTTCCTTGTCAATCTTGCAGTCAGCATCAATGATAGAACGTATAAATGGATTAAGTGAAGCATCATTAGTAGAAACAACGCTTACATCACGACCCATTACCTCAACGTTGCTGAGGTTACATTCAAAAGCACCTTCCGGATTAGGAATAAAACCTTCAGGTCTAATGCCGACATATACTTCTCTATCGTCAACACCGGGAACATTAAGAACCGTTGCTCCGTTGATTATAAGCTTACCACCAATAACCGAGCCTTTGAATACGTTGATAGGCGGTGTGCCCAAGAATTTAGCAACGAATAGGTTCGTAGGATCGTCATAAACATCCTGTGGAGCGCCAACCTGTTGAACAACTCCAAGTTTCATAACTACGATAATATCAGAAATAGACATAGCTTCTTCCTGGTCATGAGTTACGAAAATAGTTGTAATTCCTGTTTCCTTTTGAATTCTCTTGATTTCTTCTCTTGTTTGAAGTCTTAAACGAGCATCAAGGTTGGAAAGCGGTTCATCAAGAAGAAGAACCTTTGGCATTTTTACTAAAGCACGGGCAATAGCAACTCTTTGCTGCTGACCACCAGAAAGCTCGCTTGGCTTACGGTCCATAAGCTCATCAATTTGTACAAGCTTAGCTGCTTCATATGCTCTTTCGATCATTTGCTCCTTTGTTGGTTTATCCTCGCCGCGAAGGTTTTGAAGTGGGAACAAAATGTTCTGTTTAACCGTCATATGAGGATATAATGCGTAGTTTTGGAATACAAGTCCTACACCGCGATTTTCAGGGGTAAGCTCAGTAACATCATCTTCACCGAAGAAAATCTTACCGCCAGATGGCTCTTGGAGACCACTGATCATATAAAGGGTAGTACTTTTTCCGCAACCGGAAGGACCAAGAAGTCCTACTAACTTACCATCAGGAATGGTAAATGTGAAGTCGTTGACAGCAATAGTTTCCTTGCCGTGCTTCTTATCGCGGGCAGGGAAAATTTTTGTCAAATTCTGCAAAACAATTTTCATACAGATTCGCCTCTCTATAAAATAAAAATTTAACTATATTAAATCATGCGTCATGGTTCTGCTCTTTTGAGCTATTAACCTTTTCCGCATGTATTCTTTGTTTATATGCCAAAAGCTCCTCGGGAGTATCAAATATCATTTGGCTTGCAATGTCAACCGTTACGGTTCCCGACATAATGTCATGAATCGGTGTGCGTTCCTTGGTGGCAATAAGTAAAACTATCTCCGATAAAATAATTGCCGCAAGAATAGCAAGTCCAACTACTCCCGTTGCTCGAAGAATAATCATAATTACAACAAAAACAGGCACTAATGTTTCCACCGTACATTTTCCCATAATGGAACGAACAAATAATTGAAGCGGTGTAATCTTCACGCCGTCAGTACGCATAACTCCGATACCAAATATTTTCTTACCAAGAGTTTGGCCGTTACCAAAGAAAAGTGGAACAACAAACTCAGTTATTACAAATCCGAGCATTATGCTAAATGTTGTAACAGTAAGAACAAGATTTACTACAATGTTATAGCGAGCGCGGATTTCTTCATCATCCTGCATTTTCTCGCCTGCTTCGAGGTATTTTTGTTTTTCCTCATCAGTAAGTTTTCCATAATCCTCGTTTGAAATCTCTAAATCAATACCGTATTCAACTTCGTATTTTTCATAGCATTCATTAAGCTTATTGTAATGCGCATCGTATCTAAATAAGGATGAAAGACCTAAAGCAACGCCTACAATAACGATGCCGATAATGATAAAATCAAACAACCAAGCAGAAATACGCTTCCACATATCTGCCTTTTGAAAATCGTACACCTGCTTACCTCCAACATAATAGCGTAAATATTCTTATATATTATAGCACATAAAATTAAGTTGTACAAGTATTAAATAGAATTTTGTTAATTTATTTTTATTTTTGGTAACATTTGTCAAATTTAATGACAAAACAAAAAACTCGGCTAAGCGAGTTTTTTGTTTTGAATTTTGAATTTTGTTTTTTTGTAAGCAATTATAAGATTGATTGAAAGTGCAGTAATAGTAATAATCCATGTGATTGGATGAACCAGATATAGCGTGGTAAGGTTTGGATACATTTTGAACACCGTATAAATCCAAACTATTCTAACTCCGCAAGCACCTAAAAGAGTAATAATAGACGGCGGCAAGCTCGAGCCAAATCCGCGAATTGCACCAGGTAAAACGCCCATTATACCAGCTAAGAAATAGAATGGGAACGTAATTGAATATCTATCTTTTCCGTATTGCATTGCTAAATCGTTATTTTCAATAAATATTCTAAGAAGCATATCTCCGCAAAGATATGCGGTAAGACCAACAATGACGCCTAAGCATGCTGTCATTAAAAGCGTATAGATACATGACTTTTTAGCTCTATCAAGCTTTCCTGCACCTACGTTTTGGCTAACAAAGGTAGTCGCGGCATTTATAAATGAGTTAAGTGAAACCCAAAGAAGATTTTCAATAGTTGATACCGCTGTGCTTCCTGCAATCGCATCGTTGCCAAAGGTATTTACACCTGATTGTAAAAATGCATTTGAAACGTTAAATGCGCAGCTCTGTACGCCTGCTGGCAAGCCTACAAGCACCATTTTACCGAAAATTCCCCAAGAAAAATCAATATTTTTCAGATTAAATGAAAACAGCCCTTGATTTCTCATAAGATTAAGTAAAATTAAAGTAGCAGATAGCGTTTGTGAAATTACCGTTGCTATTGCAACACCTGCAACACCCATATTGAATACGGCTACAAAAACAAGGTTCAAGGACACGTTTACTATGCCTGCAATCATGAGGTATATAAAAGGCTTTCTAGTTTCTCCAGACGTTCTTAAAATTGCAGAGCAAAAATTGAAAAGTAACGTAAAAGGAACGCCAATCATTAAAATTTTAAGATACAGCGTTGCTCCATCTAAAACTCCACCTGCCTCGGGTGTGTTCATAAGCACTAACACAGGTCGCGCTGAGAAAAATCCTATTATTGCGCAAATTATACCTAAGATTGGAGCTAAAATTACGGCGGTATCTATTGCTTTTCTTACATTTTTATAGTCGCCCTTGCCGAAAAACAATGATGATATTACATCAACACCTGTTGTTATACCCAAAAACAACGATAGCATAACACCAAATATGGTTGTTGTTGCGCCAACTGAGGAAAGTGCATTATCTCCTGCAAATTGACCTACTATCACAAGGTCAGCTGAATTATACAGGTTTTGTAAAATGCCTTGAAGCATGATTGGAATTGTAAATACGATGATTTTCTTAACAATTCCACCGTTTAAAATATCTATTTTTTGAGCCATTTCGCCCTCTGTTTTATCAAGAGTTTATTTCAACACAATTTTAGTACAGTATTATCCTTTTGTCAAGTACTTAATGAAAAAATGCTCTCATTTTGAGAGCATTTTATGCATGAATAAAAAGTCGTTTATAAACGTTATCATACAGGTGTAAAATTGATTTAATAAATGCAAACATAAATGCAATTTCAGCTATTGAATTTAATAACGTTGTTACAGGTAGTAAATGTCTGAAAAAGATATAGCAGCAATATACTATGCCTGCTACAACTGAAAATACGCAAACTGACGTAACGTTTCTTTTGGTGTCCTTATTAAATTCCTCAATTAGTGCTTCTCTGCTTGCATCAACGAAAAGCCCTGAATTTAAAAGAAGCGTATCCTTAGCGTTTCTGTAAAGAGAAAGCGTTGAAAGGAAAATTATAAGTATAAATAAAGCTGCTGATATAGAAGCGTAGGTGCACATTGAGAAATACATATCCTCTGCCTGTGATACTCTTTGTATGCTGTCTAAATTGTATTTTTCAAAGAATTTAATAGCCTTAACAGTTAAAGTAATATCAACGGCTAAATGGAATACACTTAATGCTCCTATAACTACTAAGAATAATTTTTCTTTATAGTAGTCCTTTACTGACATTAAAATTAAAACTACGGTAATCAGTACAGAAAACAAGCTATCAAGAAGTATATTTACTAAATTTAAGTTAAAATCAACTACTAATGCTGAGCATATACAAAGAACTGTCAAATACGTCATGCTATCCCTTGATAAAAACAACAGTCCTCTGCCTATGGCTCTTTGCGAATAGTCCTCTTTTAAGAGTTTAATTGCATTTTTAGTAAATAGTTTACAGATGTATCTAAGTATAAAAACAAGCCATACAATGCCGATTATTAAAGAAACGAATACAGAAACAGTAAATAGCATGGGTCTAAATTGCAGCATGTTTATTCCCGTTTGTGTATCAACTCCGTTTGAAATTGAAAGAAACGTAAAATCAGGCAAAGAAGCAAGAACCAATCTTGCAACAAAAGCGCCTATCGTTATGTTTTTAACAACTGTATTATTTGCACATTCTGCGTTATTTTCGTATAGCGCAACGTCTGAAAACGTATCAAACATCTTATTTATAAGCGGAATACCGAAAACGCACTCTAAAATTGCAAAAACAAAAGAAAATACCAAGTACATTGCTTGATCAAGAACTGCAAGAGTTGGCATTAAAATCAAGCTGATGATTTTAAGTCCTGTAATTAAAGACAAGGTACGTATGCTTTTGCACAAATCGTTTACGCCATCATTGGTGTAGGACATTGTATGAAAGAACTTCAAAAGAAGCAGATATCCTATAAAATCAGGTAAAACGTCAATTACCGAAATTATCGGGTTAAAAAGAAATATAACAGATAAGATTAAATATATTTTTTTCATTTCTTCTTCCCACTTTTGTTGTTTTTGTTTATGCTATCCTTGTTTTTGTTCATTGCTTTGTCAAGGATTTTATTGAGAAAATCAATTGGTTTGTTTCCTGTTGATTTTTCCATATTTTCATCGTCCTCATAGCAAATGCTTGCATAACAGTTAAATACGGTTATCAGTGTAAAAATAACATAAATAATCATGGCAACGTATCGAACTAAAAAGCATCTGGCTTGTGCCTCAGCGTTAGGCAAAATTACGCTTAAAGATACTAAAATTAGAGAAACAACGGTAATAACAGTATTTACGATTGATTTTGACTGAATTTTAGTAGCTCCTACTTCCTTGGAAATAATCAGTATTGAAGATAACAACAGCAAATTCAATACGCAAGCGCATATTAGCTGAATTTCCGCTAATATACTGCCCGCTTTGCTTTCCGGTTGAAATAAGCTTATCATTAATGCCACAACACTAAAAATCTCAAATACGCCTGCAAAAATTGCGCTTGCAACAAACATTTTGTTTTCTAAAATCAGTTTTTTCAAGGAAAACAAAATAATGCCTGTTCCTAAAACATAGGTATACTGAGAAATAGGAATAGCCAATGCGCCTATGAAGGTAAAGAAATATCCGATAAATAACAATCCAAAGCCCATTACTGTTGACCTCTTAAAAGCGGTGAGCCACAGCATTTTTTGTATTTTTTACCGCTTCCGCAAGGACATGGCTCATTAGGTCCTACCTTATTTTCGTTTCTTACAGGCTCTCTCTTTGGCGCTTCCTGTCTTTTTTGTGGTTTTGCACCGAAGTTCATGAAGCCTTCCTCAGTTGGCTTTACAACCTGTACACGCTTCATTGGCTCTTGTCTTGGAACAGCCATTAAAATTCCTCTGGCTGTATCATCGCGGATATTTAATATCATGTCATCAAATATATCAGCACCTGCAAGCTTATATTCGTTTAACGGATTTCTTTGAGCATACGCTTGAAGTCCTATGCTTTCACGAAGGTCATCCATTACCTCAAGATGATCCATCCATTTTTCATCAACGTTTTGAAGTAAAATTATTCTTTCTACCTCTCTTGCTCCGTCCTCGCCAAATAAAGTCTCTTTACTCTTCCAAAGAACCATTGCTCTATCAAGTAAGGTATTTAAAATTTCATTTTTTGAAATATTTTCATCAGTAAAATCGTTATCTGAGCATAATAAACCGCGGTATTTAGACTTTAATGCAGACAATTCCCATTCATCGTAATCGCCAACAAGATGCGATTCAACAGCTTCGGTAATGGTACTGCGAATCATGTTTTCAATTTTAGAATGAAGGTCAACTCCATCTAAAACCTCTGCTCTTTGCTTATAGATAATATTTCTTTGCTGATTCATTACGTCATCATATGACAATACGTTTTTACGGCGTGAGAAGTTTCTGTCCTCAAGGCGCTTTTGAGCGCTTTCGATGTGTCCTGAAACAATTTTGAAGTCTAACGCCATATTGTCATCCATACCGACACGGTCAACAATGCTTAAAATTCTGTCTCCACCGAATAAACGCATAAGATCGTCCTCAAAGGAAATGAAGAATCTTGATTCGCCAGGATCTCCCTGTCTTCCTGCACGACCTCTTAACTGATTGTCAATACGGCGGCTTTCGTGTCTTTCTGTACCGATAATATATAAGCCACCCGCTTCTCTTACCTTCTTAGCTTCCGGTTCAATTTCCTCTTTAAATTGCTTATAAAGCTGAGAATAAACCTCTCTTGCGGCAAATACTTCCTCAGAAACAGATTGTGAGCTTCCTGTTGCAAGCGCAATAATCTCCTCGTCATATCCGTCATCACGCATTTTTCTTTTCGCAAGATATTCAGCATTACCGCCAAGCATAATGTCTGTACCACGTCCTGCCATATTAGTTGAGATTGTAACTGCGCCAAGCTTACCTGCTTGTGCTACAATTTCCGCTTCTCTTTCGTGGTATTTAGCGTTAAGTACTGTATGAGGAATACCTGCCCCCTTAAGCTTTCTTGATAAGGCCTCAGATTTTTCGATTGAAACAGTACCTACTAAAACCGGTTGTCCTTTTTTGTGGCATTCCTTGATTTGCTCAATTATAGCTTTATCCTTGCCTGCTATGGTTTTGTATACGATGTCATTATGATCTATTCTTATCATAGGTCTGTTGGTAGGTACAACTACAACGTCAAGATCGTAAATTTCTCTGAATTCATTTTCCTCAGATAACGCTGTACCTGTCATACCAGAAAGCTTCTTATACATTCTAAAGTAATTTTGGAACGTAATTGTGGCAATAGTTCTGTTTTCTCTTTGGATTTTAACCTTTTCCTTGGCTTCTATTGCTTGGTGCAAGCCATCAGAATATCTTCTTCCCGGCATTAAACGTCCTGTAAAAGTATCAACAATTACAATTTGTCCGTCCTTTATTACGTAATCAGTATCCTTATGCATAATACCATGAGCCTTCATAGCCTGTTGAATATGATGATAAAGCTCGTTATTTTCATTATCGGTTAAGTTTTCAATACCGAAATACTTTTCAGCCTTGTCAACACCGTGCTTTGTAAGTGTTGCTGTTCTAGCTTTTTCGTCAATGATATAATCTTGTGTTACATCATCATGCTCAACCTTCATATCAAGCTCTTTGATAACAAGCTTGCTTAGCTTACGAACAAATTCGTTTGCTCTGTCGTACATATCGGTAGATTTTTGACCTGCGCCGGAAATAATAAGCGGGGTTCTTGCTTCATCAATGAGAATAGAGTCGACCTCGTCAACGATGGCGAAAACATGTCCTCGTTGGCACATATCCTCTTTGTAGGTAACCATATTATCACGAAGATAGTCAAAGCCAAACTCGTTGTTTGTTCCGTAGGTAATATCACAGTTGTAGGCATGCTTCTTTTGTTCCTTTGTTTGACCGTGAATAACAAGTCCTGTTGTCAGTCCTAAAAATTCGTGAACTCTGCCCATTTCCTCACAGCCAAGTCTTGCGAGATAGTCATTAACCGTAACAACATGAACGCCATTGCCGGTTAAGGCGTTAAGGTATGACGGCAAGGTTGCAACAAGAGTTTTACCTTCACCTGTTTTCATTTCTGCAATTCTGCCTTGATGTAGTAAAATACCACACATTAACTGAACTCTGAACGGTCTTTTACCAAGAACTCTTTTTGATGCTTCTCTTACCAATGCAAATGCCTCAGGTAAAATGTCATCAAGAGTTTCTCCGTTAGCTAAGCGATTTTTAAATTCATCGGTTTTAGCTTTCATTTCTGCATCGGATAGCTTAGAGATATCCTCTTCAAGCTCCTCTATTTTGTCAACGATAGGAACAATCTTTTTAATTTGTCTATCGCTATAAGTTCCAAAGATTTTAGTAAAAATTCCCATTAAATTATGCCTAATTTGGCGTCCTTCCATAGTTATACAGGATATATTATACAATATTATTTTGAAAATTTCCACTATAAAATCAAAAATTTAAATAATGTTTCATTTTTGTTGACTTTTAAAGCTCAAAAAAGTATAATTGTTTTGAGGTGATTTTATGTTAAATATCGTTTTATTAGAGCCTGAAATACCACAAAATACAGGAAACATTGCTCGCACCTGTGCATCAAGTGGTGCAAGATTACATATGATTAAGCCATTTGGTTTTACTATTGACAACGCAAAATTAAAGCGTGCAGGAATGGACTATTGGTTTCATTTAGAAATTTTCTACTACGAAAATTTAGAGGAATTTTTTGAGAAAAATCCCGACTGTAATTTTTATTTGTTTTCAAAAAAAGCGAAAAATAGATATACTGACATTGTATATGGCGATGACGTTTATTTATTTTTCGGTCGCGAAAGCTGTGGTCTGCCTGAGGATTTACTTGATAAATATCCTGATAGATGCTTACGAATTCCTATGAAAGATGGACTACGCTCGTTAAATCAGTCAAACTCATGCGCTATTGCGGTTTATGAGTATTTAAGACAAAAGAATTTTGAAGGACTTGTATAACAAAAAAAGATTGCGAAAAGGCAGGTTCTCATAAGGATATTAAGTTGGATCCAAAAGAAAATGCCAATTGAGAGTGGCTAAACTAAGAAAAATGCAACATGGACGAAAAGTCTGTGTTGCATTTTTCTTTTCCCTTCACCGTTCAAAAATTGATACGCAGTAATCAAAGAAAAGGCGATTTTCGCTACCGACCTGTTGGGGAGCAATAAACAAAGAATAGGACTACGAAAAAGTTGGATTTATTTTTTGAAAAAATGCTGGACTTCCTCTCTCTTCTGTGGTATGTTGTTGTGCTGACAGAAAAGGAGGCACAACCTATGAAAAGTATGATAAAAGAGTTATGGCACGGAAACATAATTCCGCAAGAGGACAGCCGAACCAACTCCCAAGAGATGAAGGAACTGCTCGGTTATATGGCAAGGCATCACGAGGACTTAGAAAAGAGTTTCTCAGACGAGCAGAAGGAAACATTCGAAAAGTTCCACGATTGCTGGAGTGAATATATGAGTCTTGCCGAAGCAGCCATCTTCGAATACGCCTTCCGCCTCGGAGCGAGGTTGGTGATGGAAACGCTACAAGACACCGAATAAAAGCACGGCGGCAAGGAGCAAAAACTCCTTGCCGCTAAGTTATTATTTGCTGAAAACAACCGTGACGGTCGTACCGACACCGAAATCACTCTCAATAGAAAGCTCAGCATCGTTTATGGCGCATATATGCTTTACGATGGCAAGACCGAGGCCTGTGCCGCCAATACGCTTGGAGTGAGATTTATCCACACGGTAGAAGCGCTCGCAAAGGCGCGGCAGATGCTCTTTTTCGATACCGATGCCCGTGTCCTCAACCTTAAGACAAACGCCTGTGTCCGTTTCCGTAATATAAACCGTTACCGAGCCGCCGTCCTTGTTATACTTGATGGCGTTGGAAACAAGATTCTCAACAAGCTCAAAAATCATGGTTTGATCGGCGCATATCTTGGCAGAGCCAACGATTTTGGCTGTGATATTTCTGCTTTGTGCCTTCTCGGAAAGACCGTCGAGAACCTCTTTTGCGATATCCTCAAGAGCCACCTCGGAAAGCGCTCTCTTAGGAGCTTCTCCGCTTTCGATCTTGGAAAGCATCAGCATATCCGAAATCAGGGAGTCGAGTCTGAGACATTCCCTATAGATCCGTCCAAGCTGTTTTTTGGAGGTATCATCCGTACCTTCCTTGTTCATCAGTACCTCGGCAAAGCCTTGCATCACCGTGATGGGCGTTTTGAGCTCGTGAGAAGCATTGGCAAAGAAATCGCTTTTTTGCTTCTCGATCAGCTTTTCTTTCGTAATATCCGTAACGATGATGATAGCGGAGATGTCGTCGCAGATGACCTCATTTGTTACCTTGGTAATGACTACCGACAGATATTTATCGTCGTAAGCGCAGTTGAAAGCGAAATTCTCCCCGATATGCTCGGCGATCTGCTCGTAAACAGGCAGCTTTTCAATTAGGAACACAAGATCCCTACCAATATCGTGGTGCGTTCCGTTAAACATTTCAAACGCGCGCTTATTGGCGAAAACGATACGTTTGGATTTATCAAGAGCAATAATGCTTTGCGATACGTTATCAAGCACGGCGTTTAGCTTCACTCTCTCGCCGTCTGCAACACGGATATGACTATGAATGTTTGCGTTCAGCTCGTTAATTTGATTGAGAACCCCATACAGCTCCGGCTCGCTCATATCGGTCCGGATCGGTGCATACTGTCCTTCGTTCATGCTCTTTAAGCTCTCCCCGATCTCTGTCACCTTGGATGAAACGTTACGGGATATAAAGGTTGAGAGAATAAATGAAAGAACGAGGGATACGGCAAGAACAAGAATGAAAAGCGGAATGATGGCGGTAAAATAAGGCGTAACTTGGCTACTTCTTACCGCAAGTCTGAGGATCACCTGTGTGCCGTCCGACAGGGCGGTCTTGGTTGCATAATAGGTCATATCGCACTTAAAGGTTTCCGAATATCTTTCCACGGTATCG
>JBGVPY010000064.1:0-3414 GCA_045127235.1 Eubacteriales bacterium
AAGCATGTATTGAGCGAAATTCCATCAATAGAAACATTAGAGGAAGCAAAAATTCTTCGTGATGCCGTAAAAGCACATCCTGAGCTTAAATATATGGCTGGAGAAAACTGCTTTTATTGGGCGTTTATTGAGGCGTGGAAAAAGATGTATGAGGATGGAAAATTTGGCGAAATTCTTTATGCCGAATCAGAATATTTACATGCAACTCATCCCGATGAAATAAAACCATATGAGCCTGAAAATCATTGGAGAAGATACAATCCTGCAATAACCTATTTAACACACAATTTAGGTCCGCTTCTTTACATTATGGATGACTACTGTGTAAGCGTATCCTGTATGGCACCTGACTCTGCAAAATACAACCCATATAGAGACGGAAACGAAAACGGAATAGCAATTTTCAAAACTGCAAAAGGTGCAGTAATTCGTATATTTATCGGCTTTGGTATGTATGTGGGCTACGACCATAATTTTGCTATGTATGGAACAAAAGGCTCAATACTTACCGATAAAACCAAGCCTTTAGAGGAAGCAACCTCATTTGCAAAAATGTACGAAATTCCAAATACCTTTGAAAAATTCTTTGAAATCCCTGTTAAGCTTTCAAACACAGGAGATGTTTACGGCCATGGTGGAGTAGATGCAAAAATGATGCGTGAATTTATAAAATGCATAATTGATGATACCGAGCCACCTATTGACGTTGATATGGGCATTAGAATTTCACTTCCGGGTATTATCGCAGCTGAATCTGCAAAGCGTGGTGGGGAGCTACTTGAAATTCCTGAAATTAAATAATTGGAGCATAAAATGAGAAAAATAATTGATAGCCATTTACATATATCAAGAACAGATAATAAGGATTATATCGCGTGCTTTGATAATTACGTTGAAAACAGCGGAGTTCACGCCATAAACATTTGCTCAATCCCTTTTTATCGTTCAAACGTATGCAACAATATTATGCTCGGCTTTTACAAATTAGCAAGACCAAACACATATGTTCATGCAGGTATTGAGCTTATTGAGGTCCCTATTGATAATATGCCAAGCGATATGGACGCACTAACTCAGTATAAGGAGCTTATGGAAATAGGCTTTGACGGTATAAAAATGCTTGAAGGAAAGCCAACAGAGCATAAAAGAATAGGCAAAAATCTAAACCATAAAGAGCTTAATAAAATGTACCAGCAAATTGAAAAGGACGGCACTCAAGTAATAATGCACGTAAACGACCCTGATGAATTTTGGGATTTAAACAGAGCGCCACAATGGGCGATTGATTGCGGTTGGACATATACCGACGGTACCTTTACCTCATATGAGGACGTAAGAGATCAAGCAATTAAAATTCTTGAGGATTATCCTAATATTTGTATGACCTATGCTCATTTCTTTTTCTGTAGCAAAGAGCCTGAAATTTTGGAAGATTTATTTGAAAAATATCCAAATTTCTGTGTTGACTTAACTCCGGGCGGAGAAATGTATGTTGAGTTTGAAAAAAATTACGATTATTACAAAAGCTTCTTTAACAAATATTCCAATAGACTCATTTTCGGTACCGACCGCAGCTTTATCTGTGATGAAAAGTATGCAGATTGGATATTTAATCTTGTTACAACCTTTATCGGCACAGATAAAACAACGTTAAGCTTTGACGATAAGGAATTAAAAGGACTTGACTTATCAGAGGAAAAAGCAGACAACATTCTTTTCGGCAATTTTGAAAGAAGAGTAGGTGCTGCTCCCAAAACAATCAATAAGGAAAAATTCAAGGCGTATATTGAAAAATATTCCTTTGCTTTAACTGAAGAAGAAAAACAAAGCGTTAAACAGCTTATGGAAAAATATTTATAAAAATCAAAAAGATTGCGGATTCGCAATCTTTTTCTTCCTGCTTGATTTTCGATAGGCGAAAATCCGAGCCGATGCAGCAACGCCGACTATATATCTTTCTTCTTTTCTGTTGGTATTTCTCTTGTTCTCTTTAATCTTCTTATGGCTACGAATATCTGAAGCCACCCATAAGGAAATTCTACGCTATTCCAAGAGCGATGCAAGGTAGTACATATTGCTTGTCCGTGAACCGTTATCTCGGTATAGGCACACCTTCTTGATAAGTCCTCGCGTTTCAAGCTCTTTGAGTGCGGAATCAACCGTTTTCTTATCTATGTAGCACTCGTCTGCGATAAGTCGGCGGGACGGAAAACAGTTGTCAGTATTCTTATCGCTGTGCCGAAGCAAACAGCAATAGACTACGAACTCCTTCGGCTTCAAACCGAGTTCGAATATTTGATTGGGAATGATGAAGAAGTTTTTGTGTTTCATTTTACCTCCTGATGACAAAACAAAAAGACTCGTATTTACAAACAGGCTTTTACGGAAACACCAATAAGCGAACGGCACTCGTTCGCTAAAAAAATGATGCTCCGTGCCGATATGTAAGTACGAGTCTTTTGACTCAGATCAGTTTTGAGGATCGTCAAGCGATCTTTTATGTTTACTCCGAAGAGTTAATTTGGCACTTGATTCATCTATTCGATTTTGAAGCTCACATCTCTGTGAGGGGCTTTATTTTAACATAAGATTTTTTACTTTGTCAATACCTTTTTGAATAATTTTTTCGCTTTGTAGAAATAATATTTCTTTTGACACAATCGGTCTAAAACGCTGTTATTTCGCTTACCGAATTGCCACGGATTTTTTGCAAATTTACATAAAACTTACACGCACCGAACGAAAGTATGGTGGTTGGAATTTTTCAGCTTTGGTATAATGATGGTGCAAAACAAAGAAAAGGAGATTTAAGTAAATGAAAAAGATTTTTGCACTCATACTCACATTTGCACTCACATTCTGCACCCTTGGTGCGCTTACCTCTTGCGGTGGCGGGGCGTTTGATGAAAACAAGAACATCAGCGTTGTTACCCGTGAGGACGGTAGCGGAACAAAGTCCGCATTTATGGAGATCATCGGTCTCAAGGGCAAGACCGACGTTTCCGGAGTTATCATTGGAAAAACAACCGAAGCGGTTCTCGCTGAGATCAGAAGCAACCCCATTGCAATCGGCTATGATAGCCTTGGCTACGTCACCGACGACGTAAAGATGCTCAAGGTTGACGGCGTGGAAGCAACGGTGGAGAACATCAAGAACGGTTCTTATAAGATTTCCCGCCCTCTTAACGTCGTATATCAGGAAAGCAAGGTTGCAAGCGAAGTCAATACCGCATTCCTTACCTTCCTTCAAAGCTCTGATGCGCAGACAATCATTTCCGACAACGGCTACGTTTCCACCAAGGACGGTGCAGTAGCGTACACGGTTGTTCCCGGACTTTCCGGTGAGATCAACATTTCCGGTTCCACCTCTCTCAAGCCCCTTATGGAAAAGCTTGCTGCTAAGTTTGAGGCAGT